>UQQT01000011.1 GCA_900543395.1 uncultured Oscillospiraceae bacterium | reverse complement strand
CGGTAGTTCAGCTGGTTAGAACGCTAGCCTGTCACGCTAGAGGTCGACGGTTCGATCCCGTTCCGGGTCGCCATTGTTGCTGCTATGGCTCAGGTGGTAGAGCGCGTCCTTGGTAAGGACGAGGTCGGCAGTTCGAGTCTGCCTAGCAGCTCCATTAACCCTAAGGACTTATGTCTTTGGGGTTTATTTTTATATACTTTCGTTCCGATATGGAATTTTATTAAAAGGCTGTCCTGTTTTTTTCGGGCAGCCTTTTAATTTATAAATACGGCACATGAACCGTCTCCAAAAGCAGTAACGCTTCGCAGATCGGTTCGGTCATCGGTTTGTTCATTACATATAATTATATTTTTTTCTCTTTGCAAACAGGAAAATAATCGATATAACCGTTGCAAAAACCTCCGACACCGTGATAGCCCACCATATTCCGTCGACTCCGAAGAATATCGGAAGCACAAGCACGCACGAGGTCTGGAATACAAGCGTACGAAGAAACGAAATCGCCGCAGAAACTCCGCCGTTGCTCAGAGCCGTAAAGAACGAGGACATAAAAATATTGAAGCCCGCAAGCAGGAACGAATACGCAAACAGTCTGAATGCATGTCGGGTAAGCTCATAAAGCTCGGGGTCGTAGCCTACGAATATTTTTGCAAACGTACCGGACAGCAGAATCGCCGCGAGAGTCAGAACCGCACCCGAGGCGGAGGTCAGTATCACGCTTTTTTTGAGCATATTTTTAAGCTCGTCCGTGTTACCCGCGCCGTAATGGAAGCCTACGACAGGAGCACAGCCTATCGAATATCCTATCGAAATAGATACAAATATAAACTGAACATACATTAATACTCCGTATGCGGAAACGCCGTTTTCGCCGATAAGACGCATGAGCTGAAGGTTATAAATCATGCTGACGAGCGACATTGAAATATTGCTCATAAGCTCCGACGAGCCGTTTGTACACGCCTTTAAAAGCGGTTTGAATTCAAGACGCGTTGCGGCGGTGTGAAGAATACTGCCGTTTTTCTTATTCATAAAAAATACGAGCGGAATTATCCCGCCGACGACCTGACTTAAGCCCGTGGCAATCGCAGCACCCTTTACTCCCCATTCGAAGCCGGCTATAAACAAAGCGTCGAGAACCATATTAGTGCATCCCGCCGCCACGGTTATAAAAAGTCCGAGCTTCGGTCTTTCGGCGGTTATCAGAAAGCTTTGAAATACGTTCTGAAGCATGAACGCAATGTTGAAGCCTATTATAATTCTGCCGTACAGAACGCAGTAGCCCATCATCTCGTCGGAAGCCTTTAAAAGCTTTGCGATTTGGGGCATAAATATAAATCCGGCAACAGAAGCAACCGCACCGAGAATACACGTGAACATTAACATCATCGTAAAATATCTGTCAGCGTTCTTTTTATCCCCCTCGCCCAATGTTTTTGCGACGAGCGCGCTTCCGCCGGTACCTACCATGAATCCGAGACCGCCGAGTATCATCAGAAACGGCATGATAAGATTTATCGACGCAAAAGCCGTTTTCCCTACGTAATTTGAAACGAAAAGACCGTCGACAACTCCGTATACGGATGTGAAAATCATCATTATAATCGACGGGAACGTAAATCGGAACAGCTTTTTATACGTAAAATGGTCTGAAAGCTGTATCTGTTTTTTCATGATAACTCCTCAATTATTAATACTGATGCAGTATCGCTTATTTTACAATTAATAATAAAAAATGTCAAGCCCCGTATTGAAACACGGCTTTATATGTGATAAACTTAGAAAAAACGGAGGATTTATATATGAAAAAATTTTTATTTCAGGGCGATTCGATAACCGACGCGGGACGAAGCTTCGACTCTTATGACGGCAGGGGCTCATACGGCTACCCCACGTTCACTGCGGGCAAGCTCGGCGTAAAATACCCCGGTCAGATTGAATTTGTCAACCGCGGAATCAGCGGAAACAGAGTCGTTGATTTATATGCGAGAATCAAGCGCGACTTCATCAACGTCAAGCCCGACGTTATAACCATTCTTATCGGAATAAACGACGTGTGGCACGAATTCGGCGACGACCCCAACGGCGTTTCGGACGAAAAATATTTCAGAGTTTACTGCTCGCTTATCGAGGAGTTAAAAGAGGCTCTGCCCGATGCGACGATTATAATATTGGAGCCGTTCGTATTAAAAGCGTCGGCAACGCAGGACAAATGGGACGAGTTCAGAAGCGAAACGGAAAAGAGAGCGAAGAGCGCAAAGAGAGTCGCAGACAAATACTCGCTCCCGTTTATCCCGCTTATGGATAAATTCGATTCTCTAGAAAAAACCGCCCCCGCAGACCATTGGCTTCTCGACGGCGTTCACCCCGCCCCGGCAGGACATGAAATAATTGCCGAGGCAATCGTCGACAAATGCGAAGAGCTTAAACTGTTTTAACAATTAAATAAAACAAAAAATTATCCCGCACAGACGTTTAACAAAAAAACGCCTGTGCGGGATTTTTTTGCCCCCGGCAGCGGTTGGAAATCACAAAATACCGCACACCGACCGCTTACCGCTGATCGCCGAAGCAATAAATTTCACCCGTAAATTATTGTTTATCCTGCAAATCTGAAATTACCCGTCAAAAAATTTGCAGGGAACGTCGGTATCCTTCCTATCGGCTTCGGGAAGTATTCGACAAGCTGATTCTTTTTATCCGCTTCAACTGCGGACGCACCTGACGAAAACATAAAGATACACATGACGGCGAATAGAATTACCGCTGTTATTCTTTTTATTTTCATGTACAGCTCCTCTTAAATTTATGAAATCTTCGTAATATCGTACGGAGTCGTCTGGTATACGAAGTAGTTGAGCCAGTTAGAATATAACAAATTCGCGTGCGAACGCCAGTTTACAATCGGTTCCCTCGACGGGTCATCGTCGGGAAAATAGTTTTCCGGAACGTCGATATCACGGCCGAGCGTGACGTCTCTTAAATACTCGTGCATAAGCGTGTCGCCGTCGTACTCGGAGTGACCGGTTATAAATATCTGTCTGCCCTGCGGAGTCATCACCGCGTACAGCCCCGCCTCGTCGCTCGAAGCGAGAATTTTAAGCTCGGAAACTTTTTCCACGTCCTCGCGCTTTACCGTCGTATGTCTCGAATGGGGGACGTAAAATTCGTCGTCGAATCCGCGTAAAAGAATCGCTCTCTTGTAATCGGCTTTATGCTTGAACACTCCGAAAAGCTTTTTGTCAAGCTTGTATTTTTTTATGCCGTAATGATAGTACAGAGCCGCCTGTGCGCCCCAGCAGATATGGAACGTACTCCATACGTGGGTCTTGCTCCACTCCATGATTTCGCACAGCTCGTCCCAGTATTCGACCTCCTCGAATTCAAGATGTTCGACGGGCGCGCCCGTTATTATCATACCGTCGAACGTTTCGTTTTTAATATCGTCAAATACCTTGTAGAACGAGAGCATGTGAGCCTGAGACGTATTTTTCGACTCATGGGAACGCGTGTGAATAAGCTCGATTTCAACCTGTAACGGCGAGTTTCCGAGCAAACGCGACAGCTGTGTTTCCGTCTCGATTTTTTTCGGCATTAAGTTAAGTATTAAAATTTTTAACGGGCGTATATCCTGGTTGACAGCCCGCGTATGGGTCATTACGAATATATTTTCCTCGTTTAACGTTTTGACCGCAGGCAGTTCGTTCGGAATTTTAATCGGCATTATTATTCACACCCTTTACAGGACTTTATTAAGAGCCTGCGCAATATCGTCGATAAGATCCTGCGAATTTTCAAGTCCGCATGAAAGTCTGACGAGATCGGGGCTGACTCCCGCTTCGACAAGCTGTTCGTCAGTCATCTGACGGTGGGTAGTGCTCGCAGGATGCAGACAGCATGTGCGAGCGTCTGCTACATGTGTCTCTATGGCGCATAATTTAAGATTTTTCATAAACGTCTCCGCGCCTGTTCTTCCGCCCCTTACGCCGAAGCTGACTACTCCGCACGTGCCGTCGGGCAAGTATTTTTTTGCCCTGTCGTAATATTTGTTACCCTCAAGTCCGGGATAATTTACCCACTCTATCTTTTCGTTTTTCGATAAAAATTCGGCAACGGCAAGAGCGTTTTCACAGTGTCTTTTAATCCTAACGTGCAGACTTTCGAGTCCTAAATTTAATATAAAAGCGCTCTGCGGAGACGGCGTAGAACCGAGATCACGCATAAGCTGGGCTGTCGCTTTTGTTATAAATGCGCCCTCGTTCCCGAATTTCTCGGCGTAGGTTATGCCGTGGTAGCTCTCGTCGGGAGTACAGAGTCCGGGGAACTTGTCCTTATGCGCCATCCAGTCGAATTTACCCGAATCGACTATGCAGCCGCCGACTGCCGCGCCGTGACCGTCCATGTATTTTGTCGTAGAATGAGTGACGATATCGGCGCCGAACTCGAACGGACGGCAGTTTATCGGAGTCGCAAACGTATTGTCAATGATAAGCGGAACGCCGTGAGCGTGCGCCGCCTTTGCGAATTTTTCAATATCAAGAACGGTAAGCGCGGGATTCGCGATAGTCTCGCCGAAAACCGCCTTTGTGTTGGGCTTAAACGCGTTTTCGAGTTCTTCCTCGGAACAGTCGGGATCTACAAATGTAAACTCAACGCCCATTTTTTTCATCGTAACGGCGAAAAGATTATACGTGCCTCCGTATACCGCGCTCGAAGCGACAACGTGATCCCCGCAGGAGGCAATATTGAACACGGCGTAGAATGTAGCCGCCTGACCCGACGACGTAAGCATTGCCGCACTGCCTCCCTCTAAAGCGCATATTTTAGCGGCGACACGGTCGCACGTAGGATTCTGAAGCCTTGAATAAAAATATCCGCTTGCCTCCAGATCGAACAGCTTGCCCATATCATCGCCGGTATCATACTTGAACGTGGTGCTCTGTATTATCGGAATCTGCCTCGGCTCCCCGTTTGCGGGCGTGTAACCGCCCTGAACGCATTTTGTTTCAATTCTTGAATCCATTTTCATTCCTCCGAATATATACGTATATATATTAAATGATATCAAATCCCGCATGCATTGTCAAATTGCAATAAATTATCGCAGGGTATTGATAAAAGCAATAATTTGCCGCGGCATATTATTGTTTGCGGGCGAACGGATTATCCGTTCGCCCGCATTGCTTTTATGATGTAAATGTAAGATTCGCAGAAGTAAATTTACAGAAAATTTCGATATCGTACGGTACCTTGCACGGTTCAAGCGCGTTGAATCCGTTTACGGGGTCTATCTTCATACCGAGAATCTCTTCTATAAGACCGATATCCGCAGGGTCTGAACACGACACCGAACCTCCTGACGAGCTTGCGGACAGAGGCATAAAACTAACAGTCGGTTTTATATATGATTTCATGTTATTTTTTTACCTCCGGGTTAAACAGCCCTATTATAAAGTTTCTGAGTTTATTGAAAAACTCTTTGATTCTGTTGATAATCTTTCTGAATACGCTGACATTATCGTTGCTGTCGCCGGCGTCCGTATTTCCGTCGTCCGCGGGAACATAGGGCTCGGGCGGGAGAATAGTCTCGCTGTCGCTGAGAGCGGGATTAACCTCGACGTATTCTGCCGGCATCGCCATCATGGCTCTTACCGCCTTAAGATTCTCCTGAAGAGCGTGATTAACCGCAACAGAGCCGGAAACCTTAAGATTTACAATCGAAAGCAGTCCGTCGCCGACATTCGAAATCACAACAGTCGCGGTGCCGTTATTAACGGTCAGATACGGCGTTATGTCATAGTACATTTCACAGGCGGTATTTACGTTAAACTGCGAATTGTTTACCCTGACGGTCGTCGAAGCGTTGACCGCGCGCAGCGATATCATTACTCTCGAATAATCCTTTAATCCCGAAACGGTGAACGTAACCGCACTGTTGTGGGTCGAATCGCTCTTTTTAAGATAAAGCTCGTTCTCGGGACCGCCGTTTTTATAATTAATGAGGTTGCCCTTGTCGTCAAACGTCTTGACAATCTTCTCATAGTCCGCGAAATTAAGGGCTTCATACGAATTACCCTCGACGTAAGCGAATATGTTATCCGTCACGCCCGCGGAAATACTGTCGTTGGTTACCGCAAGATTCTTAATAACGTTAAGATATTTCGAATCCTTTTCGGAAGTTATATAAGACTTACTGTCGGTTTCAAGCGGTTTGTAGATTCTTACACCGTCGACATAGCATACGGCAGACGACGCCGAACCGCCGGACGCAGAAGCGTTTCTTGCCGGCGCTCTCATTATGTTAGACGTTCCGGAAGAATCGAGACGGTTAAGAACCGAATTCTCATCCTGATAAACAAGCTCGATATCGGAAGCGGAAATGTCGTAGATTCCCGCATTTCTAAGCATTTTCTCAACCGTTGTCTCCGACGCTGCAAGGGTCTGCGAGGCCGTACGCGCGGCGGCTTTTGCCGGACGTGTTACCGCACCGGAATTTGAAAGGTAAGCCGCGGTTATTTCAACATCGTACGTGCCGTAATCTGAATCAAAACGCATTACGGGAACCTGTCTTAAAAGTCCGTTCGACATAATTGACGTATCGGAAAGATATGTGTCGACAATATACGCCTTGACCATATTTCCGCCCTTTGAAATCTTGACTACCTCTACGCCGGTATTTTCACCGCACGCGGAGATAAGGTCGAAGCCCGTACCCGTGAACGAGAATGTAAGCTTATCGCTCTTTCTCGAAGAGGCTGAAACGGTCGTTTTCAAAGCTGTTCCGTCGGAAAAGCCGTCTGCGGTATTATCGGCGTAAGCCGAAACGTCGTAGCCGTATCGGTCGCTTGACGACGAAACGCTCTGGGTGTAATTTTTGCCCGTACCCTCGTTTGTCCAAGCGGTACCGCCCGAAGCGGAGGTTTTCAGAACGTTCTCTTCATAGTAAACGTTTGAAGCGGGGACAATATTGATTTTATACCAGTCATAACCGCCCTGTTCTCTTCTGACAAGAGTAAACGCGGACGTTGTTTTGCCGAGAACGCCGTCGATTCCCATAGACATGTATACTTTTGAATTAACGCCCTTAATATTCGCGCCGGTATCGAACGTCTTATCGACGACATAGGGCGACTGCTTAACCGGAGCGGAGTCAACAGACAGAAGCTGAGAGGATTCAATTCGGTCACAGTTCATCTGAATACCGTAATCAAGCACGTAATCATACTCGGGAACGGAGAAGCTGACCTGCGGGAATCCCTTTGTAGGCTCATTGACTGCCATTGCCGAAGAATCCTTGTATATAGCGGTCTCGGCGTCTGTCGTTATCGGAATACCTGTTTCCTTCGTATCGGTATTGAGCAGAACGTTCTCAACCGTGACGACAAGCTTTTTACCTGCGTGACCCTCTGCAACGTAATTCGTCGAGTAGTCGAAGCCGTTGACCGTCACGCTGTTATCGTTTACGGATTTTGAGATTGTATATGTTTTTTCGACCGGGTTGTCGGAAACAAGTCTGCCGAGCGCGTCATAGTAAACGCTTGCGTCGGCCGTCGAAACGGTCGAGTCGGACGTAAGCTTGAACTTATCTCCGAGAACCTGTCTTAAATATGAATTACCGTTGAGCGTAACCTCGGTGCCGGTATCGGTTTCCGAATTCTGAATGGTTTTGAATATATCGGAAAGAGCGTCGGCGGTGTTAACCGTTCCGTCAAGAGCCGCGCTCTTATAGAACGTGTCGGAGGCTTTCGTTCCGCCGGAGGTATAGCTTGTCGCATTCGGATAGTTCGACGAAACATAGCTCATGTACTGGTTCATATCGAAGCCTTTTGTATAATTACTGCCCAGCTGAACCGTATAAACCTTTGCGCCCAGATCCTTTGCGGTTTTTGCAGCCTTTATCGAAGCCTCAGCGGTTGTCTTTGCGGAATCAGCGTCGTCCTGATAAAGTCCGGGGATACCGTCCGTCAGCATTATTACGCATGCGTTATATTCGCCGCTCTTATAATCTCTGCCCGTAGCCTTCAGTGCGTTGACAGCCATTTCCAGTCCGAGATCGACCCTTGTTCCGACGTTAGTCTGAACCTGCATTTTGCTTACAATCGTCTCAAGATACGGATGCGAAGCGGAGAAGAACGCTTTTTTGTATGTCGACGAGCTCAGCGACGAATCGTTCTTCATGCTCTTGTAATTGACAATCGCTATGCCGGAATTTTCATAAATACCGGTTTTTTCGTAATCCGCATTTTCACCGTTGCCGTACGTGTCGATTGCGATACGGTGCTCAACGTTATATGTCTGCGCGTCGCTCTTTATCTGATTGATAAAGTCGGTAACGGTGTCCTTCATGGTAGCGTAACGCTGATTGCCGGCGTTCTTTGTGTAATAAATACCTGTGTAAAGAGCCGCGCTTGCATCGGTTGAACCTCCCGGAGCCGTTGTGGTTACGTTTCCGGAACCGGAGAGATAGTATTTTGTGCCTTTTACCTGATAATAAAGACGGTTTGTCGAATTAGTTGATCTTTCGTAATATTCTCCTGTATATAACGCTTTGTCTTTGTTGTTTGACTTGCGATAACACATATATACATTCATATTTTTATTATCAAGTTCAGACGAAGACGGATATTCTTTAGTACCGGAATAATATCGAAGATACGGAGTAAGATCTCCGTCGGTCGGACCGGTAGCGTCTCCGTCAGTATTGCTGTAAACAAGATAGCACTTTGAATTATAGTTTATATAAATAAAACAAAAATCTCTTCCAAAAGTAGGGCTTCTGCTTGCGCGTTTTACTTCATAATAGTTATAATCATAGAGTAGATACTTGTTCGCGTAATTATTATATGTTATATTTCCTGTTTTCTTCGTATAAGTATATGTATCATTTTTGATTTCATAATACCTACCGTCGGTATGCTTATAATACTTGCCCGAATAATTCGAAGCTGTAAGCGTTCCGGCGTCGCCCGCATAGCTTACGCAGTCGCTGTCGGACATCGAAGCCGAGGAGTCAAGAACGAAAACGAAGTCCGTCGGCTTGCCCGTCGTGGTTCTGATAGTCTGCGACGCGCCTGTTGCGTACGCCTCCATGGTAACCTTATACGTACCGTCGGCGGTAAGCTCGGCTTTAAGGTCGGTATTGACGTCAGACTTGCCGTTCTTGGAAATCTCGTCGGTAACTCTCTTGAATATGCTGATTATCGAGTATTCAGCGTCCGCCGCCTGTCTCGTTCCCGAGCCGTCGACTCCCGTACCCAAAACGTTACCCGAATTCTTATTGGAGACGCTTGAGCTTGCGAACGCGTCGCAGTGGAACGTACCGGCGGTTTCGGTAAGTCCCGAATAAACCTTGCCCGTACTTGCCTGATAATAAGCGTTATACTGGCTCATATACGACGAGTTGCTTGCGTCGTTGCACCAAATGTAATATTTATCATTGCCCTGGTAGAAGAAACGGAACTTTCCGCTGCCGCTTCCCTCTCCGTTATACTGCTCGATACGAATCTTATTGAGCTTATCGTTCGTGCTCGTCGCATTATCAGCCGAGAGACGCTCGCGGTCATTCATAGACATGTACATAAGTCTCGAGCCGAAATAAAGATTCTGATAACTCGAATAATACATATCGACATTCTGAATTCTCATTGAGTCGGTATCATAGCCTACTATTTTCCATCTGATATTTGTCGCGTCGTCGCTCTGTGCATTATTGAGATAGAGATAATCCGTATCCTCGCCGTTTACGAGAGTGTAGTCGCTTATAGGATGACCGACGATACCGAGCGTGTCGCCCGTACCCGCCTGGGTTCCTTCCTTCTGCTTTGCAAGCTTATTTTCGCCGAATCCTCCGTGGGAATCGATTGCATATATATATTTATTACCCGTCTCGGGGTCGACAACGTCGGATTCGTAACAGAGGATATACTGGTCGGACGATTTAATCTCCGAAAGATTCTTAACCCTCTTATATGTAGTCGTGTGCTGACCGTCGTCTATTCTTTCCTCTCCCATGAGGGCGTACTGGTCGATCTTCCATACAACGTCAACGGGAGCCGCCGCAACGTTGCCCGCTGTTTTTTCTCTGTACGTATACGCGCCGGATTCGTATACCATATAAAGATATCCGTCGATAACGCACAGAGCCTCGCTCATGGACATGTTTTCATATTCTCTCGCACTCGCGCTCGTCATGAGATATACGTCTCTCGACTTGCCCGCGATAGTAAGAGTTTCCGTTCCGGGGAGCGAAAGGTCAATATCAAAAACGTCAAGCTCGCTTATGTAGTTATCGTTATCATTCTTACGCTTCCATGATCTCGAAAGGTAAAGCTTGCCCTCGTCGACCATAGCGTACTGCACTCTGTCGTAGTATTTATTGTCATAAGTTGTCTTAGACTTATAATTATCGTCAGTACCGAGAGCAATGCAGTACGACGGATTGCCTACGCAGTTCTTATTCGTCTTGTTTGCGTTGCTGATATTCGCCCACTCCTCGGCGGAGGTGTTTCCGCTGAGTTTATAGCCGAATATCATTGAATCGTATTTAGAATTAGCCGCCTTGTTATAGCTTGAATCGCCTATCCAGTAGAAGTTACCCGTCCAGAGAATACCGCTGTCATAACAGCAGTACGAGGTTGACGCGCCGTTAAGCTCCGACTTGAGGTCGATGCTGTCGACGAGAGTAACATCCTTCGTCGTACCGTCGGAAACATCAAGCTCGGAAAGCGGGAAATAGCTTATCGTAGAACCGTTATCCGCAAAATAGAGATTGTTTTCGCTCGCCGCAAGTCCGCCGCCGTGGCTCTTTGAATAAGTGCCGTTTTTATATTTAAGCTTAAAACACGCGACGTACTTACCGGTTGAAACGTCAAGCGCGTAAATTACCGTCGGGTCTGTTCCGTCCGCGTCATAGGCTGTGATAAGCACCCAGTTCTTAGCCTTGTAGTACGTCATGCCCTGCTGTGTATAGTTATCCTTTTTTGCCTGACCGGGCAGAACGAGATTCGTCTGCTTACTGAAGCCTCCGAGATATTTTTTTTCATATCCGTCGTACAAAGCCTTGTCAACGACTCTGGTCTGCGTAAGCCCGCCGATAGTGATGTCGGCAGCCTCCGCCTTCGGGAACACGCTGCCCAGCTCGAACAGAACCGAGACAGTCATAACAGCGCTCAAAAACGCCGAAATGAATCTTTTAGCACCCTTCATGGTAATTTCTCCTTTTCATTTAAAAAAAGTTAACACTGCAAATTTATGTCAACCGATATTCAACATTATTTTATCCGTGGTATATTATATACCCTTATATTTTCTTTTTCAATATGTAATTTAATCATAAATATTATTTTTTTTGTCAGCTTTATAATAATGCCTGCAAGCTTCGATATAATTCCTCGCTTTTTTACAGGCATAGGACGGCTTGCCCGAAAACGAACCCGTTTCGGCATATGCGCACGCCGCGCAGAAATCGCATATTTTCCTGTCGGGACAGTTAAGACATTCGCCTGATATTTTAATTCCGGCGCATTTTCTGTTTATATATTTCCATGCTTCATTAAAATTCTCCGCCGACATTTTAGGCTCGGTCATCATACCGCACCCCGTCATAAAACCGTCGTACGTTATCCAGTATGACGAAAGCCCCGCTCGGCAGTTAAGCCTGCCCGCCGGCATGTCAGAGCATAAATTCAATAAATAACCGTCTGAACCCGACATATATTTTTCGACGGCTTTTTTCATACCGGACTCGCCTAAATTATTAAGCATATAGAGAAAGTGATATTTCGCCGCCTCATCCGCAGACAGACGGGCGATACTGTTTTTTTGACAATCCGAAGCTCTGACGGCGGGAAAAGTATACGAATTCACCCTGAATTGAAGTCCGAGTTTTTTTGCGTATTCCTGCACTTTAACCATGTCGTTTTTGTTAAATTCGGTCAGCGTAAAATTAAGCGTGACGGCGATACCCGCCACCGTCAGATTTTCGACGGCGTATAATGCCTTTTCATACGCGTTATAATCTCCGCACAGCCTCTCGTACGTCTCTGCGTCCGCGCCGTAGAGAGTTATATTAACTCTCTGCGGAGGATTTTTCTTGAAGAATTCGACCTTTTCTTTATTAATAAGCGTGCCGTTCGTATTTATCGATATCATAAACCCGAGATTGAGGCATTCGAGATATATTCTCTCAAAATCGCTTCTGACAAGCGGTTCTCCGCCCGTTAATAACAACAGAAGCGTTCCCGCGTTTTTAGCCTCTCTCGCCTTTTCAATCCACCATTCGGCGCTTTTTTCTCTTTTTAACGCCTGATAATCGTCATTTTTACAGTGAATGTAACACATTTTACAATCAAGCGTACACCGCTCTGTAAGCTCGAACGTACCGGAAAGAGGAGTCGACGTTTTATCCGCCTTTGAAAAAAGATAATTTACAAATATATCGTAATCGTTCACGCCATACCCTCCGTTTTATTTGACAACGCGTGTTCAAGCGTTTCGACAGCGCCTGCGTCGGGCAGACAGGACAGAGAAAAAATATCGACGTTTTGAGCCGTTTTTAATATAAGCTCCGCCGCCGCCGAGGCAAAGACGGGTACAGACGTATTCGCGACAATATCACGGCTCATAAGCGAGAATATTTCGCCGAGATCCGGCTTTGAAATCACATTTTTATCCCCCTGCGAGAGAAAAACGGCCGCGCGCGTATTTATATAATAATTTTCGCATATTCCGCTCGTTCCGCAAAACGGAAGCGAAGCGGACAGAACGCCGTCCGGAGTAAAAATCAAAGCCGATTTGTCCCCGTTTATAATTTTTGCCGAGCGGTATTTTTTCCAAAGCTCGGCCTGCGTGCTCTTGCCCGTCCCCGACGGGGCGCAGAAATGCACGGCGGAATTATTTATATTTACAAGCGACGAATGAAGCGTCATAACGTTGTGAAACATCATAATATCGGTAAGTTTGAGCGTGTCGAAAATAAACCGTTCGTCCATCAGAATATTCGCGTTTCTTTTTTTTATATATACATATATATCCCGCGCGGTTTTCGAATCGAAAACAACAACGCTCCCCTCGTCGGCTCCCATAGGAAAATCAAGAAAAACCGAATCGGCGTTTTCTTCGCCCTTTTCGGGCAGGGAATCGCAGTATGAGATATGATAATAGATATCGGCGTTGTCATCCGCTTTGACTTCGAATAAACGGCTGTACACGCCGGACTTAAAAAAATACGGCGCGTCGAGCGTTATATTCAGTTTGCATATATGATAATACCGTTTCAATTCAAAAGCTCCGCATATTTATTCATTAGAATACTAATACTTTTATAGAATTTTGTCAACAAAAAAACGGGTCGGCGTTTAACCCGTTATAAAATCATATTATTGATTTTTGATAAAATCTCTTTTCGAAGCGCAATATAGTCGCTTTTATATTTGATGTCCTCGAATTCTTCGTCGGGACAATTCGTAAAGCCGATTTTATACTCAAACGCTATCTGTCCGGGTCCGGGCGACATTACGACAACGCGGTTGGCAAGACTCAGCGCCTCATCAACATCGTGCGTTATAAAAAATACCGTCGAATTCGTCTCCCGTTTTATTTTTCTGATGAGATACTGCATGTTAAGTCTCGTCAGAGCGTCAAGTGCGCCGAACGGCTCGTCCATGAGAATAATTTCGGGCTGATTTACAAGAACTCTCGCAAGCGCAGCCCTCTGCTTCATACCGCCCGAAAGCTCGTACGGCTGACGTGAAGAAAAATCCGAAAGGCCGACAAGAGAGAGGTATTTCGAGACAAGCTCCTTTGTCTCTTTTTTGCCGACTCCCCTCATTTCGGGGCCGAACGCAACGTTTTTCTCGACGTTCAGCCACGGATAAAGCGTGGACTGCTGAAACATAACGGCTCTGTTCGGGTCGACTCCCGTAATCGATTTTCCGTCTGCTTCGACCGTACCCGACGTGGGACTGACAAGCCCCGCGATAATGCTTAAAAGCGTGCTTTTTCCGCAGCCGGAGGGGCCGAGAACACAGACAAAATCACCCTTGTAAATGTCGAGGCTGACATTTTTCAGAGCCTCGGCCGCACCCTTGCCCGGGTATGTCATATTCACATTTTTAACGCTGATTACAGGCGCGTTCTCCATGGCTTTTCCCTCAATTGTCTTTAAGATATTCCGAAATATATTTTCCGTTCGAACGCATCTTGAATTCCTCGTTCGAAAGAGATGACGAAATGCTCGACTTACTTACTAAAAACTGCGCCGTCGAATAGAGATTCTCGCCGAGCGCGCCGTTTTCGAAGTAACGTTCGTACTGCTCCTTTGCCTCGAGCCATAAGTATCCGCCCATCTGCTTTTTCGCGTCGGATTCGGAAATGCCGAGTTCGTTCGCAACGGCCGAAACCGCCGTGTCTTTTTCGTATTTATAAAGCTTAACCGCCTCGTCGAGCGCTGCGATATACGCCTTTACAACGTCGGGATGCTCCTTTGCAAATTCAGAACGGACAACCTCAAGATCGGCGGTCATATAACCCTTATCCGACATATCGCCGCTTGTTATGAGGATTTTGCCGTCGGATAAAAGTCCCGAGAGCGTAGGCTCCCATACGTATGCCGCGTCTATATCCCCGCGCGCCCATGCCGCGTTAATCTCCGCGGGCTGCATGTCGTACAAGGTAACGTCATTTTCGGAAAGACCCGCGTCCTCCAAAGCCTTTACAAGGCTGTAATGAGCGGTCGAAGCAAACGGAACGGCTATTGACCTGCCCTTTAAATCCGAGACGGAATCAACGCCGGCAGAATTCTTAACGGCAAGCGACTCCGCGGAATCGAGGATATCGTGAATCCATATGACCTCTCCGTCGACTCCGCACGAAAAACCGTTTGCAATCGGGCATGTTCCGATAAGACCGAAATCAATATCACCCGATAAAAGAGCGGCATTGACTTTTGCGCCGGACGAAAAGCTCGTGATGTTAACTTCATAGCCGAGCTTGTCGAAATTATTTATTATGTAGTTTAACTGCTTTGCAATCCCCTCGTCGTTGGGCATCTCCTGCGTGCCGATGTTAACAGTAAGCGTTTTTTTGTCGTTTGACGCCGACTGCGTACACGCGCTCAGCGAAGCTATAACGATAACAACGGCAAGAATTAAGGATAATAATTTAAACTTTTTCATAAAAAACCCTCCGCAAATAATAATTTACATTCGTAAATTATTGCAGTAGACAGCAGTCGGCGGACAGTGGTTCAAAATTACATAATACTGACTGCCGACCCCTGAACACTAAGCAACGAAACAAGAATTTGTCCTGACAAATTATTGCTTTCCGTTCCAGTACACAACCTTTTTCTCTATCGTTTTAAGTATCAGATCAATAAGCATACCCGTTATGCCCATGACGAAAACTATGCAGAACACGACGTCGCTTCTCAGATAATTGCCCGCGTCGAGCGCAATCCAGCCGATACCCGATTTCGCAGCGACCATTTCCGCCGCCACAAGCGTTGTATAACCGACGCCCACCGCCGTCTTTATCCCGGTAAAAATATCGGGCAGACAAGCGGGCATTATAACACGTGTGAATATTTTACCTCTCGACGCTCCGAGAGTTTTCGCACAGTTTATGTAATTTTCGTTTACCTTTATAACCGCCGACGAGCACGCGACGTAAATCGGCGCAAGACACGCTAAGAACAGCAGTATAACCTTCGATTCGTTTCCGATTCCGAACCAGAGAACAAGCAGGGTATAATACGCAAGCGGAGGCAAAGGTCTGTAAAACTCGATAAACGTATTTACGACCGCGCGTACGAATCTGTTCGCGCCGCCTGCGAGCCCCAACGGAACGCCGATTATGACAGAGAGCAGAAACGCCGTCATGAGTCTGCCGAGACTCGCACCGATATGCTGTAAAAACGTGTGTCCCTTATATCCGTCACGGCATATCGTAACAAATGCGTCGAAAACCGACTGCGGAGTCGGCAGAAGCGACGCCTTTATATCGGAATAATTCGAAACAAAAAACCACACGCAGAACACGGTGAGAACCGTTATCACGGACAAAAGTCCCGAAAAGAACTTTGAATTCTTTTTCATAGAATATAAATTCACCCCCGTCGTTAAGCCTGCATGACTTTATGTTATCATCAAAAAATGTGACGGTCAACATTTTTTTGCTCTGTTTCCTGTGCCGGAGCACAATATTTGCTTGCTTTTTACAACATTTTAAGTTAAAATTGACTCGGTGATAGTATGACAAAACTGCGCGAAATATTAGAAACAGAACGCGACCTGACCCTGGCAGGCGGTAAAAACGGACTTGATAACATAATAGAGCTTACCCACATGGCGGAAACTATGGAGATATGCCGTGACTTCGTAAGGAAAAACGAGCTTGTCTTTACGACGGGTTCGGGATTAAAGAACGAAAACGAGCTTTTTAATTTCGTTAAAACGGCATACAAAAACAGTGCGTGCGGAGTCGTTATAAATTTCGGTCCATACTTTCCGAACGTTTCAAAGGATATAATCAAATTTGCCGACGACAACGCATTCCCTGTATTTACATGTACATGGGAGGTTCACATGCCGGACATAATGTACCGAATATGCTGTCTTATCGAGGGTGAAAAAACGACCGTCGGGAAAAAATCATTGGCGTTCAAAACAGCGGCGCTTTATCCCGAAAGAGCGGATATTTTAAAAAGAGCGGGCTGCGCTGAAAACACAAAACTCAGAATCGCCGTATTGCACGGCGGACATACGTCAGACTGCTCTGACGCGTCGTTCGGCACGGACGGATTCACTTTTAATATATTTATCGGCAGGTCAAAAAAAGATATCGCCGAGTCCCTGAAAGGACAGACGGCGTTCGTTTCGGCCGAATGCAATATAAATTCATACTCGAAATGCTTTGACATAACGGAAAATTTTGCCCGGGTTTTTATTGATAAAACGGACGTGAATTTTATCGAGGACAGCGGGATATACTATCTGCTTTTAAGCTTAAACGACAAAACTCTGCTTAATTTTTACGCCGATTCAATCATAGGAAAAATCGACAAAATCGATAAAAACAACAAAAACGAGCTTGTTAAAACTCTCAGAACTTATCTTGACAATAAAAAAAGCCTGTCCGCCGCCGCAGAAATTCTTTCCGTTCATAAAAATACGGTCAATAACAAAATCAAAAAAATCGAAAGCGCGTTAAATATCGACATTTCCGACCCGAATGACGAATTAAATGTCAGATGCGCCTTTATTGCACGCGATATTTCAGAAAAAATTTAAGCCCGGTTATTGATTTGTTTATCCGTTAGTGTTAAAATAAATTCACATATTGTTAATATTTCGGGAGGCACATCATGTCTTTTTCACTCTCCGCTCTCGGCGCGCTCGCCGGTAAACTCGTTTACAAAGGATTCAATCACTATACATCCTGCGCAAACGAAACGCAGGCAAACATCCTTAAATTTCTTATGAAAAAAAACGCCGATACCGAAATCGGCAGAAAATACGGATTTAAAGACATTCACACCGCAGAAGAATACCGGGACAAGGTTCCGCTTTCGACTTATTCAGACTACTGCGACGATATTCAGCGGATGATAAACGGCGAAAAAAACATTCTGACGTCATACAGAATAAGAAAGTACATAGAAACCTCCGGAAGCGTCGGAAAGCCTAAAATAGTTCCCTTTTCGCCCAAGGCGGCGTGGGACGTGCAGTGCATGGGATTCTGCGCGCCCGTCGGATGTGCGGCGAATTATATAGAAAAGCACGGCGGTAAATTCCCGAAGCAGAAGGGCGTCCTTGCTTTCGCCGTTGTCGGCAGAAAACTTAAAAACGGCGAGAGATGCTGCGGAGTCGGATGCGTTCCGCTGTTTGTGTTAAAGCCGTTTACCGACTTTTTTGCGACAAGCCCGAAGCCGGTTCTTTTTCCGAAAGAGCCCGATAAAATGAACATACAGTACCTTGTTCTGCGTTACGCCCTGCCCGAGAGAAACGTTACATACATAGGCTCCATGGTAGTAACCATGGTAATGACCGTGTTCAGATATCTCGAGGAAAACTGGGAAATGCTCTGCGACGATATCGAAAAGGGCATAATCAACGACTCGATAAAAATGCCTGCGGACATGAGGGCGAAGCTTGCAAAGAAGCTCAAACCCGATCCCGTCAGAGCAAACGAATTAAGACGGATTTTTAAAGAGGGCTTCGACGAACCCGTTGCAAAAAAGATATGGCCGAAGCTCGGCTGGATGTACGGCATGATATCCGGAAATCTCTCCGTATATTCCGAAAAAATCAAGAAATACGTAGGCGACCTGCCTATTCACAACATGGGCTACGGCGCGAGCGAATGCTTAATGGCTATGCCCGCCGATCTCAACGAACCCGACGCAGTTCTGCTCCCGAGAAGCGCATTTTTTGAATTCCTGCCCGTAGGAGCGCCCGAGGGAACACGCCCGCTTCTTATAAACGAAGTTAAAGAGGGCGAGCTTTACGAAATTATAATTACGAATTTCTCGGGACTGTACAGATACAGAATCGACGACGTCGTTAAAATTACGGGATTCTATCACGAGTCGCCGAAGGTCGAATTCCAGTACAGAGCAAATCTCGTTATGAACATTTCCGACGAAAAAACGACCCAGCCTATGATAGACTGGGCTGCGGAACAGACGGAAAAGGAATGCTCGGCGCAGTTTACCGGTCACAGCATCTACGCCGACTACGATTCGAGAATATCGAGATACATGCTTTTAATCGAACCTCTGACCGATGTTACAAAAGACGACTGTGAACGCTTCGCACAGGTTTTCGACGATAAATTAAGAGAGTGCAATAAGGAGTACGACAAGTACCGCAACACAAACGCTATAGACAGGGCGTGCGTTCATTTTCTTAAAAAAGGCTCGTATGAGGAATACAAAATGAGCCTTGCGGCAAAGGGCGTAAATATTAATCAGATAAAACCGGTCAGCGTAATCAGCACGCCGGAGAAAAAAGAATTTTTCTTCGACAGAATCGTATTTTAGTGTTTTATACAGCAAATCCCTCAAAGCCGTTTTATCAGGCTTCGAGGGACTGTTTTTTATTTTTTTATTTTTTGAATCGTTTCGCTTCTTCGGCAATATCTCCGACGCCGTTTAAAACTATGCTCGGTCTGTACGCGTACGTATTGAGAGTTTCGCGTGTTGAAACGCCCGAGAGGACGAGAACCGTCGTCATACCGCTCTCCATACCGGAAACCACATCGGTGTCCATTCTGTCGCCTATCATCACCGACTCCGCCGAGTGACAGCCCAGTATACGAAGTCCCGTGCGCATCATCAGCGGGTTAGGCTTTCCGCAGAAATACGCTTTCGTTCCCGTCGCCATTTCGATAGGCGCGGTCAAGGCTCTGCACGCCGGCATGATTCCGTTGTCGATAGGTCCGGAAACATCCGAATTCGCGCCGATAAGCTTCGCTCCGCCCAATACAAGATTCGTCGCCTTTGTAAGCGTGTCAAGCGTGTATGTCCTGCCCTCGCCCACTACAACGTAATCGGGGTTTACGTCGTTCATTGTAATTCCGGCGTCATACAGTGCGTTTAAAAGTCCCGCCTCGCCTATTGCAAAAACAGAGCATCCAGGGCTCTGCTCCTTTAAAAACTCCGCTGTAGCCAGCGCGCTCGTATAAAAATGCTCCTCGGGAACGTCGAGTCCCATTCTCGCAAGCTTCTGATTAAGTTCGCGCGGCGTGTAACCGCTGTTATTTGTTAAAAATAAATACTCTTTCCTTTCATTCTGAAGCCAGCTGATAAATTCACGGACGCCGGGCAGAATCTGATTCCCGTGATATATAACGCCGTCCATATCGCATATAAATCCTTTTTTCTCATTAAAATCAATTATGCTGTTCATTATTTTCCCTCCTTTTCTTTATACAAACTAAGTATATCATGTAATGATATAAAATGCTATAAAAAATTTGCGTAAAAAAACGCCCCGCGTTTTAAGCGAAGCGTTTGATTATTTTTATTATCAGCCGTTCTGTCCGTTCTGATTATTGTTGTGATAAGGGTCGTACTCATTACCCTGTCCGGGCTGACCGGGATTGGGGTTCTGATACGGAGCCTGCTGAGGGTTCTGATTCTGATACGGATTGGGATTCTGATAGGGGTTATCATTCTGATACGGAGCCTGACCCTGCTGGTAGGGAGGCTGACCCTGCTGATAGGGCGCACCTGCGGGATCGGTATAGAAGCTGTTTCCGCTCAAATCATATCCGCCGTCTGCAAGCTTGTTAAGGTCGTTCTGCATGAGAATGTAATCGACGACAGCAAGACCGAAGATTCCGAGAACGAGATAAATTATAGAGTTGTCGGTATGGGGAATACCCTTTGCCTGACAGCCGTCGTTAAATTTCTTCTCTGCGAGATAGAATCCTACGAAGGGCAGGAAAATAATAAGCAGAACCTCTAACAGTCCGTCGTCGTTCATATCCTTAACATGAACCGCGTCCTTACCGAGCTTGACACCCCAGTAAATGCCGTAGATTCCGCAAGTAATGATTGAGAGGAGAACGCATTTTACGATTTCTCTTTTTTCGATTACCATTAATAACACCACCGAATTTTTTTATTTAATATTATCATAGCTGTTGAAAATTGTCAACAACCATAATATAATTATAAACAATACTTAGAAATTTTTAAAGGTTTTATATGAAAACAACCGATCGATTAAAAAAACTCATACTGTATTTATCGGTATCCGTAATAATTATACTGTCGCTTCTGATTGTATATTACATGACGGGGATTACATGGCGATGTCCTTTTAACCTCATAACGGGTCTGATTTTTAATAACCGCGGGCTTTACTGCCCGGGATGCGGTTCGACCCGCGCGGTTATGAAATACATTCATCTTGATTTCAAAGGCGGATTCATGATGAATATGATGTTTCCGCTTGAATTTATTTATATAATTTACGTACTCGCCGTATCATGCGTTTCGTATATAAAAAACGGCAGATTCAATTACCGCTCACCAAATAAAGCGATTGACATAACCGTACTCGCCGTAATTCTGATATGGTGGGTCGTACGAAATATCTTTAATATATAAATACGCTTTTATTCTTGATTATATCTTGAATTTTTATAAACAGAAGCTATCTTAATCAGTGTAAACAAATTTACTCGCCGATACCTCTTTTACGCAAAAATACCGCCCGACTGAAAAGCCGTGCGGTATTTTTATTTGTTTAATTATTTATACTCAAAGTTCGAGTAAACAACGGTGTCGCATCTTACAGCCGAGCAGCCGCCTTTGCCCTTGCTGTCCTTGATGGGAATGGACATGATCTTGCCTGCTGAAACCTTGATGTCGTAGTTCATGTTGTAAGTGATGTTTTCGATACGGTTGGTCTTAGCGTTGACTTCCATGGTCATGGTGCAGTCGGTGTAAGTCATATCGAAATCAAAGCTTGTGCCTGCGGCTTTGTACCAGTACTTGCCGGCGAGCTTGTTAAGGTAGTAATTGCAGTCGATAACGGGCATAAGCTTAGCGGTCTTTGAACCCGAGTCGGGAGTCTTGCTGCTTACGGTCTCTTTATTGAGAACGATAGTGATAACATACTTGCCGTCCTTGAGTACGCACGAGCTTGACTTAACAGCCGAAGAATCGAAAAGCGTTACTTCATAAAGATTCTTAATTGCGTCGTCGGTACCTGCCTCATACTTAACTGCGGCGGCTTTCTTCTCGCTTACAAGCTCTTTCTTAAACTCATTGAAATACGTCTGCGGATTTGCAGCCATCTTGTATTCCTTGATCGACTGATAGGAAAGAACGGAGTAGCCCGCCTTATTCTTGGACTGATCGAGAACCTTTGCAACATAGCTTAAAGTATCGTATGTCGATCTGGGCATAGCGTTTACGGATTCTGCGGAATCAAGCTTTGCGGCGATTCTTAATATAAGTCTCGCGTCGTCTGCGGAGATCTTAGAGTCGTTGTTTATATCCGAGCAAACGAACGCCGCGCCGGTAAGCGGAGCCTCCAGCTTTGCCGAAACTCTGAGAACGTAACGGGCGTCGGCAGCGGTAACTTTGCCGTCAAGGTCTGCGTCGCCGTAAATACCTACGGTCTCGTAGCCGATGCCGTTAGCATCAAGGTAATTCTGAGCCTTGCTTCCCTTATAGATAAGAAGGTCGGGATATACGTTGTCTGCCGATTTGTAAAGGAAGAAGCACTCGTTTCCGAACTCCTCGACGGAAGCGGGAACAAATACTCTCGAAGCGATGTCCTTAGCCTTTACTTCGAAAGCGTAGTCGCCGATTTTTGTAACGTTCGAGGGGATAACTACCTCTGAATCGGTACCCTTGTATCTGATAAGAGTCGAGCCCATGATAACGAACTCGGAGGGATAATTCTTAAGCCACTTTGTGCCGTCGAATGCGAAAGAACCTACGGATTCGATCTTGCTGTTGATCTTGAAGGATTCAAGATTCTCACAGCCGTAGAAAGCGTAGTCGCCGATCTCGGAAACGGAGTCGGTGAATACGACCTCTTTAACGGAGGTGTTGTCCTTGAACGCGCCGTTGCCTATCTTGGTAACGTTGTAGGGAAGATAAACAGTCTCGTCACTGCCCTTATAATAAAGGAGCGTAGTGCCGTTCATAATGAAATCCTGCTCGTGATTTTCATACCACGCGGTGTTTTTGAACACGTCGGCGGCGATATCGCAGTCGGTGCTGTTTATCGTGACGTCCGCTATATTCTCGCAGCCCGAGAAAGCTTCCGCCTCAATGAGAACGACGCTTGACGGGATTTCAACCGCGGTAAGGTCTTTAAGCTCAAAGAACGCGTAAGACGCAACGCCTACAACCTTGAAGCCGTCATACTCTGCGGGAATCGCAACCTTGCCGTCCGCGGGAACGTCGGAAGTAAAGTCGTCGATAATTACCATCGTTTTTGCTTCGTCGGCGAAGTAATAGCCGAACGTAAGTCCGTCGGCGGCGAAAGCCGTTACGGGCATAACGCTCAGAAGCATTACGACGGCAAGAACGAGAGCCGAAATTTTAGCTGAGATAGTTTTTTTCATGCCGGAATTCCTCCTAAAAACATTTAATAAACGAATTCTGCTTTTGACAATAACCCATTTTTTTTGATTATACAACAATATTTATCGGTTGTCAATATAAACAAAAGACTAAAACTTGTTAATAATATGTAAATTTATACGGTAATTTCCGCACCCATGCGGATTTTTCCGTACTTTTCGATAACGGGAGCGACTTCGTTTTTCAGAAAATCGTCAACCTGTACGTCAGCCATGCCTATGTAGTTTTCGGGCTTCAGTACGGCGAGAATTTCGTCCTTTGTAATCATGAACGCCTCGTCGCCCGCGATTCTGTCGGCGAGGTCGTTTTCGCCGCCGTTTTTGACGATTCTGCCGGCCTCCATGGAGTGAACGCGTATTTTCTCGTGCAAAGCCTGTCTGTCCGCACCCTTTTTGACAGCCTCCATCATAATATTTTCCGTCGCCATGAACGGAAGCTCCTTTATAAGGTGCTGTTCGATCATTTTATCGTAAACGACGAGTCCGTCAGCGACGTTTAAATACAGATTGAGTATTCCGTCGACCGCAAGAAACGCCTCGGCAATGCTTACTCTCCTGTTCGCCGAGTCGTCGAGCGTTCTCTCGAACCACTGCGCCGCGGCGGTGACCGCAGGGTTTAAGTTATCGCACATAACGTATCTCGCAAGCCCTGCGATACGCTCGCATCTCATGGGGTTGCGCTTGTACGCCATCGCCGACGAGCCTATCTGATTCTTTTCAAACGGCTCCTCTATTTCCTTTAAATGCTGTAAAAGTCTTATATCGTTTGAGAATTTTGCAGCCGACTGCGCGACTCCCGAGAGAACCGCAAGAACGTTGAAATCTATTTTTCTCGTGTAAGTCTGACCCGATACGGGCAGTACGCCGGGGAAATCCGTTTTCTCCGCGATTTTTTTATCAAGTTGTCTGACCTTATCGCAGTCGGAGTCGAAAAGATCAAGAAAGCTCGCCTGCGTTCCCGTCGTTCCCTTGGAGCCGAGCAGAAGCATTGAGTCCGCCGCGTTTTCGACCGCTTTCAGGTCAAGGAGCAAATCCATTATCCACAGCGACGCGCGCTTGCCTACGGTAGTGGGCTGTGCGGGCTGAAAATGCGTGAACGCAAGGCAGGGCAGTTTTTTGTATTTATCCGCAAAATCCGCAAGAACCTCAATAACGGAAACTATCTTTTTCTCAACGAGTCTTAATGATTCGCGCATTATTATAAGATCGGTATTGTCGCCGACATAGCACGACGTTGCGCCGAGGTGAATTATCGGCTTAGCGTTCGGACACTGGACGCCGTAGGCGTAAACATGCGACATTACATCGTGACGGCACTCTTTTTCTCTCTGCTGAGCGACGTCGTAATTTATATCGTCCGCGTGAGCTTTGAGCTCGGCTATCTGTTCGTCCGTTATGTTAAGTCCGAGCTCCTTTTCGCTTTCGGCCAATGCGATCCAGAGCTTTCTCCACGTTCTGAATTTAAAATCGGGTGAATGCAGGTACTGCATCTCTTTGCCCGCATAGCGCGAATTAAACGGCGTTTCGTATGTATCTCTCATTTTTATTTTTTCTCCGTTTCGTTTTTTTTGCTTTCAATCAATGAATATACTTCCCTCATCAACTCGAGAAGATTGTTTTCGTCCTTTGAATACTCCGAAAACGAGACTTTGCCCAAATGCTTTTCGACAAGAGCCTTGACGGCATGTCTGTCTGAATATCTTTCGAGCGTCTGAAGTGCGGTGAAGTCCTGAATCGCGTCGTAAAATACCTTAAGTCGAAGCGAGCATACGGGAGCCCCGCCCTCGCCGGGGTAAACAACGTACGAGTCGCCCGAGGGGAAGAATCCGCCCGCGTCCGATACTTTGTACGGGTCAATTTCCGCTTTCGACAGTTTCGTATACCAGAAGTTATATCCCCAGTGGAGGAATCCGTCTACGCCGTAAACGTACATTATAACGCCGATAATACGGTTTCTCAGCGACGGCTGACAGAAGTATCTGTTGGGCATATTGTTGTTTCCGGGGCCTCCGCAGTAGTAAGTCCACAGCTCGGGAACACTGCCCTTGAAATCGTCTATCCTGTCCTCTATCGGAACGGGAGTTCTTATATATCCGAGTTTATAAAACGTATAGTCGCTCAGCGCGTCGATATGGTTATACTCGCCGAACACGTCGTCGATAAGCTTCGCCGCTTTTCTGTACGCTAACAGGTGCTGAAGCGACGGCTCGTCCGAGACGTGGAAATAGCACCGCTGACCGATATCGTGTTTTTCGATAAATACCTTCAGCGCGCTCGCGAACTGACGTATAAAGTCGGTATAATGCCTGCCCGAAGCGTTTGTCTCCCAGCCGAAAATGCGTTCGTAACCGTTTTCGGTCTGCGCCATAATCTTAGGAGCATGATCCGCGCCCCACTGGGTAAACAGATGCGACATTTCAAAATACTTTATACCGCACTTATCGCATAAATTTATCCATCTTTCGAGTTTATCGAATTTAAAGTAATATTTCCCGCCGTCTCTGCGTACGTCGATGAGCTGAACGGTCGGTCTTTCACCGCCGGCTTCGGTATCGAGAGGCGGAGTAAACAGCGGAGTCAGAATCATGTTTACGCCGTGCTTTCTCGCCGTAAGCATAAAGTTTTCGACAATCCTCCAGTATTCCTCGCTGAAAACCTCCGCATTGTAATGAGTCGAAAGACAGTCCGTATGGAACCAGTTCGTATATTTAAGCTTCTGCTTTGCGGGAGAAGCGTCGAATATATGAAGCATAAGGCTTTTTTCGGCCGTTTCGCCGTCTGCGTTCACCGTAATTCTAACCTCATGACCGCCTGCGGAGCAGTCCGACGGAATATCGAATTCAAACCACAGAGCCTTGTACTCTCCGCGTTTTAATGTTATAACATCCGAAACGGGCATAAGAGCGTCGGGGTATTCGCCCGGAACGCCGTTTTTTAGTATATATTCGTCCGCATCGTCCGGCTTTGTATGAGAAGCCGGGATATTTTTAACCTCGTAATATGAAATGCATCCCGCGATATCGCTTTTGACAGAGACGGTACATTCAACGTCCCTGTCGTCAATTAAGGATATCTGAAACGACGAACGCTGGTTTTTAAGAGTGTATAATTCTCCGGAGAAACCGCCCGAGCATATTTCATCGGGAAAAATCTTCGCAAGGCTTGTGTGAAGCTTAATATTTATCATTTACCGCACTCCTTTATTTTATCGGGTTCCATGCCTTTTTTGATAAGCACGATAAGGGGAATAAATACGAACAGAGCCGTAATTCCCGCGACAAGGAACATGACCGACGACGGCAGAACATTTTCCGCGCCGTAGTCGTTTATATATGATATAGTCGAATTTTTCGAAGCTATCGAGCAGAGTTTCGGACCGAGAACCATGGGGATGAGAACGTAGAATATCATTCTGACTCCCTGGAAAAGTCCCGTCTTGTCCTCAGGGGTAAAGTCTCTGATTACGGCGTTTAACGCAATCCCGATAACGGCATAGCCCGCGAGCATGGGGAGCGCACACAGCACGAATTTAACCGCGTTGTGAGCAAAATACGCAGCGATAAGTCCGCCCGCATAGAGAACGCCGGCTATAAGAACAAATATCTCCTTGCCGAATTTATTCGACTTTGCAACAAATACTATTATAAACGCAAGCACCGCGAGGGCGAGTATTATAATAGGAATTAACGCTTTCATTTCGAGAAGCGACGAAATCGAATTCATAAAATCAACGTCGCTGTGCTGAAGATATACTATTATATAAGGGAAGAAAACCTGAAGCGCGATCGAATAAATGCATATCGCCGCGAATGTCAGGTAAAGTCTTGAATTCTCTTTTACGACGGAGGGTCTGAAGCCGTAGAAAAGATCCGCCCAGTAATTCGAATTCTTATTTTTTTCACCGGCTCTCGAATCCTTTAACGTGAACAATCCGATAATTCCGCACAGCATGACGATTCCGCCGAGGATGAAGAAAAATACGGGATAGCCGACCTTTGAAACGACAACTCCGCCTCCGGCGAGAACTATGCCCATAGCCGCGACCGGCATTATCGCAAGAACCGTCTCCGCCGCGGTTCTGTTTTCGGTTGTCGTAACGTCGGTTATCCACGCGTTGAACGCCGAGTCGTTGCTCGTCGAGCCCATGAACGTCATAATGCAGTCCATTGCAACGACTATCCACACCGTTGCGGTCAGAACCGCGGCGGCGTCGGAAAATCCGAACAGTCTTTCGGTATTGTCAAGCGAGATAAATCCGAAACAGCCCGTTATAAGTCCCCACAGAATATAACCCCCGCAGATGAAGAACTTACGGTTGTTTACCTTGTCGCTCAGATTGCCCATTATAAACGTCGTGACAACGGCGGTGACCGCGCTTAACGCGACCATCCGAGAAACGCCGTCGACTATACTTATTGCGCCGGACACTGCCTCTTGAGAAGCGTGACCGTAGATGTAGTTGCATAAAAAGGTGTTGAAGTACATATTTTCGACGTTCCACGCAATCTGTCCCATAAGTCCGAACAGAATCAGATTAAACCAAACTCGCGTTCCTCTTTTTTTCTTTTCCAAATCGGAAATCCCTCCTCATGATAAACGCAAAGCAATTATTTACGTTATTTTATCATATATATTTTTTTTTGTAAATACCGCTCGGGCGAATCGATTATTAAAATTCGACGAAAAAATCCTTAGAAATACGTATAATTAAAATGAATATTATGCAATTCGGAAAAAATTTCATATTAACGGCAAAAACCATTTGCTATTTTTAAATTTGTCTGTTATAATGATTAGCGGTGATTTATACCTTTTATCGTAATGCCTTATATTTTTAGGCAGAACGAAGTTTCAAATTATTTTTGGAGGAAGATTAAATGAGCAAAAAGTATTGTTATCTTTTCTCAGAAGGCAATGCTAACATGAGAGAGCTCCTCGGCGGTAAGGGCGCAAACCTTGCCGAGATGACCAATATCGGTCTCCCCGTACCCCAGGGCTTCACCATCACGACCGAGGCTTGCACCCAGTACTATGAGGACGGCCGCGAGATCAACGCCGGCATTATGGCCGAGATCAACGAGTACATCGTAAAGATGGAGGGCATCACCGGCAAAAAGTTCGGCGATAAGGAAAACCCGCTTCTCGTTTCGGTTCGTTCGGGCGCGCGCGCTTCGATGCCCGGCATGATGGACACCATTCTTAACCTCGGTCTTAACGAGGACGTTGTAGCGGTTATCGCAGAGAAATCCAATAACCCCCGCTGGGCTTGGGACTGCTACAGAAGATTTATTCAGATGTATTCCGACGTCGTTATGGAGGTCGGCAAAAAGTATTTTGAACAGCTCATCGACGAGATGAAGAAAAAGAAGGGCGTTCAGCAGGACGTTGAGCTTACCGCCGACGACCTTAAAGAGCTTGCCTGCCAGTTCAAAGCAGAATACAAGGCAAAGATAGGCTCCGATTTCCCCTCCGACCCCAAGGAACAGCTCTTCGGCGCGATCAAGGCTGTTTTCCGTTCATGGGACAACCCCCGTGCAAATGTTTACAGACGTGACAACGATATCCCCTACTCATGGGGTACCGCGGTTAACGTTCAGTCCATGGCATTCGGCAATATGGGCGACGACTGCGGAACCGGCGTTGCGTTCACCCGTGACCCCGCTACCGGCGCAAAGGGACTCTTCGGCGAATTCCTTACCAACGCACAGGGCGAGGACGTTGTTGCAGGCGTACGTACTCCCATGCACATCACCGAGATGGAGCAGAAATTCCCCGAGGCTTTCAAGCAGTTCAAGGAGGTTTGCTCTACTCTTGAAAATCATTACAGAGACATGCAGGACATGGAGTTCACCGTTGAGCACGGCAAGCTCTTCATGCTTCAGACCAGAAACGGTAAGAGAACCGCTCAGGCTGCTCTCAAGATCGCATGCGACCTCGTTGACGAGGGTATGAGAACCCCCGAAGAGGCTGTCGCAATGATCGACCCCAGAAACCTTGACACTCTTCTTCATCCCCAGTTCGATTCAAAGGCTCTTAAAGCAGCAACTCCCATCGGCAAGGGTCTCGGCGCTTCCCCCGGAGCCGCATGCGGTAAGATCGTATTCACCGCAGAGGACGCAGAGGTATGGAAAGAGAGAGGCGAGAAGGTTGTTCTCGTTCGTCTCGAGACCTCTCCCGAGGATATTACCGGTATGAAGGCTTCTCAGGGTATACTCACCGTTCGCGGCGGTATGACCTCTCACGCGGCTGTTGTTGCCCGCGGTATGGGTACCTGCTGTGTTTCGGGATGCTCCGAAATCAATATGGACGAGGAGAACAAGAAGTTCGTTCTCGCAGGAAAAACCTTCCATGAGGGTGACTATATTTCAATCGACGGTTCCACCGGTAACATTTACGACGGAATCATCCCCACCGTTGACGCTTCTATCGCAGGCGAGTTCGGCAGAATCATGGGCTGGGCTGACGAGTTCAGAACTCTTAAAGTCCGCACAAACGCCGACACCCCGCGCGACGCTAAGAAAGCACGTGAGCTCGGTGCAGAGGGTATCGGACTTTGCCGTACGGAGCATATGTTCTTCGAGGCTGACAGAATCGCCGCATTCAGAGAGATGATCTGCTCGGATACCGTAGAAGAGAGAGAAAAAGCTCTCGCTAAGATCATGCCTTATCAGCAGGGAGACTTCGAGGCTCTTTACGAGGCTCTTGAGGGTACACCCGTTACAATCAGATTCCTTGATCCTCCTCTTCATGAGTTCGTTCCCACCGAGGAAGCAGACATTGAGGCTCTTGCAAAGGCTCAGGGCAAGACCGTTGAGCAGATCAAGAACATCATCGCTTCTCTCCACGAGTTCAACCCCATGATGGGTCACCGCGGATGCCGTCTTACCGTTACCTACCCCGAGATTGCAAAGATGCAGACCACCGCTATCATCAAGGCGGCGCTCGCCGTTAAGGCAAGACACGCCGACTGGAACATCGTTCCCGAAATCATGATTCCCCTCGTAGGCGAGGTTAAGGAATTCAAGTTCGTTAAGAACATCGTTGTTGAGACCGCCGACGCTCTTATTGCAGAGTCAGGCGAGAAGCTCGAGTATGAAGTAGGTACCATGATCGAGATCCCGAGAGCGGCTCTTACCGCCGACGAGATCGCTAAGGAGGCAGACTTCTTCTGCTTCGGCACCAACGACCTTACCCAGATGACGTTCGGCTTCAGCCGTGACGACGCAGGCAAGTTCCTCGGCGCATACTATGACAACAAGATTTTTGAGAACGACCCGTTCGCAAAGCTTGACCAGGCAGGCGTAGGCAAGCTTATGAAGATGGCTATCGAACTCGGCAAGCCCGCAAATGCAAAGCTTCACTGCGGAATCTGCGGCGAGCACGGCGGTGATCCCACATCCGTTGAGTTCTGCCACGAGATCGGACTCGACTACGTATCCTGCTCACCGTTCAGAGTACCCATCGCAAGACTTGCAGCCGCACAGGCTGCCATCAAGGCTAAGGGCTGATAATTCCCGAACGAATCGGCAGTGTACTGACCGATAAATAACGAATCCCCGGACTTTTACGGAAGTTCGGGGATTTTTGCATTAGATAAACAGATTTTTTCTGCGGAAATTGACATTTTAAACATTCGAATATCGGTATATTGATTATTTTTACAATTTATAGTAGAATAATATTGAATTATTATAATTAAAAATTCAGTTTCTGAATCGGAGGAACGGCATGATAACCGGTGAGCTTAAAAATAAAATTGATTCTCTTTGGGATATATTCGCGGCGGGAGGACTTGTAAATCCGCTTGACGTAATTGAACAGATTACATATCTGATGTTCATTCACGATCTTGACGACAGCGATAATATCCATGCAAAAGAGGCTGTCATGCTGGGACTTGAACATAAAAGCATATTTCAAAAAGAAATGAAGATTGCGGGCAGAATTGTTGACGGGGAACAGCTTAAATGGTCGAAATTCAGAGACCTGCCGGCAGATAAAATGTACGCTGTCGTACAGGAGCTTGTTTTCCCGTTTATTAAAAGTCTCCACGGCGATAAGGACAGCGCGTATTCAAAATATATGAGCGACGCAATTTTTAAACTGCCGACTCCCCTGCTTCTGTCGAAAGCCGTTGACGCACTCGACGGCATATATGAGCTTATGAAAAAAGCTCCCGACGGCGACGTCCGCGGAGACACATATGAATATCTTTTAAATAAAATTTCACAGTCCGGACTGAACGGGCAGTTCAGAACACCCCGCCATATCATTAAAATGATGGTTGAATTAACCGCTCCGACGGAGGATGAGATAATCTGCGACCCCGCGTGCGGTACATCCGGATTTCTCGTTGCGGCAGGCGAATATCTCAAGGAAAAGTGCAAAAAAGAGATTTTTTACAACAAGGAAAAGAAAGACCACTACATGAACAGCATGTTCCACGGGTACGATATGGACAGAACAATGCTTCGTATCGGTGCAATGAACATGATGACGCACGGCGTTGACAATCCTGTCATAGAATACCGCGACAGTCTTTCCGACCAAAATCCCGACAAAAACAAGTACAGTCTGATTCTTGCCAATCCGCCGTTTAAGGGAAGTCTTGACTGCGATACGGTTTCGGCTGATTTATTAAAAATATGCAAAACGAAAAAGACCGAGCTTCTGTTTCTCGCGCTGTTTCTTCGCATGCTCCGCGTAGGGGGCAGGTGTGCCTGTATCGTTCCCGACGGAGTTCTATTCGGTTCCTCCTCCGCGCACAAGGCAATCAGAAAAGAAATTATCGAAAATAACCGTCTCGAAGCGGTTATATCCATGCCCTCCGGCGTATTCAAACCGTACGCAGGCGTATCGACAGCAATATTGATATTTACAAAAACAGAATCCGGCGGAACAGACAACGTTTGGCTCTATGACATGACTGCCGACGGATATTCCCTTGACGACAAACGCTCTCCCGTTTCGAAAAACGACATCCCCGACATTATAGAAAGATATAAAAACCGCGAAAATGAAAGAGACAGAAAAAGGACGGATAAATCATTTTTCGTACCGAAAGAGGAAATCGCCGAAAACGATTATGATTTATCGATAAATAAATATAAAAAGATTGAATATAAACCCGTCGAATATCCGCCGACGAGTGAGATTATGAAAGAAATCAGAGCGTTGGAAACGGAAATTTCAAAAGAACTTAGTGAATTGGAGATGTTATTAAATGATTCAAAAAATAGATGAAAACAAAAATTATATAGAATACGAAAAATATATTTTTAATTATTTAAAAGAACATCCGAAATCAAGTTTAGAAACTATCCGTTCCTCGGTTGAGCCTGTATTAAAAATAAACGGGATAAAAATATTAGGAGCACTGAACAGACTAAAAAAGAAGCGATACATATCGATAATTCCCGTACCATTGAATTTTAACGACAATATGGGCAACCTTTATTTTACCACAAAAAAAGAATTCAAAAATTGAAAACAATAAATTGTAATTTATAGGAATAAAAAAATGAGAGTAAAACTTGATGATGTTTGCGAGCGCGGCTCTTCAAACTTAAAGCAATCAGATATAATTGAGTGCAAAAACGGTTATCCGATATATGGTGCTTCCGGGTTGTTAGGAAATATTGACTTTTACCATCAGGATAAAGCCTATGTTGCAGTAGTAAAAGATGGTGCAGGCATTGGCAGAACGATGTTTCTTCCTGAAAAGTCCTCAATCATTGGAACAATGCAATATTTATTACCAAAGCAGAACATACTTCCGCGGTATCTGTATTATGTTGTTCGATATATGCACCTCGAAAAATATTTTTCGGGAGCAACAATACCGCACATTTATTTTCGTGACTACAAAAACGAGAAATTTAATCTTGATTCTATTGAAGAACAGAAAAAGATTGTTCAAACATTGGAAAAGGTTGAGACTGTAATAGAAGCCCGTCAGCAACAACTCCAAAAACTTGACGAGCTCGTCAAATCCCGATTTGTCAAGATGTTCGGAAGAATAGCAAATGATAAAAAGGTACCCATGTCAGAGGTGTGTTTGATAATCACTGACGGAACTCATCAACCACCTAAATTCACATCGTCGGGAATACCATTTCTATTTGTTTCAAACATAGCGGGAAACGAGATAACCTACGATTCTGAGAAATATATATCCGAAGAAACATATACTCAACTAATCAAACGCACCCCCATAGAAATTGGAGATGTCTTATTATCAACGGTAGGTTCATACGGACATCCGGCGGTTGTAAAGAGCAACAAACCCTTCTGCTTCCAACGACATATTGCTTACTTGAAGCCAAAAACACAACTGATAGATAGCTATTATCTTCATGGAGCAATTTTGTCGGTTGATATTCAAAAACAGATTGAAGAACGAGTGAAGGGCATTGCTCAAAAAACATTAAACTTATCCGAAATCAGAAAACTGAGACTACCCTTGCCGCCAATCGCTTTGCAAAAACAGTTTGCCGAATTCGTCAAACAGGTAGACAAATCAAAATTTATCATACAAAGCTCATTAGATGAAACACAATTGCTATTTGACAGTTTAATGCAAAAATACTTTCAATATCATTGAAAATGGCGAGAATGTGGCGAGAATATGGCGAGTTTTGTTAAATTATTCATGTTATAATAAATATATAGCGCAGGAATATTACTCACCCTATTCACATTTAATTTTGTTTCATTTTGTATGAACAACTTTTTTTAAGGAGGTGAAAATAATGAGTAATTTAATATTAGAACAAATAGATGCTATAAGACAAAAAAATTACGATCAGGCATTAAGCGATACACTTAAAGCTATAACATCTATTAACAAACTTGATCATTCGCAACAGAATCAACTTTTGGGTGATCTAGGTCTTGCTATGTATTTTCATCAGCAGTTTTCCAATACACAGCAATCTTCAATGAATACAAATTATATGATTAAATATTAAATCTATAAAAATACTGCTGACATATTGCATTAAAAACATAGCAAACATTTTTATTTCATAAGAGTGGGGAAAATTATGACCAACTTCGATTTCCTATTATCCGACCCGCAATTTAATACGTTTTCATTCGCCGCAGTCGCAGCCGAAAACACATTACATATCGACGTTGATTCCTGCACTATAAACTGTCGCCGCGCCATGGAGTTCGCCGTTAAATGGATGTACTCGGTAGACAAGTCTCTGTACAGACCGTATCAGGATAATTTACGCAGCTTGATGAACAGCGAGGATTTCCGCGATATTGTCGGCAGTGATATTTGGAAACGGATGGATTTCATCCGCAAAGTCGGAAACAACGCGGCGCACGGCGGAGGAAAAGTTACCGAGGCGCAGGCTGAACTCTGTCTTGAAAACCTCTATGTCTTTCTCGATTTCGTCGCATATTGTTATTCAGACAATTATAAGGGCGGAGAGTTTGACAAATCTCTGCTCGAATTGACGAGCGAAGAGGCTCTTTCCTTTGCGACGGATAAAGATATCGACTTAAACAAGCTGATTGAAGAAAACAGGGAACTCAAAGAAGAGCTGACGGCTCGACGCGAAGAACAACAGCGGACTTATGTTAAAAAACCGCTCGAGCTTTCGGAATTCGAAACCCGCAAAGTATATATTGACTTTATGCTCCGTGACGCCGGCTGGCAGGAGGGCATGGACTGGATTAACGAGAACAAACTGCCCGGTATGCCCAACCGCAGCGGAATCGGATACGCCGACTACGTACTGTGCGGTGACGACGGACGTCCGCTTGCCGTTGTCGAAGCAAAGAACACATGCACCGACGTTGCAGTCGGCAGACAGCAAGCAAAGCTGTACGCAGATCTCGTCGAAAATATATACGGCAGACGTCCCGTGATTTTCCTTACAAACGGATTTGAAACGCGGATTAAAGACAATCTGTACCCGGAGAGAAAATGCGCCTGCATATACTCAAAACGCGACCTCGAAAAACTTTTTAATTTACAGAAAAGGCGGACAAGTCTTAAAAATATAACAGTAAACAAAAACATAGCCGGACGTTATTATCAGGAAAACGCGGTTAAAGCGGTCTGCGACAGCTTTGATAATAAAAACCGCCGAAAAGCTCTGCTCGTTATGGCAACGGGCTCGGGCAAAACAAGAACGATTATCGCACTGTGCGACGTGCTTCTCAATCACGAGTGGATAAAAAACATTCTTTTTCTTGCAGACCGAAATTCACTCGTAACACAGGCAAAACGCGCGTTCGTCACGCACATGAGCAATTTATCGGTGACGAATTTATGCGAAGAAAAGGATAACTACTCGGCGCACTGCGTATTCTCGACCTATCAGACAATGATGAACTGCATTGATTCCGTAAAGGACAAAAACGGCAAGCTGTTCACATGCGGGCATTTTGACCTCATAATCTGCGACGAGGCGCACCGCTCGATTTATAACAAATACCGCGATATTTTCAACTACTTTGACGCTCCGCTCGTCGGACTTACCGCCACGCCGAAAGACGAAATAGATAAAAACACATACGAAATTTTTGAATTGGAGAACGGAGTTCCGACATACGGCTATGACCTCGCGCAGGCTGTGGATGATAAATTCCTCGTCGATTTCATATCGGTGGAAACTAAACTCAAATTTATCGAAAACGGTATAGTATACGACGAATTATCCGACGAGGACAAGGCCGAATATGAAAAAACCTTCGAGGATGAAAACGGCGAACTGCCCGAAAAAATCGAATCGTCCGCGCTCAACGATTGGATATTTAACGAGGATACAATCAAAGAAGTTCTGAACATTCTGATGGAAAACGGTCTTAAAATCGACTACGGTCAGAAGCTCGGCAAAACGATTATATTTGCAAAAAATCACGAACACGCGGAAAAAATCCTTGAAATATTCAATAAACAATATCCGCATCTGCCCGAGTTTGCAAACGTTATTGACAACCGCACAACATACGTGCAAAGCGCGATAGACGAATTTTCCGACCCTAAAAAAATGCCTCAAATCGCAATCTCTGTCGACATGCTTGACACCGGTATTGACGTACCGGAGATTCTGAATCTCGTTTTCTTCAAAAAAGTAATGAGTAAATCAAAATTCTGGCAGATGATCGGACGTGGAACACGTACATGCGAACATCTTATTGACGGCGAGGAGAAAAAGAATTTTTACATTTTCGACTTCTGCGGAAATTTCGACTTTTTCAGAATGGGAGACGGCAGTAAGACGCCGAATACCGTCGCCGTACAGAGCGCAATTTTTAAACTCAAAGCGGAGATTATCTGCAAATTGCAGGACATAATATATCAGACAGAAGAACTGACGGCGTTCAGAAGCTCGCTCATAAACGACATGATTTCTAAAGTAAAAGAACTTAACAGAGAAAATTTTGCCGTCCGTCAGCATCTGAAATTCGTCGAACTGTATTCTTATGAAGAAAGCTACCGAACATTGACATACGAGGACACATTGTTAATAAGCGAAGAACTTGCGCCGTTGATTCTGCCAGACAACGACGATGCAAGGGCGGTACGTTTCGACGCGCTTATATACGGTATAGAATTAGCGTACCTTGCGGGCAAAAAGTATTCGAGAGCGAGAACCGACTTGTTAAATAAGGTCGGAAGCATATCAAAAATCGCAAATATTCCCGAAATCAAGGAGCAGTCGGAATTAATAAATAGAATTCTTCATACGAATTATCTTGAATCGGCGGGAATCAACGAATTCGAGCATATAAGAGAAAATCTGCGTTCGCTTATAAAATATATTCCCGTTTCGAAGCTTCGTTACGACACGAACTTTGAGGACGAAATTCTGTCAATGGAATTTAAAGAATCCGAACTCGAAAACGACGATTTAAAAAATTATAAAATGAAAGCTGAATTCTACATACAACAGCACACGGACGACGAAGTTATTACAAAACTCAAAAACAATATTCCTATAACCGAATCAGACGTGAAAAAACTTGAAAAAATACTTTGGAACGACATCGGAACAAAGGAAGATTACAACTCGCAGTACGGTGACAAGCCTCTCGGCGAATTTGTCCGCGAAATCGTCGGGCTTGACATGAATGCGGCAAAAACAGCTTTTGCCGAATATTTGAACGACATAAATCTCGATTCGAGACAGATTTATTTCGTCAATCAAATCATTGAATACATTGTCCGAAACGGAGTTATGAAAGACTTTGCCGTTATGCGCGAACCGCCGTTTATCGACAAAGGCTATATTTCAGAAGTATTCCCGAATATGGCAGTCTGGGCGGGAATCCGCAGAATTATCGAAACCATTAACTCAAACGCTGCGGCGTAATATGGAGAACAAGTAACTTATTATTAAGGCGGAGAGTCTGCTGTATCTCGGACTCTTCGTTGATTTTTTTATAAATCAGTGCTAAAATGAATCCATAAAAACAAAAGGAGAAACACGCTCATGAATATTACCGTTTACCTCGGCGCGTGCGAGTCAAACGACCCGTCGCTGAAAAAAGCCGTCCGCGAACTCGGAGAATGGATCGGACAAAGCGGAAATACGCTCATATACGGAGGGTCAAAATCGGGCTTAATGGGCGAAATTGCCGAGAGCGCTTTAATCTCGGGCGGTAATGTCACGGGCGTTGAACCGCAGTTTTTTATTGACAAGGGATTTCAATACGACGGACTGACTAAGCTTATTATTACAAAGGACATGTCCGAACGCAAAACAAAAATGATAGAACTCGGCGATGCCTTTATCGCATTTCCGGGAGGAACAGGAACGCTTGAGGAAATCGCCGAGGTCATGTCAAAGGTTTCGTTAAAACAGCTTGACGCTCCGTGTATTCTCTACAATTTAAACGGATATTACGACAGTCTGAAAATGCTTCTTGAGCACATGAAGGCAAAAGGTCTGTCGTCCGATAAAAGACAGGAAAACATATATTTTGTCCGGAATCTCGAGGAAATTATACATATTATAAATAAATAAAATAGTATAAAAACACGGTTTTATAGGAATTCCGCGCTTGTTTCTAATTATTATATTAATATAATTTAATATACGATCGATTCGTCGGTTATAGCAAAAGAATTCTCCGCACGCTCATTAAAAACGCAGAAACACCGCAATCGGAGGACAGTTATTCGGGACTGTTCAGATATGTTTTCACTCCGATTCTGAACCGTTTTGAAATTCACGAATGTGACAGAGGCTATTTTATGGCGTTTTACATAAGCGGATTAATGGCGATCGTCACGCAGCGACTGAAAAACGACGGCAAAAAGCCGAACTCTCATATCATATCTGTTACGAAAAGATACACGGCTGACGGCAGAACGGAAAAATTATAAAAACAAAATTTTTCGGCAAACAATAATAGAAAAACGTCACATATTACACCCGTTAGGGTATAAATATGTATTTAAATGCATATTTTACACCCGTACGGGTATAATTTATATAAATTACATTGACATTATACCTGTAAAGGTATAAAATGAATACAAATTTAACCGAAAGGGATAATAAAAGGACAATATCTATGAATAAAATCGCCGAATTTATAAAAACAAACCGCAAAGCGGCGGGACTAACGCAAAAGGATTTTGCAATGCGTTCGGGACTCGGTCTGCGTTTTATCCGTGACCTGGAGCAAGGCAAGGAAACCGTCAGAATGGATAAAGTCAACGAAGCTCTCGCAATGTTCGGCATGGAGGCCGTTCCGGGCAGAAAGGATAAAAACAAATGACCGAATTCAGATCCGCATACGTATATGTCAGAAATGTTTTTGCCGGAACTCTTCATGAAACCGACGAGGGCTATTCATTTGAATATGACGCGGATTATCTTGCCTCCGACTCGGCGAGCGCGGTATCGCTTACTCTTCCGCTGACTTCGGAAACATACAAATCAAGGACTCTGTTTCCGTTCTTCGACGGACTGATACCCGAGGGCTGGCTTCTTAATACCGTCAGTCATAACTGGAAAATCGACATTACCGACAGATTCGGAATTCTGCTCGTCGCATGCAGGGACTGCATCGGAAACGTCAGCATCGGAGGCGAAAAAATATGAACTGCCTATGCTGCGGAAAACCGCTGAAAGATAACGGACAAAACGGATGGCATAAATCATGTATCAAACGATTTTTCAATACTCAAAATCTTCCCGAAATCAACCTCAACGATGATTCACTTGAAGAACTTGTAAATAAAACGACAAAAGCAGGTTTTACGGTTCCCGGTGTGCAGAAAAAGCTGTCTCTCCATTTGTTTTCGGAAACAAAAAAGCCGAGACTGACATTGGTAAATTATCCTGCGGGATATATACTTAAACCGCAGGTAGACGAATACAGAGCGTTACCGGAATCCGAACAGCTTGTAATGAACATGGCAGATACCGCGGGAATCGTCACAGTCCCTCACGCGATTATCGAAAACGACGGAAAATATGCGTATATTACAAAACGAATAGACCGTAAGACGGAAAAAGACCGTGTAAAAATGCTTGCAATGGAGGACTTCTGTCAGCTTGACATGCGTTTGACTACGGATAAATACAAGGGTTCTTACGAACGCTGTTCAAAAATTATATCTAAATATTCATCCCGTAAAAATCTTGACATGTCGGAATTGTTCCTGAGAATCGTATTTTCATACGTCGTCGGAAACTCCGATATGCATTTAAAGAATTTCTCGCTTACAGAAACGGACGAGGCAAGCGGAATATACATTCTCTCCCCCGCGTACGATTTGCTCCCCGTAAATATAATTTTACCGACAGATAAAGAACAATTAGCGCTTACACTAAACGGCAAAAAGATGAATATACGAAAAAAGGACTTTCTTGTCTTTGCCGATTCATGCGGTATAACGAGAACCTCCGCGCTCAAAATGATTGCGTCAATTGCGTCATGTAGGGATAAATTCATAAAAATGTGCGACGAATCTTTACTGCCGGAAGATATGAAGGAAAACCTCATTTCTCTTATTATAAACAGAATTACAGCCTTACAATAGCAAGCTTCCCCCTCACTTCTTGCCGTGAGGGGGATTCTTCATTGCATTTTAATATTTTATTTCTTCGCTATCGCGTCGCCCAGCTCTCTGCGAACCTGCTCGAACAGCGCGTTGTCCGACGTGTATTCCGTCGCGGACGTTACAACCCTCGCAATCTCGTTATCGACCCATTCCCTGCCGTACTTTGCCTCGGCGAGAGCGAAATAATCGTAGTCCTCCATACCGTCGGCAATGTTGTAAAGACGAATCGTCGCAACAGGTTCGTCGAGTCCTATGTACTGACCGGGATAGATAAGACATCCGTCGCCCGACGCGATGAAATCATCCCACGTTTTCGATGTTTCCCACGGATTGCCCTTATCGCAGTATGTTGCAGACCAGTAAAGCAGACCGGTAAAATCAAGAGACTTCTGCTGCCACATCAGAATACGGTGCTTTAACGCGTCAAGATGCTCGAAGAAATTGCAGTAATCCCCGTCGGGTGCGCAGCATACGTACCACCACGCCCGGCTGCCGTTCTTAACCTCCTTCATCATTTCGTCATGAACGGCGTCCTTTGAAGCCTGATCGCTGATTCCGCACAGGATATTACTCCTGCCCGCCTGAAGCGAAACGGACGCAGAAGTCTTGCCGTCAATGCTGATTTTGTCCGTATTGAACGGAGTAACCATATTATATCCCGGGCAGAGACGGCTGAGACGATCGGTTATTTCGGTATATCTTGCGTAAGCCTCGGCGTTTCCGGGCTCGTCTATCGGATAAAAATAACCTTTTTTTGCCCACTCGGGGTTCGATGTTACCTTTTCATAGTATTTTACAAGCAATTCGTCGTCCGACGGGTAAGGGATAACGAACGACTTTAATCTCGGATCGCTCATGTAGGCGTCGGCGCGCTCGTCGAGAATATCATACGGAAGATTATACGGAGAAAGACGGTTTTCGAGAAGAAGCTCATAAACCTGCTCGGATACCCTTTGCCTTGCCTCGTCGTCTCCGTCCTTAACGCCCGAAAGCTCATAAAATTTACCTCCGCCGTTGCCGAACGCCGTGTCGTTCGCGGGAGTGTCGGGAAGAGTGAAATCCCATACTGTCGCTTTGATCTCCTTTTCGAGAATAACGCCGCCGTTCTCGTTTACAGCCGTTAAAACAGCGGTGTACTCGCCTGCTTTCGCGTTTTTATCTGCGTGTGTTCTTATAAAGAAAGATTGCTGAAGTCCCTTTTTAAGCTCCGCGGAACCTCCACTGCCGCCCGTATGAGTTACGGGAATGAGAGCGTCCGCATACTCGCAGTTATACTTATCGCCGTAGCCGGGAACCTTCGAATAGTTTGCCTTAAACGCCTCTGTTTTAAGAGTATCGCCGTCCGAATTCTTAAAATCGGTAACGGATACGTTTACCTTTTTACCCTTAGCCGTCGTTGCAAAAAGAATCTGGAACGCTTCCGATTCGTTCTTTGCTAATTTTATATCAATAGTCTCGTCGCTGCCGAGCGCGGTATCGCGAACCTTCTTTTCCGTTGCGTATGCAAAATCATACATGATATCCTTATCGTCCGTCGCAAGTCCGCCGATATTCTCCGATGCCTTTGACGATGCGTAGAGAAAGCTTAAATACGACTGATTCTTTACGGAATTCGCCGTCGTATAAAAGCCCCAGCATGACAAAGCTATACAGCCTGCCGCCGCGAGAGTCTTGAACACAGCCTTATGTCCCCTGCCCGAAACGCCGTTCATATATACAGCAAACGCAATGCCGAACATCACCGCCGACGCGGAAGCGGCAAGCTTACCGCCCGAGTTCGGAGAGAACGCCTTTTGGACTCCGTAGCCGACTGCGAGATAAACGCCCGCATTAACCGCCGCGGTAACTGCGGGAACAATTATTTTATTCGCCGTCGAATGAGTGCGTTTTTTGTCCGTAAGCGTATACAAAAGCATCATAACACCGCTGCATACGGCAAGAAGAACCGTATAAAGAGCGATATCCGTTTTTCCTCCGCGCTTAAACGTATAGTACGCGGAATAAAGCGAATATATGTAAAGCGCCGAAGTAAACAAGGTTCCGAAAACAACAAGTCCCCGTTTCACTTTTTCATTTTTCACCGTAAAGTCCTCCTTCTTTTTTTTGCGTAATGTCAAAGACAGCGGGATTTCGTTATCTCTGTACGATTAAACGCTCCGAAAACACGCCTAAGCTCATATTCGGATTGCGTTTAGTGAGGTTAGTATAGCACACTCGGGCAATCTTATCAATATATTTTACAAAATTGCTTCGCTTTGTATAATTTTTTTATATATTTTTACATACATGATTCGAGAATCTGCGCCGACTGCTTTTTGAAAAACCGTTTAAACCGCACCGGACGACCGAAGATATATATAATCATGAAAAAAGTCTGATTATTCACCTGCGTTTCGCCGTAAAATCAAGCTTTGGACTTTATAATACTCAATTCGTCAAATTGACTGAAATAAGCAAAACAACAAAGCTTATTTTTGCCGTCAAAATGTACACGAAACGCTTATTTTCGGCACGAAATAAACTTTTTTTTACTTCCGGATTAAAATTTTATTAAGACTATAGACAAACGATTTTTTTTGTGCTAATATCTTGTTGCAAAAGAAGAAACAGGAACTTATCGCTCTTTTATGGAATATGTCTTGCAGTTCATATTTGCCATTTAATTCTTTATTGTATACTTCATTGACAGGTCGGTGCGAGGTTCTTTTTTTTACGGCATTTTTTTCATTTTTTTGCAACATTTTTATGGTTTTGTCGGTCTTATACGCGAAAAGCGACATTGCATTTATTGCAAGGAGGCAAGTTTTCATGAAAACAAATATTCTCGACTATCTTGAAACGACCGAAAGCCGTTTCCCCGGAAAAACCGCCGTAACCGACGGAAAAAAAAGCTACTCTTATACAGAAGTAAAAGAAAACGCGCAGGCAATCGGAACGGCACTGTCTTATATGACCTCTCCGCAGACTCCCGTCGGGATTTTCGCGGACAAAAGTGCCGACATACTCTGCACATTTTTCGGCGCGGTGTACGCCGGATGCTTCTACAGCGTCATAAGTCCGTCTCTTCCGCAGGAGAGAATTAAAAAAATATATTCTGTTCTCGCCCCCGCCGTAATTGTCGCGCAGGATGAAACAAAAGAGGACGCCGAGCGTATTTTTACAAATTCAAAAATCGTAACGCCCGACGAGCTTATGTGCTTTAAAAAGGACGAAAACAGACTCGAAAAGATAAGAAATTCGTCTATCGATACAAATCCGCTGTACCTTAACTTTACGTCGGGTTCGACGGGTACGCCCAAGGGAATAGCCGTAAGCCACCGAAGCGTTCTTGACTTTATCGACTGCTTCTGCGATATATTTAATATAACCGATAAAGATATCGTCGCAAACCAGGCTCCGTTTGATTTCGACGTGTCGGTAAAGGATATTTATTCGTGTTTGAAAACGGGCGCAACGCTCGACATTATCCCCCGTTCGCTTTTTTCGTCGCCTAAGGAGCTGACGGACAGGCTCTGCGAGGATAAGGTAACGACGATGATATGGGCGGTTTCCGCGCTGTGCCTTATAAGCACGTTCCACTGTCTTGATTACAGAACCCCCGACACCGTTAACAAGGTGCTGTTTTCCGGCGAGGTTATGCCGTACAAGCATCTCAAAGCGTGGAGAGAACACCTGAGCGAGGCTATGTTTGTAAATCTGTACGGACCGACTGAAATTACATGCAACTGCACATATCACATTCTCGAAAAGGACCGCGACTATTCGCAGGGTATACCCATAGGAAAGCATTTCCCCAACGAGGACGTTATCCTGCTCGATAAAGACGATAAACGAGTCACCGAGAGCGGAGTACAGGGAGAGATATGCGTTCGGGGTTCGGCTCTCGCGCTGGGATATTACAACTGTCCCGAGCAGAATTCTCTGCACTTTGTACAGAATCCGCTCAATCCTTACTACCCGGAGACGATATACAGAACGGGCGACCTTGCGAGATATGACGAAAACGGCGAGCTTGTCTTTGCCGGACGAAAGGATTTTCAGATAAAGCACATGGGGCACAGAATCGAGCTTGAAGAAGTTCAGCGCGCTATGGAAGCTATTGACGGGGTCGAGAGATGCTGTTGTATTTTCGACGCGGTAAAATCAAAGCTCAAAGGCTTCTACACGGGCACGATCGACAAAAAGGAGCTTCATCTGAAAATGGAGAAAACGCTCCCGGTATTTATGATTCCCGGCATGCTCAGGCAAGTCGACGACATGCCTCTTACAAAGAACGGAAAAATAGACAGAAAAGCACTTGAGGAGAAGGCGAAGGTAAAGGCATGAAACTTACATTAAACGAACTTATAAATAAGAACGAGGACGCGTTTTATCTATTCGACTCCGCCGTTTTGAGAGAGCGCGTAAAGTATATAAAAAGTTTTTTCGATAACAATGTAAATATATGCTACGCGGTCAAGGCGAATACGTTTATAACGGGCGAAATTGCCGATTCAGCCGACAGATTTGAGATTTGCTCGCCCGGCGAGGAGCGTATATGCAGAGATATCGGAATCGAATACAATAAAATGGTTATCTCCGGCGTGTACAAAACCCCGTCGTTTATAGAAAATCTCATCGCGGACGAATCGTTCGACGGCATTATCACCGCAGAATCCGTTCACCAGTATGATTTTATATGCGAATACGCTCAAAAATACGCTCATAAAATAAAGGTTCTGCCCCGTCTTACGAACGACTCGCAGTTCGGAGTCAATAAAAGCGATATCGAAAAAATGATATCGGAGCGTGAAAATCACCCGTATATCGACATTGCGGGAATTCAGTTTTTCTCGGGAACGCAGAAAACAAGCGTTAAAAAATACGCACGCGAAATCAATAAATTAAACGAGTTTTTAAATCATTTAAGGGACGATTACGGTTACACCGCGCGTGAACTCGAATACGGCACGGGCTTCCCCGTCGCATACTTCGAGGGCGAGGAAACGAACGAGGAGGAGATTTTCACCTCTCTTTCCTCCATACTGTCCTCAATCGATATAAAGCCGGAAATCACGCTCGAAATCGGCAGAAGCATAGCCGCCTCATGCGGAAAATATTATACGCATATCGTCGATATTAAGACGAATAAGTCGCAGAATTATGTTCTGACCGACGGAGGTATGCACCATATAGTTTACTTCGGTCAGCACATGGCGATGAAAATGCCCGCCTTTTCGGTAGTCAACAAGGAAAACGAGCCTAAAGAAAAAGAATACAACATCTGCGGTTCGCTCTGCTCTATGAACGATATAATGGTTAAGCAGGCACCGCTCCCCGAAATAGAAATCGGCGACGTAATATGCTTTGAAAATACGGGCGCGTATTGCCCGACAGAGGGAATATCACTGTTTTTAAGCCGTGACATACCCGCCGTTTATCTGAAAAAAGAGGACTCGGAGATTGTAAGACTCCGCGATTCTTTTGAAACATACAGCTTAAATAACCCGAAAGATGAAAGGATGTTTTAAAAATGGAAAAGCTTATCGAAATATTAGAGGACATTCAGCCCGACGTTGATTACGAGACGTGTACCGACCTTATCGACGGTCATCACCTCGATTCACTTTCAATCATTTCGCTCGTAGCGGAGATTGAGGACGAATTCGACATAACCATCCCCACGGTCGACATTGTTCCCGAGAATTTCAATTCGGCAAAGGCTATGTACGACATGATTTTAAGACTCCAAGAGGAAGACTGAGATGAATCTTGACTCTCTGTTCTTAGGGGGCAGACTAAATCATCTGTCGAATTACTTTTCGACATCATATCTTGCGATATTTCTTCCCCTTGCCATGCTTATTTACAGCATAGTTCCGCAGAAATTAAAAAGATATACCCTGCTTATTTTGAGCTTCGGCTTTTTCTGGCTGATAAGCGGTAAGCTGGTGCTCGTTCTCGCGGTGACTATACTGTCCGTCCACTACTTCGGACTGTGGCTCGACCGTCTCATAAACGAGAGGAAAAGCACGGTTAAGCAGTGTGAGGACAAGGAACTAAAGAAAAAAATAAAAATACAGTATCAGAAAAAAATGAGAGCCGTCGTCGGACTCGCCGCCGTTGTACACGTCGGAATGCTTCTCGTCATAAAATACACGGCTTTCTTTACGGGCAACATAAATTCGCTTTTATCGGCTGTCGGGCTGTCAATTCAGCTCGCAATACCGAAGTACGTCATGCCGATAGGTATTTCATTCTTTACAATGCAGGCGATGTCCTACATTTTCGACGTATACCGCGGTAAGATAAAAGCCGACGGAAATCTTGTGAGAGTCGCGCTGTTCATGAGCTTCTTTCCGCAGATAGTCGAGGGACCGATATGCCGTTATTCCGACACCGCGGACAAGCTGTGGAACGTAACGAAGATAGATTACGACAACATGGCTATGGGTATAAGACGAATTGCGTTCGGACTTATGAAAAAAGCGATCGTCGCCGACAGATTAAACTCCGCCGTAAGCGAAATATTCGCTCATTACGACAAATACGACGGCGGGATAATGGTTCTCGGTGCGGTCCTCTATACAATTCAGCTGTACATGGACTTCTCGGGTTCAATGGACGCGGTAACGGGAACGGGATATATATTCGGTGTAATAATGCCCGAAAACTTCCAAAGACCGTTCTTCTCAAAATCAGTATCGGAATTCTGGAAACGCTGGCACATCACCCTCGGCACATGGTTCAGAGATTACATATTCTACCCTGTATCCATGTCGAAACCCATGAAAAAGCTGACCGCCGCTTCAAGAAAAAAACTCGGCAACAGATACGGTCCGCTGACGGCGGGCGCGGTCGCGCTGTTCTGCGTTTGGTCGCTGAACGGACTGTGGCACGGCGCGGCATGGAGCTATATTTTTTACGGAATGTACCACTTCGTTATGATTCTGACGGGAAATATAGTCGAGCCTCTCGCAGAGAAGTTCAACAAAAAACTTCATTTGAACCCCGAAAACTTTTTTTATAAAGGATTTAAAATTATACGCACGACTGTATTCGTAGTATTCGGCGAACTGTTTTTCAGAGCTCCCGGACTTGACGCCGGATTCGGTATGTGCAAAATAATGTTTACATCCTTTACGTTAAAATCGATAAACCTCGCAACGCTTGATTCGCTCAAGCTCGACAAGTACGACCTTATCGTCGTCGGAGTCGTTCTGCTTATCGTATTCGTCGTATCGATACTCAACGAACGCGGTAAGGACGTAAACGGAACTCTCGCAAAACAGAAGCTCCCCGTCCGCTGGCTCGTCACGCTCGCAATGATAATGTTCGTCATAATATGCGCGGCTTACGGCACGGGCTACGCTCCCGTCGAGCCGATGTACGCAGACTTTTAACGGAGGGCGCGGATAATGAAAAAGAACATTATAAACATTACGAAATGCGTAAGCTTCCTCCTCGTTCTGCTGTTCCTGCTGTACGGATCATCGCTTCTTGTGATGCCTAAAGATAATTCGGGCGACGCGGGCATACATTACCTCTCGGCAATGGGATATCTTGCGGAACCCGAGGACTCCATGGACATACTTTTCCTCGGAGATTCGCTTATATATTCGGGCGTTTCGCCTTTATATATGTGGAACAAATACGGCATAACTTCGTACGACTGCTCTATTCCGAGCCAAAAATTCGTATTTGCAAACAAGTTCTGCAAAACGTTTCTGGAAAAGCAGTCGCCTAAGATCGTATTTATCGAGACCGACACGATTTTCAGAAATCTGTCTCCCGAGGATCTGGCGACGTTCTACGCAGAACAGATTTTCTCCGTATTTTCCTACCACAACAGATGGAAAAGCCTTAATAAGAGAGACCTTAATCCCAAAATCGAATACACCCGCATAGAGCCTTTCAGAGGTTACAGACTGTCAACGAAAGTAAACGGCGCGAAGTCGAACGATTATTATAAAGAGACGACGGACATTACACACGTTTCAAAAACCAATTTCAAATATCTTGAAAATTTAAAAGAGATGTGCGACGAAAAGGGTGCGAAGCTCGTTATTTTAAGCATGCCATGTCAGAAAAACTGGAATTATAAAATTCACAACGGTGCCGAGGAGGCGGCGAAAAAGCTGGGAATCGACTATCTCGATTTAAACCTCGTAAAAGACGGACTTAATATGGACTGGGCAAAAGATACAAGAGACAAAGGCGAGCATCTCAACAACTACGGAGCGGAAAAAGTCTCCGACTACCTCGGAAAATATATAACATCGCTCGGGCTTACCGCAGACAAGCGGAATATGGCGGGATTTGAGTCGTGGAATGAATCACATCAGAAGCTTCAGAACGAAATCGACGCTGAATTAATTAAAAACGCAATGAAGTAATTAACCGTCAAAAAAACTTAAACTGTATACCCCCACCGAACGGGACTGTAAAAACAGATTTTACAGCCCGTTCTTTTTACATAAAAAAGAGAAAAGCCCGCAAACTTGGAGCGGACTTTTCTTTTTATGGTATTATCGTTTGTCAACGCCGTTTACGGATAACAAAGCCCTATCGGTCAACAAAATTCGTATCGGCGTTATTTTTACGAATTATTTTTCGGCTGAACAATTCTCTTTTTTATCCTGTTCCTTTTATAATACGCGTTTTTCTCGAACTTATCGCCGACTTCGCCCATTCTGCCGAACATCTTTGCGACAAGCACGGCTTTTATGCGGTAATAATCCTTATTACCCGCAAGGTTTTTCATCTGATACGGGTCGTTTTCGTTGTCAAAAAGATACTCACGGCTGTCGATAAGATACTTAGCGTACGTGTATTTTTTCGTTCTGACCGCGCGCCATTCGTAGCCGTCGCCGAACATAGCGGCGGGTCCCGTACCCATCATCAGACAGACGTTATCGTCAGCTTTTTTTGAAAAAATCGACGCGGATTCGTCCCTGCCCTCAACGGAATCTGGAATTTTAACGCCGAGAATCGACAGCAGAGTCGGCATTATGTCGGGCGTTGAAAGACATTGAGCATTTACGCCGGAAAGTCTTTCTCCCCATTTTATTATAAACGGAACTCTGACTGCCTCTTCATAAAAAGTATTGGCTCCGCGCCGTCCGTGCGAAGCGAACATCTCGCCCCTCGCCGACGTAACCACAATAACCGTATCGTCGATAAGCCCGAATTTTTTTACCGCGTCAATAATCCTGCCGACGTTCATATCTATATTAGCGGTCATCGCATAATACGCACGCTTCATATCGTTTAAATATTTAAATTTTCCCGGTGCAAGCTTCGACCATCCGTCTGAGTGTATATCGTTTACGGATGATTCGTTCGGTAAATTCGGAAATTCGGTTTCGTCAAACAGAGAATAAAAGCTCTCGGGGACATTAGCCTTTGACCACGCTTCACGCGGAGTCGACAGGGATAAAAACATTGCAAACGGCTTGTCCGTTTTCGACATTTCCTCGATTCTGCTTACGGCAAGCGCGCGCTCGGCGTCGGGTTCGTATTTACCCGCCTGTATTTTTTCTTTAGTATCAAGATAATAGCACGACTTTGACATAATATCGTCCGTATGTGAAAACGAAGCGAAAAAGCCGTTGAAGCCGAGTCTGTTCTCACCCTTAGGCACAAACGAATTTTTTGAAGAGGATGAATTCGAAAACTTATTCGAATAAAGATTCCACCTGCCGATATAACAAGTCTCGTACCCGTCGTTTTCGAGCGCGGATGCAAACGTCTCATGCTCGGGGCAGATTCGCAGTCCGTTCATCACAACGCCCGTGGACGGCGTATATTTACCCGTAAACAGCGACGCGTCGTACGGTGCGCGGACGGGGTGGGACGATACCGCATTTGACAGAACGCATGAAGAAGAAGCGAGCGCGTTCAGATTCGGAGTATATGCGTATTCGTCAGAATTTAAGCCGAGAGTCGAATATCTCAGCGTATCGGCATAAATATATATAAGGTTCGGTTTGTCGGACATAATGTATCACCTTATCAATTGTTTTATATTATTTTACCATATACAAAACGCGAAAACAATAGATAAAAGATTATGATAATATTAATGTTAATCAAGTTATAAGTGTCCGAGATGCAAAAATTTTCAGCAGAACTTTTAACATGGATGCAAAAAAGCCGAAGCGGGATAACCGTTTCGGCTTAAATATTGCTTTTAATTTACTTTTTCGCCATTTCGGCTTTTATTTCGTCAAACGCTTTTTCAACATCCGCGTCGGGCTTCTTTGTCAGAAGGCTTACGACGACTATGAATACGCATGCGACGACAAACGCGGGGAGAAGCTCGTAAATATCAAGCGCGGTACCCGCAAACTGAACTCTTACGATAAACTTCCAAATGAATATCATGGCTCCGCCGGAGACCATGCCCGCGAGCGCGCCCCATTTTGTAGCGCGTTTCCAGAACAGACCGAATAAAACCACGGGACCGAATACCGCGCCGAAGCCCGCCCACGCAAACGAAACGATGCGGAAAACGGACGACGAGGGGTCGAGCGCGAAGAATATTGCGATAACGGAGATTACGATAACCGAGATTCTCGCAATCCACATCGACTGCTTTTCGGAAAGCTTAACGTGAAGCTTGTTAATGAGAATATCCTGCGTAACGCTTGACGAGGCAGCGATAAGCTGAGAGTCGGCCGTCGACATGGTGGAGGCGAGGATTCCCGATATGAATATACCCGCAGTGAACGCCGGTATGTAACCCTTTGTAGACATGAAGTGCGAAATATCAACGATTATCGACTCCGCCTCTGAGTTATTCGCATAGGGACCGACGATGCCCTGCTGCATGAGCGAGTAGCCGACAATACCGATAAGAATTGCAATCGCCATGGAGAAAACAACCCAAACCGACGCGATACGGCGCGAGGTTTTAAGCTTTGAAGGGTCGTCGATTGCCATAAATCTCAATAAGATATGGGGCATACCGAAGTATCCGAGACCCCATGCGAGAGTCGAGATAACGGCAATTGCGCCGAAGCTGCCCGTTTTGCCCGTTCCGATATCAAATCCCTTGAACACATCGAGATAGCCGTTAAGCGACTGAACGTTTGCAAATACCTTGTCGAATCCGCCGAGGAGTCCCTCGCTGAATCCGAGTACGACGAACAATGCGACAGACATTATAATGCTCTGGATAAGGTCGGTCGTCGAAGCGGCGAGGAATCCGCCGAGCGTGCAGTAAATGATGATAACAGCCGCGCTGATGAGCATTGCGGTGAGGTAATCCATTCCGAACAGGTTGGAAAACAGCTTACCGCATGCGGAGAAGCCCGAAGCCGTGTAGGGGATGAAGAATATTATAATAAATATCGCGGCGATAAGTCCGAGCACGTTAGCCTTGTCTCCGAATCTCTTTGAAAAGAATTCGGGAATGGTAACGGCATTGATCTTCTCTGTGTAAAGTCTTAATCTCTTAGCTACGATAAGCCAGTTGAGATAAGTTCCGACGGCGAGTCCGATTGCCGTCCATACAGCCTCGGGAAGTCCCGTTGCAAGCGCAAGTCCGGGAATACCCATGAGCAGATACGCGCTCATATCCGACGCCTCCGCGCTCATCGCTGTTACGAGGGGGCCGAGCTTACGTCCGCCCAAATAGAAGTCGTCCGTGTTTTTGTTCTTTTTTGAACACATAAATCCGATGACTACCATCATTACAAGGTAAATGACGATAGCCGCCACCATCATTACGGTCATGTACATTCTCTCTCTTTCATTTTTAAATAAATACTTATACATTATAACATAGCTTCAGATTATAACGCAATATAAATTTTAAATATTTGTCTTATTTTGTCGTTCAGGTTGACATTTCCGTATTATAAATATAGAATAGATTATATAAATATGAAAAGGATATGATATCATGGCTGATATTTCGAGGGACGAAGCGTTCTCTCTCCTGAAAAAGTACAATAAAGACCATTTCCATTTACAGCACGCGCTGACAGTCGAGGCTGTAATGAAATACTTTGCGAAAAAGCTCGGTTATGAAAACGAGACGGAGCACTGGGGCATCGTCGGACTGCTTCATGATATCGATTTCGAAGTGTATCCCGACGAGCACTGTATAAAGGCGGCCGAGCTTCTTAAAGACGGCGGAGCCGGAGACGACATAATTCACTCCGTATGCTCTCACGGCTACTCGATAACCGTTGACATTAAGCCCGAGCACGAGATGGAAAAGGTTCTCTACGCCTGCGACGAGCTGACGGGACTTATATGGGCGTGCGCACTGATGAGACCGTCGAAAAGCACAAAGGATATGGAGCTTAAAAGCCTTAAAAAGAAATATAAGGATAAAAAATTCGCCGCGGGCTGTTCGCGCGATATAATAGCGAAAGGAGCCGAAATGTTAGGCATGGAGCTTGACGAGCTTCTTACAAACACTCTCGAAGCTATGAAAGCGACCGAGGACGAAATAAATAAGGAACTGGACGAATTATAATTTATAAGAATTTCATCGTTTTTTCATCCGATAATAATATAATAATTTAATCCCGAAAAAGGAGACTGCGAAACTATGAAAAAGAAATCATGGATTATCCCCGCCGCGCTTGCCGTTCCGACGGGCGTCGTCGTTGCAAGGACGATTATGAACAAGGCAAAGCCGAACACATCCGCCCCCGCGATATCGTGGACAAAGGACGAGTCGGACAAATACGCTCATAATTTGAGCGAGATGATAAAGATTCCGACAATATCGAAATCCCGCGGAGAGGACTACTCCGATTTTATTAAATTACAGGACAAAATGGCGGAGCTTTTTCCGCTGACCTTCTCAACGCTTGAAAAGCACGACATTGACGGAAACCTGCTTCGCAGATGGCCGGGCAGAAATCCCGACGCTCCCGCGGTTCTGTTTATGGGACATCAGGACGTAGTCCCCGTAAACCAGGCGGGCTGGACGCGCGACCCGTTCTCGGGCGATATCGCCGACGGAATTATTTGGGGCAGAGGCGCAATGGACTGCAAGAGCACCGTATGCTGTGAGTTCAGCGCGGTTGAGGAGCTTCTTGAGCAGGGCTTTGTTCCTCCGTGCGACGTGTGGCTTTCGTCGTCGGTCAACGAGGAAAACTCGGGCGGCGGCGCAGAGCAGGCTGTCGATTATCTCTATGAAAAGGGCGTAAAGCTCCGTTTTGTAATGGACGAGGGCGGAGCTATCGTCGATAATCTTATCCCCGGACTTAAAAATTCCTGTGCGGCGATCGGCGTTGTCGAAAAAGGCTTCTGCGACGTTAAATTTACAGCTAAGGGCTCGGGCGGTCACGCCTCCACGCCGAACAAAAACACTCCGCTCGTAAGACTCGGCAAATTCATGGCTTACGTCGACAAAAAACAGCCGTTCAAGGCTGAAATGAACTCCCCCATCCCCGAGATGTTCGACTCCATCGCGCCGTACCTTACATTCCCGCTTCGCGCGCTGATGTCAAATCAGTGGCTTTTCTCGTCTCTTACAAGGACCGCGCTGTCAAAGCTCACCGGAGCTACACGCGCGTTCGTTCAGACTACGGCGGCGTTTACAATGAGCGAGGGTTCCGACGCTTCAAACGTTCTGCCCGACGAGGCTTACGTTATATGCAACGTCCGTCCCTCACCGCATCAAAATGCAGACGAGAGTATCGGAGTTTTAAGAGATATCGCAAAGAAATTCGATATAGAAACCGAAATTATCAAGCAGCGTGACGCTTCGCACGTTACGCCGACGAACAGCGAGGAAATGGCATATCTTAAAAAATGCCTGAACGCATGCCTGCCCGACGCTGTCGTAACGCCTTACCTTATGACGGGAGGTACGGATTCGAGAAAGTACGAAAAGGTTTGCGATAATATTCTCCGCTTCACGCCGACACGCCTTACGTCCGAGCAGTTAGCGGCAATGCACGCGGCAAACGAGAACGTCGGAGTCGAGGCTATCGCCGAGGGCGTTAAGATTTACAGATACCTTATCGAGCATCTTAACGAATTATCTTAAATTAAATAAATAATAACCCCACGAAACACAATCCAAATCAGAGATTCGGTGTGTTTCGGGGAACATTGAATCATACCGCTTCGGCACAACGCGCCTTTGCGACATGGTATAATAACGCGGAGCCGACGGCACAAGCCGAAGGCTCCGCGATTTTTTTATTTTAACGACGGGAAAGAGCCCGCGTTTATACTCCAGATTTTATCCGTGTCGAATCCGTCGAAATTAATACTCTGTGAGAACTGATCTCTTGTTATCGCAGCGGCGTTTACATATGAATTTTCGCCCGAATTCACCGCCTTATCCGATGACGAATCAAGATAAATGCAGTTTTCGATTTTCGCTCTCGACTGCGCGGAGAAGCCGTCGCATATCCCCGCAATCGCGCCGAATGTCGCGTTTTTGCACGTTACGGTACCGACGTTTATGCAGGTTTTAATCGCCGACGAGCCGTTTAAGAGCTGATTCGCTCCGACGATTCCGCCCGCGTTGTCGTTCGACGTAATTTCACCCGAATTCATACAGTCTGCAATATTCGCTCCGCCGTCGGAAACCTCAAGATATCCGATAATTCCGCCCGCGCTTTTCACCGACGCCGAAACCGCCGACTCCGACGAGCATTTATCAACAGAAAATGACGACGACTGTCCGCCGACCGAAACGAATCCGACGATTCCGCCCGCGTAGCTTTCGGACGAAATTTTACCCGAAACGTCGCATGACGATATACCCGCAGAACCGCTTTTTGCCGAGTAATAACCCGCTATACCGCCTGCGTAATTCTCCGCCGAAACGTCGCAGCTGACGAGATTTAAATTTCTGATTTTCGCGTCGTTGAGATAGCCGAACAGACCCGAACACGACGAAGCGTCCGTTTTAAGTCCCGTTATCGAATATCCCCTGCCGTCGAATTCACCGCAGAAATATTTGTAATCGGAATCGGAATTCCTGTACCCTATCGGCGTAAAAATATTGTTTGTATCGGCGTTATTGAGTACGATATCACCGCCGAGCGCGTAGTAACACGCAAAATATTCGACGTTGCCGGAATTTACGACGGACGAAAGATACGCAAGCTGTCCGCCGTCCGAAATTATATACGGGTCGTCCTTCGTTCCGTTGCCCGAGTCGAATTTATCGCCCGTTTCGCCGTTCCACACGCCGTCGGAAACTATATTTTCATTCGGAACCGATACGGATTCGGGTTCTTTTTTATTATTATTAAAATAAATTCCGGCAGCCGAAGCGCATATCACAATCAAAACGGAAACGGTAACCGCGATAACGCGTTTTGCGGTAAGCGACAGCTTCTTTTTAACCTTGGGAATCTCACGTATCGGAACAGGCTCCGTTTTCTTCTCTTCATTATTGCCGTTTTCGTTTTCGTCGTAGCCTATCGACTCTGAAATCGACATCCATATATCATTAGGAACCGTGACACATCGCGCGAGAGCGTCGATAATTACGGCCATGCGCGGAATGTATCCGACAAATTTATATCCCATAAAATCGGCGCGTTTCGCCTGATGAATGAGAAAAGAATAGCTCTCCCTCAAATTATTTTTAACGAAATCCGCGTCGGTTGATTCGCTTTTTGCAATGTCCTCCGCTCCAAGCGACGTAAACGCGGTCAGCATAAGAATTTCCCTGTTTTTTTCGGGCAGGAGCGATATCATTTCATTATAAAAGCTGACAGCCCGCGGGTCGGGTCTGTACGCCGACGGCTCGAATGAATTAAACGATTTTCTTATATCCTCGAACGACGGAACGTTCTTTATCTCGTCGTACACGTCTATGGTTTTATCCTCGCGCGGCATGAGAGAATGTTTCATCCTCGACTTACACACACCGACGCTCAATGTAAACAATAAGTCCTCGAAATTATCCGCCGTGACAGATTCGCACTCGCGCCAAAGCCTTAAAAAAACCTCCGCGACCTCATCCGACAGTTCGTAGGTAACTCCCGCCGTAACGGAACATATATAATAAACGTCGCGTGAATATAACTTAAAAAGCTCGTAAAACGCCTTCTTATTTTTTTGTGATAAAAGTACGACCGCGCTTGCGCTGTCCTTTGGGTCTGTTCGTTTCATCGCGCACTTTCCTTTTTATTTAATAAACCGATATTATTTTATCACATCCGACATAATAAAAACAATATGATATAAAAAGAAACCGTAAAAAACTCGTTTACGGCTTCTAATTTTTATATTTTATAATAAAATGCTTTTTTGCGTTCCGGGCGTTTTTAACATCACCGCCGCGTTATTCGAATGTGACAACCTTACCCGTTCTGCGCGTTTCGTTCATGTCTATGAGTCTCTGATTCGACGAGCCTCTGAACCTTAACGACAGATTCTTCTTTTCCTCAACGAAGCGTCCGTCCACGAGCACATCGATAATCGAGAGAATTTCATCCGTGCATTCGCAGTTCGGATGAGAACCCTTACTCGTCAATTCCTCGTACGTAAAGCCCGAGAACGCCCAAATATTCTTATCGGGGAAACGGCGTTTGACCTCCCTTAAAAACGGAAGAAGCCCGCGCTGATTTTCCGGCTCGAACGGCTCGCCTCCGAGCAGCGTCAGTCCCTGTATATATGACGGGGAGAGAAGCTTGTATATTTCGTTTTCCGTTTCCGTGTCAAATTTTTTTCCGTAGTTAAAATCCCACGTCTGGGGCTGAAAGCAGTTCCTGCAGTGATTCGTACATCCCGATACAAAGAGCGTAACTCGCACGCCCGTACCGTTGGCGATATCGCAGTTCTTAATTTCTCCGTAGTTCATTAAAGATGCAGCACTCTTTCCTTAATCTCCTGCGTTCTGCCCTGGTTCCAGAACTGCGTGCCGATATATCCGCACGTACGTCTTGCAACATTCATCTTATCCTGATCGGTATTTCCGCACTGCGGGCAGACCCAGACAAGCTTGCCGTCTGTTTCTTTTATCTCAATTTCGCCGTCATAACCGCAGACCTGGCAGTAGTCGCTCTTCGTGTTAAGCTCGGCGTACATTATATTGTCGTAAATAAAGCTGATAACCTGCAAAACGGCGTCAAGATTATGCTGCATATTGGGAACCTCGACATAGCTTATCGCGCCGCCGGGGGAAAGCTCCTGGAACTGAGCCTCGAATTTTAATTTATCGAACGCGTCGATAGGCTCGGTAACGTGAATATGATAGCTGTTTGTAATATATCCCTTATCTGTTACGCCCTTGATAATGCCGAAGCGTCTCTGAAGCGTTTTTGCAAATTTATATGTCGTCGACTCAAGCGGTGTACCGTAGAGAGAGTAGTCGATATGCTCCGCCTCTTTCCACTTTTTGCACGCTGCGTTGAGCGCACGCATTACTTTAAGTCCGAACTCCTTGCCCTCGGGATCGGTGAGCTTCTTGCCGGTGACCTCGTAAACGCACTCCCAAAGTCCCGCATATCCGAGCGATATCGTCGAATATCCGCCGTAGAGAAGCTTATCTATTGTCTCGCCCTTTTTAAGTCTCGCAAGCGCGCCGTGCTGCCAAAGAATAGGCGCAACGTCGGACGGAGTACCCAAAAGTCTCTCGTGACGGCAGCGCAGCGCCTTGTGGCAAAGGTCGAGTCTCTCGTCGAGAATCTCCCAGAATTTATCGGGGTCCTTCTTATCCTCAACCGCCGTACATGCGACGTCTACAAGGTTAATCGTTACGACGCCCTGGTTGAATCTGCCGTAATACTTAGGCTTGCCGTTCTCGTCGACATAAGGGGTAAGGAAGCTTCTGCATCCCATGCATGTGTAGCAGTTGCCGTTGCCGTTCTTATCTATCTTTAATTTAAGCATTACCTTTTCGGAAATGTAGTCGGGAACCATTCTCTTCGCGGTGCATTTTGCCGCAAGCTCGGTAAGGTAATAATAAGGCGTGCCGGGATGAACGTTGTCCTCCTCGAGAACATATATAAGCTTCGGGAACGCAGGCGTGACCCATACGCCCTTTTCATTCTTAACGCCCTGATATCTCTGTAAAAGAACCTCCTCGATTATAATGGCGAGATCCTTTTTCTCCTGCTCATTTTTTGCCTCGTTGAGATACATTGAAACCGTTACGAACGGAGCCTGACCGTTTGTCGTTAAAAGAGTTACGACCTGATACTGAATGGTCTGAACGCCTCTGCGTATCTCGTCTCTTAATCTCGTCTCGACAAGGCGTGAAATCTGCTCTTTATTAAGATTTGAATGAATATCCTCATTCTCCGCCTCAACCTCTTTATAAAGACGTTCACGGCTTACCTGTACGAACGGAGCCAGATGCGTAAGCGAAATCGACTGTCCGCCGTACTGGTTGGACGCGACCTGAGCGATTATCTGAGTTGCGATATTGCACGCGGTGGAAAAGCTGTGGGGTCTTTCAATAAGCGTACCGGTAATAACCGTGCCGTTTTCGAGCATGTCCTCGAGATTGACAAGATCGCAGTTGTGCATGTGCTGCGCGAAATAGTCGGAGTCGTGAAAATGGATAATACCCTGCTCGTGCGCGTCGACGATATCCTGCGGGAGAAGAATTCTCTCTGTAATATCTCTCGATACCTCGCCTGCCATGTAGTCTCTCTGCGTCGAGTTTACGACGGGGTTCTTATTCGCGTTCTCCTGCTTTGCCTCCTCGTTATTGCACTCGATAAGGCTCAGTATCTTATCATCCGTCGTGTTCGACTGACGGACGAGCGCTCTTTTATATCTGTATGTAATATATGTTTTTGCAACCTCAAACGTACCGTGAGCCATGATCATTTTTTCAACCATGTCCTGTACTTCCTCAACGCTGGGCGATCTGCCGAGCTGCTCGCACGAAAGAACGACGCTCTTTGCGATACGGTCTATCTGCATGTCGGTAAGTCTCTCGTTCTCCCCGACAGCCTCGTTTGCACGCGAAACGGCTCTGATTATTTTGTTAATGTCGAAATCGGCTTCCGAGCCGTTTCTCTTGATGATCTTCACCTTTTACCCCTCCGAATATATTTACACGATTAATACTGAGAAAAACAGCCGTCCAAAAATATATATATTGTGTATCGGCTTATCTGACTTATGCTATATATTGTATAGCGAGCAAATCTATAATAGTACATATTGTGTTTTATGTCAATACCAAATTGTCTGTTTTTTAAAGATTGTCAACTTTAACAAAAAATCGCCCACTTTATTATCGCGTATATTTCGACTAAAGCTCTATAATCTGTAATAATAACGATTCAAAATTATCAAGCTTCAAATCAGACCTTTTTTTACCATTTCGTCGGCAGCATGCATTATACCGACCTTACCGGTATGAAAATTGAGTCCGCCCTGCATCCAGACGGCATACGGCTCTCTTAACGGAGCGTCGGCGGATAATTCAATGGACGAACCGTTCGTAAACGCGCCCGCCGCCATTATGACCTGATTCGGATAACCGGGCATATCCCACGGCTCAGGAACGGCGTACGAATCTACGGGAGAGCCTTTCTGAATCCCCTGACAGAACGCAATGAGGTTTTCTTTATTTCCGAGCTTTATTGCCTGAATTATGTCGAATCTGTCCTCGTCGTATTTCGGAGTTGTTCCGAATCCGAAGTCGTCGAACAGCGCCGATGCAAACGCAGCGGTTTTCAAAGCCTCGCCGACTACGTGCGGAGCGTTGAAAAAGCCCATCATAAGCTCTCTCGTGTGTCCGAGAGTCGCGCCGACCTCCCTGCCGAGAGACGCGGTCGTCATTCTGTACGAACACAGCTTGACAAGTTCGGCTCTGCCTGCGATATATCCTCCGCACGGAGCGAGTCCGCCTCCTGGATTCTTAATAAGCGAGCCTGCCATGATGTCGGCTCCGCGGGAAACGGGTTCGTCCTTCTGTACAAATTCGCCGTAGCAGTTGTCAACTGCGATAATCGCGTCGGAAACGGCCTTTACCGCATTTGCGACTTCCTCTATTTTTTCAACGCTCAGGCTCGGTCTTAACGTATAGCCTCTCGAACGCTGAATATATACCATTTTAATATTATTTTCCTTAACCGCCTTAACAACAGCGTCTATATCGATATCTCCGTTGTCTTTAAGCTCACACTGCATGTAATTTACGCCGAAGTCGGCAAGCGAACCCGTGCCGAGTGCGCCGTCCATGCCGATAACGGGACATATCGTGTCGTACGGTCTGCCCGTGGCGCACAGCATGGTATCGCCCGGTCTTAACAGACCGAACAGCATAACGCACAGCGTGTGGGTACCGCACGCGAATGAGTGACGTATGAGAGCGTCCTCCGCTGCGAACGAGCGAGCGACTATTTTGTCGAGCTTGTCCCTGCCCTTGTCGGAATTGCCGTAACCGGTCGAGGGGAACATATCCGTCTCGCCGACGGCGTATTCGATAAAGGCGGAGAGTACCTTCTGCTGATTGTATTCCGTAACACAATCTATTTTATTAAAAACGTGCTTCGCCTTTTCGAGGGCGTCTGCGCTCATTTTTTCGACTCTTTCGTCGTAATTGAAGAATTTATAAGCCAATTTAATCACCGAGAATATATTTTAATATTTCCGCGCCGTTATGTCAATTAAATGTATTGAAAAAAAGTTTATTTTATTTTACAATATGACTTGACAAACGATAAAAAGTTTTCGGAGATGATTTTATGTTACTTAATTTAAAGGATAAAAAAGACTGCGCATTCGACATGCTCGCGCTCGGCGAGGTTATGCTGCGTCTTGACCCCGGCGACATGAGGATAAGAAACGCGCGCTCGTTCAGAGTCTGGGAGGGCGGCGGAGAATACAACGTTGCGAGAGGCTTACGACGCTGCTTCGGCATGAAAACGTCCGTTGTCACGGCGTTCGCGGACAACGACATAGGCAGGCTCTGCGAGGACTTTATTTTACAGGGCGGAGTCGATACGTCGCTTATCAAGTGGTACCCGTACGACGGAATCGGCAGAGAGATAAGAAACGGTCTTAATTTTACCGAGCGAGGATTCGGCATAAGGGGTGCGTCGGGAGTCTCCGACAGGGGCAATACGGCTGTTTCAAAGCTCAAAGCCGGAGATATCGACTTTGAGTATATTTTCTCCACGCTCGGCGTCAGATGGCTTCACACGGGCGGAATATTCGCCGCGCTGTCCGACACGACTTCCGACGTTATAATCGAGGCTGTCAAAACAGCGAAAAAATACGGCACGATAGTTTCGTACGACCTTAACTACCGCCCGTCGTTATGGAAAAACATAGGCGGACTCGAAAAAGCCCGCGAGGTAAATAAAAAAATCGCTCCTTATATTGACGTAATGATAGGAAATGAGGAGGACTTCACCGCGTGTCTCGGATTTGAAGTCGAGGGAAACGACGAGGGACTTAAAGAACTTAATCTCGACGGCTATGTAAAAATGCTCGGCGAGGTCTGCAAGGCGTACCCGAATTTCAAGGTTATCGCAACGACATTGAGAACGGTCAAAACCGCGACTGTCAACGACTGGAGTGCAATGGCATATTCCGACGGCAAGGTTTACAGAGGTCTTGACCTGCCCGGACTCGAAATATATGACCGCGTCGGCGGCGGAGACTCGTTCGCGTCGGGTCTTATATACGGTCTGATGACGTATAGCGACGTTCAGAGGGCGGTAAATTACGGCGTGGCGCACGGCGCGCTCGCAATGACGACCCCGGGCGATACGTCGACGGCAAATCTTAAGGAAGTCGAAAAAGTTGTGTCGGGCGCGGGAGCGAGAGTTGACAGGTAAACAATAATTTATCGCATTACCGTGCGATAAATTATTACAGTGGACAGCAGGCAGTGGGCAGTGGTTAGAAACTGTGCAATATACTGACTGCT
>UQQT01000010.1 GCA_900543395.1 uncultured Oscillospiraceae bacterium | reverse complement strand
TCGGCACGCGGTTTTGGAGACCGCTGCTCTACCAACTGAGCTATACCCCTATCTTGCCTTCGCTTTTGCGAAGACATGTGAAACGCCCGTATGTATACCCCACAACAGTGTTTCATGGTGGACCCGAAGGGAGTCGAACCCTCGACCTCTCGGATGCGAACCGAACGCTCTCCCAACTGAGCTACGGGCCCAAACGACATTAGATATTTTATCACTATTCTAATAGAATTGCAAGTACAAAATACAATTTTTTTAAATTTTTTTGTAGAGTTACAATTGATGTGAGACTGAAATCAAAAAAAAGAATAGAAAAAAGCGATTGAGTACGTTAGAATATAGTCACCACAACAACCCCTAACGAAAGGATCTCAATCGCCATGAATAGTATAACACAAAACAAACGCTATTTGCCACATGAAATTTCAACAAAAATTAATTCTGTCAAATTATACAGACAAACAAAGGATATCGGATTTGTGTGCCGGCGATATCACATATCAAAAGCATCACTGATGCGGTGGAATAAGCTGTATGACGGGACAAAAGAATCACTTGAACCGAAGTCGCATAAGCCGCTGACACCTCACCCCAATTCACATACAGAAGAAGAAATTAAGTGGATTAAGGATTATCATCGAAGAAATCCGAACATCTCAATTTGTGAGCTATACGGAAAGCTTCGTGAAGATAAAGCATATTCCCGACACCCCGGATCTTTGTACAGAGTATTTGTACGGCTCGGATTCAGACAAAAGGTTGAATCTTCAAAGAAGAAATCTAAACATCTCGGTAAATACAACACGCCGGAATCCATCGGTGAGAAGTGGCAAATGGATGTGAAATATGTTCCGAAAGCCTGCGATTCAAGGGATGAGAAAGAACAGTACTATCAATATACTGTTATTGAACAAGCATCCAAAAAGCGATTCATTTACGCATATCAAGAGCAAAGCAGTTATTCCACGGTAGATTTTTTCAAGCGTGCTATAACTTATTTCGGATATGCTCCGAATATATTGCAAACGGATAACGGCAGTGAGTTTACTCATACAAAAAAAAGACGAAACGAATACATCCGCTGGATATGTTTTGCAATACTTACAACATTGAGCACAAGACTATTCGTCCGAGAACACCGTGGCACAACGGCAAGGTAGAAAGAAGCCACCGCAACGATCAAGAACGGTTTTACAATTACCTGAAATTTTATTCATTCAATGATTTACAAGAACAGATGAAACGATACTTGTACAAAGCAAACAATATCCCGATGACGGTTCTAGGCTGGAAATCGCCGAATCAGAAGCAGCACGAACTGGGCGGTCGCTAACGCTCCGCTTTTCGGGACATCGTTCGTTCTCTCCTCCGCTACACTCCGTCGTTCACTCTCTCTGTCCCGAAAAATATATTCCGATAGACTCATTATTTTTTCAGTTCTTTGGTCTCACATCATTGACAAATGCACAAAAATACAATTTTTTTAAATTTTTTAAAATCATTAATTAATATTTATTGCCTTTTTCATTTAAGTTTGATAAAATAGTGACGTTAATAATCTTAGGAGTGATTCATATCAATAAATATCTAATCGTAAATGCCGATGATTTCGGATTGTGCGAATCGGCAAACAAGGCGTGCATGGAGCTTTTCGAAACAGGCAATCTATTATCGTCTACAATTATGATGGTTTGTCCCGGAGCGGAAGAAGCCGTAAAATTTGCAATAGACCATCCTGAATATGCAATTGGCGTGCATACAACTCTGACAGCCGAATGGCAGAAATACAGATGGAAGCCGCTGACAGACGGAAAAAGCCTGCTTGATAAAGAGGGCTTTATGTGGCATGAAAGCGACATGGTTGAGCTTCATACAAAATCAAGCGAAGTCGAGGCGGAAATCCGCGCGCAGATAGACAAGGCTCATGCGATGGGGATGAAACCGTCGCATATAGACAATCACATGGGCTCTCTGTACGGCTATAATACAGGAAGATTCGGCTTTCTTAAAATGGCATTAAGAATATGTCACGACTACGGCTACGCATACAGAGTTCCGCTTTACGTTACAAAAAGCACAACTCCGAGAGGCGTTCCCTATCCCCTGTTCAAGGCTCTTACGGGACTTATTCGTTATTGGGTAAAGAAATACGACGTTATAACACCGGATTATCTTATATTCCCCGACTGGAAGGTTCCGCATATACGCGAAAGCTACGAATCATACAGAAGAATCATACTTGACGTGTGGACAAATATTCCCGACGGAGTTACGGAAACATTTATACACCCCGCTGTCGAAAGCGACGAGTTAAAGGGCATTACAAACGCATGGCAGTGCAGAGTATGGGAATATGAATTAATGAAAGACCCGTACACACATCAGTATCTGAAGGATCACGGAATCGAAATGATAACTTACCGCGAGCTTATCAAAATGAAATCAAAATAATTGTAATCAACTAAAGTTTACGGCGAGGTTCAAACGAACCCCGCCGTTTTTTTATTTAGTATAAAGTTTTAATGTCTTAATCTCAAACGGTTTGAACGTAAGCTTCAGCTTACCGTCGTAAAGAGAAAGCTTTTCGTCCTTTTCCTCCATGAGATTACATTCGAACGCGTCTTTAACGTCAATACCGAACGAAACCTCACAGTTTGTACGTCTGTTCCATGTCTCATACATACGGACGATAACAGAATCTGAATCCTCCGCCTTTTTAACCGTCTCGATAATAACGTTTGACTTATTGACATTAACAAGCGAGAACTCGGTCGGAAGAACGCCCGATTTGCCCTCTGCCGTAATGCTTCTTAACGGAACGTTTATATCGTAAGCCTCGTTAACTACGCCGGACGAGCTTACATCACCCGAATGAGCGTACATTGAATAAACGAAATTATGACGCTCTCTGTCCTGAAGATGGTTCGGCGAGGTTGCGCTTCTTAAAAGCGTGGGCTTGATATGTGAATTCTTAACAGTCCAGCCGTACTTACAGTCATTCAGCACAGAGAAACCGAATCCGTTATCCGAAAGGTCAGCCCATTTATGACCGCAAACCTCAAACTGCGAATAATCCCACGTCGTGTTTTCGTGCGCGGTACGTTTTAGATTACCGAACTGAATATCAAACGTTGCATTAACGGCGTTAACATCTACGGGATAATCGGCTTTGAGAGCAATACGCTTCTCCTGCCAGTCAACATCATAAAATATATCGATTCTCGCCGTGTGAGGATAAAACACATAATACTGCGTAATATGCGATTTATTGAATGTTCTGTTGACTTTCAATACCGTGCGTACCGCGCCGTGTTCAACGATTTCGGAATTATCGACATTATCAATATTCCAATACTTCTCACCGTAGTAGCATTTGATATCCCATGCCTCATGATTGTGAGGTCTGTCCTCATACGCGATAAGTCTGCCTAAAACATCATTTTCCTTTGAAACGCATCTGTCTGCCGACTTGTCATAATATGAAGCAATATTCATATTGCCGTCGAATTTAACGGTGTAGTAATCATTTGAGAATTCATTGTTTCCGCTCTTTACCGAGTCTGCGGATTCAACAGCCGAATCAACGATTCTGAACGTCTTGTATCCCTTAGCCGGAACATCCGCAGCAAAAAATGCAAGCTTGCCGTCGTACGTTATCTGCGACGGCATAACATTGCCGTCCATATCCTCGATATGAAATTCTCTTTTTTCGGGCGTATCGGCAATGACAACGGAGCTTCTTGCAAATCCAAGCGTATTAAACACAACGATAATTCTACCGTCCGCATTAATAAGCGAGGCTACTGCGGACTCGCTCTCGTTTACCATCTCGGCGCCTTCTTTAGCGACAAGCTCATACTGCTCTTTCGAATCCTCGTAAACGGCGGCTATAGACGAACCCGGGATGATATCGTGGAACTGATTGAGAAGTATAAGCTTCCATCCGGCAAGAAGCTTATCCGACGGATATTCTTTTGAAGCAAGAAGCTCAGCAAGCACGCCGAGAGACTCCGCGTCCTGATAGAGATATTCGCTCTTTCTGTTATACTTTTTGTTTCTGCTCTGCGCGGTAAGTGTTCCGCGGTGAAATTCGAGGTACAATTCGCCTGCCCATACGGGAAGTCTGTCGCTGTCCTTTACTTCCGAAGCGAGTCTGTCGAAGAAATCACGCGCAAACTCCTGTTTGAGAGTCGGACAGCCGGGTATTCCTTTTTCCATTCTTCTGCCGTGTTCGAGCATATCTCTCGTCGGGCCTCCGCCTCCGTCGCCCCAGCCGTATGAGAAAAGAACGTTTTTATTAAGATCCTTATTTGAATAACGTCTCCATCCGCCGATAACCTGGTCGGGAGAAAGATATCCGTTATACGTTGTCATAAACCCCTTGTCGTCACAGCTCTGAGTCGGTATAAAGTGAGAGAGAACCTCTGTTCCGTCAATACCGCGCCACATAAACGTATCGAACGGGAATTTATCAAATTCGTTCCACGAAATTTTCGTGGTCATGAAGTAATCAATATCGGACTTCCTGATAATCTGCGGAAGCGCGCCCGAATATCCGAATACGTCGGGCAGCCACATAATGCGGTTATCGACTCCGAATTCATTTTTGAAAAATCTCTTTCCGACTAAGAACTGTCTTACGAGCGATTCACCCGATACTACGTTCGTGTCGCTCTCGACCCACATACTTCCCTCGGGCTCCCAGCGTTTTTCCCTGACAAGCTCCTTTATCTCCTCATATAATTCGGGATAATCCTGCTTAACAAAATCATAAATCTGAGCCTGCGAAGACATGAATTTATACTCGGGGTATTCCTTCATCAGATTAACGACGCTCGAGAAGCTTCTCGCAGCCTTTTCTCTCGTCTGACGGAGCCTCCAAAGCCATGCGGTATCTATATGAGTATGTCCGATTGCGCTCGTAACAACGCCCATATCAGCGCCGTATATATTCTCTTTGAGATACTCCCTTGCCTTTCTTACGCTGTCATGAAAAACAGCGTCGTCGATTGTATTAAGTTCGAGCATGTTAACGGCGGTATTGAGAGATTTGATAATATCTATTCTTGCCGTATCGTCGTGAGAATAATTATGCGCAGTCTCCCACGGAGAAAGAAGGTCATAATATAAATCCTTAACATCCTCGTCAACGGTTTTAAGAGATGATGTAAGTCTCGTTTTTCCGGCGAACTCCCAGTCGTCACAGTATGCGTTAAGAGCGATATCGTAACTCTCCCCCGCCTTTGCGTCATCCGAAAGAATTATATACTGATGATACGGGTCTGCGCCCTGTACGAGCTTACCGTTTACGAATACGATAAACTGCTGAGCACGGCTCTCCCATCTTGAATCGGGATAAGGATTTATCTGATATATAACCTTTTTACCCGCAAATGAATCGGGAATCGTAACAGTCTGTTTAAACCAGCAGTACTCCTCCTTATATCCCCAAAACTCATCTTTTCCGAAGCTTTTCCATTCGCCCTCGTTTATATCGGCAAGGGTATACTGTCCGTCTCTGAAAAGGAACTCTCCCGCGTCGACGCATTCGGGGAAAATTCGCCCCTTAAGCTGATTGATTATCTCCTTTACACGCGAAGCGAGCATTTTTCGTTCCGAGTTTTTATCGCAGAACTCAATATCGAAATGCATAAAATACCTCCTCTGTATTTATTGTAGTTTGATTATATTGCATAACACAATTAATGTCAATCGCAAATTACAAACATAATTCAACAGCATAGAGATATTTACATTTTATCTCGTCGGGATTAATGCTTTCAAAATTAAGACAGGCTTTGCCGTTGTCATCGGTTATTGTAACCTTCGAATCATGAGAGAGCAGACGGGCTTTTAAATCAGAATCATAGTCTACCTCATCAAGCGTTACGCTGCCGAACGGGAAGCGGTTTATAATCGCGTATACCTTCTTTCCGTCCTTCGACTTGGTATAATACGTACCGTTCTGCTCTTTTTTCGTATATGCTCTTGTTGCATAGATTGCGTCCCCGTTGATTTTAAGCCAGTCGCCTATCTGACGCAAACGCTCCTCCATTATAACGGGAATTGTACCGTCGGCGGCGGGGCCTACATTAAGTATAAGATTACCGCCCTTTGAAACAAGCGAGCAGAGCATTTCAATAATCTCCTTTGCCGAAAGGTAATCGTCAACGCCTTCAATTCTGTTATAGCCGAAGCTTTCGCCTATTCCCCTGCACTCCTCAAACGGTCTGTCAAGCTCAATATCCTCGATTTTTCTGCCGTTGTCGATTATTCCGTATTCCGTTGTGAAATATCCGCCGAGTCGGCCTCTTGTCTCTTTGCCCCAGCGGTCATTTACGACGATCTTATCCTTAACCGGACTTTCATTATAAAGCCACGCAAGGAAATCCGTCGAATGCCATATACTGCTGTCATGATCCCACTCTCCGTCTGTAAAGAGAACGTCGGGTTCATAGCTTGTAATAAGCTCCTTAAGCATGGGAATAAGATGCTTCTGCGCGTATTCCTCGGGGCATTTTAAATAAAGAGGATGGAACCATTCATATACGGAATGATACACTCCGAAATGAACGGGCGTGTCTTTTAAAGCTCTTTTTAATTCTGCGAGAATATCAATATGCGGTCCTACGTCCACGCTGTTCCAGTTCCATGCGTAATCCGACTTCCAAAGACAGAATCCGTCGTGATGCTTTGATGTAATATCAATATATCTCGCACCCGAATCAACAAAAAGCTTTGCCCACTTGTCAGCATCGAAAAGCTCGCACTTGAATCCGCTGACGAAATCCTCGTATTTGAAGTTTTCGCCGTAAACTCTCTTATGGAATTTCGAAGCCTCACTGTTTTCATCCTTTAACTGCATCATATACCACTCGGCATATTTACCGTTTTCCGTATAAGCAGGAACGGAATAAAGTCCGAAATGAATAAAAATTCCGAATTTTGCGTCCTCAAACCACTCGGGTACTTTACGCTTATTTAACGATTCCCAATTATTTTCAAACACTGTTTTTTCTCCTTTTATTTAAATTTAATTCTGAACGTCTTAACCTCGTTCGGCTTTATATTAAATACGAACGATTTGTCACTGTGAGAAACAGTCTCGATATTCTGCTCCATAAGGTTACATTCGATTACGCTTTCAATTGAATCACTAAATTCAATACTGCATTTTCCTCTTGAAGAATATGCCTCGAACACACGAAGGATATATCCGTCGGCGTTCTGCGCCTTTTTAAACGCGTCGAGAACAATTCCGTTTCTCTTGATATCGATAAACTGTTTGTCTGAATCCGTATCGGCAGACGAATAAACAACGGCGGGCGGATTATTAAGAGCGTATGAAAGTTCGGAAATACCTGCCTCCTGCCACGTACCGGCATGCGGAACGAGAGAATACGTAAATTCGTTATAACCTATATCACCTGTCGTGTCGGGACAAATCGGCGCACGCATTAAAGTGATGCCGATATCGTTTTCATGTACAGAACAGCCGTATTTACAGTCGTTGAGAACACTTACGCCGTACCCCGACTCTGACAAATCGACCCATTTGTGCATACATGTTTCGAACCTCGCAATGTCGTATGATGTGTTATAATGCGTAGGTCTGTCGATTGAGCCGTGCGCAATTTCGCTCGTTGAGTAAAGACTTCTGACGCTTACCGGGAAATGTGCTTTTAATACTTTTTCTCTCTCGTGCCAGTCAATCTGCGTTTTAAAATCAATCCGTCTTGAATTTTTATTAAGAGAGATAAACTGCGTAACGGTCGATTTGTTAAACTTTCTTACAATTTTTATTTCGCCCGCAATGCCGTCGTTTCGTGTAACCTCTATATGCTCCGCCTTTTTAAGCGGGTAAGGAGTCATTTTATAGTCGAATTCAAGATTCCATGCACTCTCATGTATCGGCTTGTCCTGATAAATGCAAAGAGCGTTTCCGATTCCGTCTAAGACCTCCCTGTCGTTTTCCTTATCGAATACGGAAATCATCTCGCCGTTATCGTCGAATTTGATTTTTAACATATCGTTCTCGAGTGTGTATTTATCGGCTTTAACGCATGTATTAAAAATATATTCATCCTTTGAAAAGCGATATGTACGCCCCGAGAGAGCGGGAATATTCTCCGCGATGAACGAAATATATTTATTATCTCCGTCTGAAAGCTTAACGCACGGGATTTTAACACCGTCATATTCTACCGAATTATACCCGTCGGGGAATTTAACCTTAACCTCGCCCGTATACGGAACATTAAGATAATTTACTGCGGTAAACGCTTCCGGGGCTTTTTCAGAGAATAAAACATTCAGCTTTTCATTAATGAAAATGTCAATATCTCTGTTAAGTTCCTCATACTCTTTTCTTGTATTTTCGTATACTTCGTGAATACTCGAACCGGGCAAAATATCGTGGAACTGATTTACAAGCAGAATTTTCCACAGTCTTTCGAGGTCTTCGCCGTCATATTTACACTTAAATCGAATTTCGGCAATACTTGAGAGGATTTCCGCATTTCTCAATGCGAATTCACCGCGTCTGTTGTTCTTTTTAACAAATGCCTGACTTGTGAAGGTTCCTCGGTGATTTTCATAGTAAAGCTCGCCGTCGTAAACCGGAAATTCATCCGAATATTCACTTATCTCGTCAAAGAATTCACACGCAGATGAATTGACGACCTCAGGAACGCCGGGAATGTTCTTTAACGCCTCTGCCCTTTCGAGCATTTCGACAGTAGAGCCGGAGCCTCCGTCGCCGTAGCCGAACATTCCGAATGAAACATCTTTCACTGCCGACTGTCTGTTTCCGTCTTTTACTTCAAAAACCTGTCTTATATCGTATTCTCCCTGATACGGAGCTCTCGTAAAATACGCCGTAACATCGTCGCCCGAATGGGAACGCCACCTGAACATGGAGTACGGAAACTCGTTAGTATCGTTAAAATGAAGCTTTGCGGTAATAAAATTTTTCATTCCGGATTTTTTAATTATCTGCGGAAGAGCCCATGTAAAACCGAAGCAGTCGGGCAGCCAGTATGTATCGGAATCTACTCCGAATTCTCTTACAAAGAATTCTCTGCCGTAGAGTAGCTGTCTTATAAGACTCTCACCCGAAGCTATATTCGTATCGGCTTCGACCCACGCATTGCCCATGACCTCCCACTGACCGGACTTAACCTTTTCTTTTATGCGTTCAAATATTTCGGGGGCGTTCTTCTTTACCATGTCATAGAGAACCGCCTGACTCTGCGCAAATTTATACTCGGGGTATTCGTCCATGAGTTCGAGAGTATTCGCAAACGTCCTTACGGCTTTTCTCTCGCTCTCTTTTACAGTCCAAAGCCACGCGACGTCTATATGCGAATGACCGCACATTATAACTTTTCCCGGGTGATAATCCGGTAATTCGGCAATACGTTTATTGAGTATATCAAAAGCGGACTTAACGCTTGATAAGAATTCATCCCGCGTAAAGTCGAATTTTAAAACGTGTATACTCTCGTCGACGGCGTTATATATTCTCTGAGCTATAACCTTATCATGAATAAACTCCGTTGAGTCAAACAGCGTCCTGACCTTGTAATAATAATCCTCGCAGAGCTTATTTACTTTTAGAAATCCGGACGAAACAGTATCATAATATGTCTGTTTCGCACCCGCCATAGCCTCGTCGCAAAATCCCGCACAGCATATACCGCTTTCGGCTTCTATCTTTATATGCTTACCCTCGTATTTCTTCGGCAGAGGAATATTTTCCCGGCACACCCAGCCGTCATGAAGCTTTGAGCTTACGCTTCCGATTATTTCACCGTTAAGCTTTATAACGGTTTCGCCGCCGAAATTCATATTGAAATAAAGCTTTTCGCCGGACGAACATACGGGAACGTCACATTCGCACGTAAACCAAACCGCGTCCTCGTAGCCTGCGTACCATCTGTCCCCGACCGTTAATTCCTCAACGGGGTCATATACGGTGAATTTGCCGTCTCCGTCGTATTTTCCGCGCCGTTTCTGCCATTTATCGAGTGTTAAAACATTTTCGCTTATATACGGTTTAATCATCTCTATAAGATTGGAAAGAACTCTCTTATTAATTGTAGGCAAAATAAAACCTCCATTCTTGTTAAGATATGATAACATAAATTAAAAGAAAAAGTAAATATATTTCATACTAAATTATATAAAAAAGAGACCGGCAGGCGATCTCTTTTCATAATCATTCAAGGTTTATTGTTATATGTTCACCTTTTTCGGTATCAATATCTATAAATTTGCCTATTGATTCGCGGTTTACAAGCTCTGAAATTTTATCCGTCGTTTTTTCGTCAAGCCCGAACATTCTTCCTATTTTCAGTCCCGTTTTCACAAATGAAAAAGGAATTCTTATCGTATTTTTCTTCCCGTCCGGCTGAGTTACGTTAATGCAGACGTTCTTTTTATAATTGTTCTCGTTTTTTATACTGTCGGAATCGATTTTGTTTGACGATAAAATAATATTATCACCCTCGCTTCTTAACAGCTCGTCAACGCTTACCGAGAAAAAGTCCGCTATATCAGTAAGCAGTGACACGTCGGGACACGAGCTGTTATTCTCCCATTTCGAAACAGCCTGCGCGGAAACTCCGAGAGCCGCCGCAAGCTCCTCCTGCGTAAGGTTTCTCGATTTTCTCAGCAGTGAAATATTATTGCCTATGTTCATGTTTATTACCTCCTTAAAATCATGCTTGATTAAAAAATTCATAATGTCACACCCCTTTCGTTCGGCATGTAAATCATACCATGTAAAAAGAGACGGTATCAATTATCCGTCGGTTGAATCAGCGATAATGTTCGTTGAATACGCTCAACCGGCAGTTGAATTAATAATAAAAAACAAAAAATCCTACCACTGCCGTGATAGGATCTTATGGCGCGCTGGAAGGGACTCGAACCCCCGACCTTCTGGTTCGTAGCCAGACACTCTATCCAACTGAGCTACCAACGCATACACGTATTTTTCTGTGCTCAAATATATTATCACCTATCAAGTAAAATGTCAAGGATAATTTTAAATTTTTCGCGCTTATTTTTATGAAATTATGATATTGAATCATATATAAGTTTGTGATAATATATTTTCCGGTGATTATTAATGGCAACTCTCAATATTGTACTTATAGAACCGGAAATACCACAGAACACCGGTAACATAGCGCGCACATGCGCAGCAACGGGAGCAAGACTGCATCTCGTAGAACCCATGGGATTTAAAGTTGACGATAAAAAATTAAAACGTGCCGGGCTCGATTACTGGTATTTGCTCGATATTACGTACTACAAAGATACAGCAGACTTTTTCGAAAGAAATAAAGGCGGTAAATTCTTTTACTTTTCGACTAAAGCGAAGCATGTCTACTCCGATATTGAATATCCGGACGACGCATTTCTTGTATTCGGCAAGGAAACAAAGGGACTTGACGAAAAATTACTCTACGACAATCCCGATACGACAGTTCGCATTCCGATGATCGACGACGCAAGAAGTCTTAATCTTTCGAACTCCGTTGCCGTCGGCGTTTATGAAGTTTTACGGCAGTGGAACTACCCGGAGCTTAAACAGCTCGGACAGCTGAGAAATTTCACATGGACGGAGTGATATCTTATGAGACAGAATATCGCGCTGATAATTCCGTCTGAAGACGGTTATTTAAAGCTTTTGCCCGACGAACTTTGCGACTACTGCGATATTATCGTAATCCCCGTTTCATATACCATAAATAATGTAATGTTCTACGACGGTCTCAACACAGATAACGAGATATTTTTCAACAACAATTTCCTTGAAAAGGATTTCGTTTTCAAAGGTATTCCCGAACCGGTATACACCGACGTCATAAATTCCGTAATAGACATCGGCTACGACGGCGTTCTTCTGTTCACTCCGAGCAAACGATGGTCAAAGACTTATGAGACTGCGCACAAATCCCTGCAAAAAGTCAGACGGCACATAAATTATAAAGAAAGCGGTTTCAAATCTGCCGTTATCGACACTAAAACATTTTCGACAGCCGTCGGATGCATGGCGGTAAGATGCGCACAGAAAATAATCGACGGCGCAAGCTTTGAGGAAACGGTAAAATACGCGAATTCCCTTGCGGATAAAACGCGTACGCTCGTTTTTGAAACTTATCCGAAAGACCTGCACAGCTTTATCCGCGGTCATACGTACAATTTTGACAAAGAGGGCAGCCGCTGTATCAGAGTCGCCCATAATAAAATTCTGCCGATAAAATCAAAAGGCGACGAGGAGCAGGGTATCGAAAAATTTGTAAGAGACTGCGTAAGGAATTTGGAACCCGACATGAATTATTGTCTGTGCTCGGATAAAGATTATCTTAACAAAATGAAGAAACTTCTTACCAAGGCTATGGGAAAAGAGCCGATATCTTCTTCACCCATGAGCGCCGCTTCCGCATTTGAATTCTCCGCAAACAGTATAATTGTAACTATATTTTAATAAATGTTGCGATAATGTTAAATGAGTTTTAAATTTCAAATAAACTGTCAAAATCTATTGAATTATAAAAACCTATGTGATATTATTATTTTAGATGAACGGAAGGTTTATCATATTTTTTTACAAGGAGTGTTCACAATGGAAGTTATCAACAAGTTCGTAGCTTTTATTCAGGGATTTATAGCTTATATTCAGGCTATCGTTGCTTATTTCAGAGACAAGAACGACGGTAAAAACCCTGAGTTCCCCACTTTCGGTTTCTAAGAATCGTCTGACAGGCCGACGCTGCGGCGTCGGTCTTATTTTTTACTCGGAGGTTTTTTATGTCGGGTTTATTTGATGTATTCACTAACTTTGACTTAAACGTATTTCATTGGTTCGAAACAACATTCAACACGGGAAACAATAAAATTCTTGATACCGTAATGTACATAATCACAACGCTGGGCGACGCGGGTATTATATGGATTGTTCTCGCCGTTGCATTGATGATACCGAAAAAATACAGAAAATGCGGTATGATGATGGCGGGTTCGCTTATAATAATGCTCGTATTAAACAATCTGGTGCTGAAAAATCTGTTCCAGAGACCGAGACCGTTTTTATTCTTCGAAAACAATCCGCTTTATAACTTCCCCGATATCGTCGCGCGCGACACATTGGCAAGCTCGTCGAATCCCACGGGTTATGAATATTCGTTCCCGTCGGGTCACACGACTTCATCCTTCGCCGCCGTCGTTCCACTGTTTAAACGGGATAAGAGATTCGGCGCCGCCGCTCTTGTGCTCGCAATCCTTATAGCGTTCTCAAGAATTTACGTACACGTTCACTATTGTACGGACATTCTTTTCGGCGTTGTTTTGGGCGTGGTTTACGGACTGCTCGGATGTTTGGTTATCGGACTTATTATAAAACTCATTGAGTCGAAAAAACCGAAGCTTGCAACTAAGATTTTCGGTTAAAACCGATTTATATTAAAAAATCACAAAGATTATATTAAGACAAATTTGACAAAGGTTAAAACTTTGATTCAGATTTGTCTTTTTTTGTTTTTTTTGTTGCAATTTTTTTATTTTATTCTATAATGCAAATATAAGAATAAAAAAGGAGGGAGATTTTGATGTTCAGCAGGCGTTCGAATAAATCAACGGCTTGCATTTAAATGAATTACAATGAAAATATATCAGATTTATGCATAATTTTCCATTTTCACAGGAGTGAATCAACCATGAAAAAAAAGACAGCGATAACAGTTTTCTGCATTGTAATTTCATTATGTATTATATTCTCGGCTGTAACGGCAGTTAGGGCAAAGAAAATAAAAAGCCTTGAACCGGGCGCCGAAAGCACCGCGTATTTTGCGGATAAATCGGTACATCAGCTTGTAAAAGACCTTAATTATTTTAAAGATTTCGATAATGTAAACGGCGATCTCGTTTTTACGCTCAACAATAAAATAAGCGCGGATGACGCCGAATACTGCTCAAAGGTAATGAAATCCCCGCTGTATTCGGACTTTGCAAAAATTGCGCTGCTCGACATTTGCAGAGAAAAAGAAATTAAACTTGATAAAACAGTGATGGGCAAACTGATTACAAAAAAAAGCTTGGACAGCGATTTGCGTTCGTATATAATAGGTTACTGCGCTTATCAGGATAAAGATTACTGCGACGAATTAATAAAGATCGCTTCGGATAAAAACGACGACTTGAGTTACTACGCATTAAATCGATTAAGCTTTGTTGACAAATCTCAGGCTCAAACAATTGCAAAAGAGATTATTTCGGAATACGACGGCACTTATTCCGACCGAATGAAAAACGCAATGATGATAGAATCCGAACGTCTTGAAGAATCCGGAGATAAAGAGGCTGTCAGCGAATTCAATATTTTCAGCAATAAGATTACTGAGGGGCAAAAAAACAACTGATTTATACTTTATATTAATTTATTTCAACAAATAAAAAACCGGGCTTCATTTTCGAAGCCCGGTTATATCTTTATATTATATGTAATTTAGGATACCTTACGTTTCAAAATCAATTTATCACTTATCATTGCTATGAATTCACTGTTAGTCGGCTTACCGCGCGTATTCTGAATAGTATATCCGAAATATGAGCTTAACACATCGACGTCGCCTCTGTCCCATGCAACCTCTATGGCATGCCTTATCGCTCTTTCAACTCTCGACGGAGTCGTACCGTATTTTTTTGCGACCGTGGGATACAGAAGTTTCGTAACCGAGTTCATAACATTACTGTCGCCGACGCACAGCATGATTGCTTCTCTTAAATACTGATAGCCTTTTATATGAGCAGGGACACCGATTTCATGCATTATTTCAGAAACGGTTACCTCAAGTTTCGCGTCCTCTCTGTTTTCTTTCGCATACGAAAAACCGGACTCGCCGCTGCTGAGCTGTTTCCATTCGTACAGCTGATTTATTCTGTCGGACATAACCTCAATATCAAACGGCTTGATAAAATAATAATCCGCACCCGAAGTTATCATCTGTTTTTCAAACGCCGGGCTGTCAACGGAGGACATCAGCACAACTATCGGTGAATCCGCTTTATTCTCCTTCACTTTCTTTATAACGCCCAGTCCGTCGATACTTGCCATGAAAGAATCTATTATAAGTATGTCGGGTTTGAGCCTGTCGACCGATTCGAGGACATCGGCTCCGTTTTTTGAAACCGTGCTGACGTTAAATCCCTTATTACCGAGTATTTTGGCGCATGTTCGCCCGAACTGCGTATTATCCTCCGTTAAAAGCACTTTAATTTGATTGTTCATTGTTTTTCATCCTTTCGTTGATATAATCGGCAATCAATATTTTTTTACATCGCAGTGTAACGTTAACTGTCAATTGCTACCATATTTTACCATAGGTAATTATCAATTGCAAGCGTAATTTGGAAATTTTTGTCACTAATTTTTTATTTTTTCAAAGAATTTTGTTAATAAAACCGTTAATAACATATATATGAGGAAAAATCTAATGAAAGGATTTTAAACAAAATGGGACAAAAAAGAATAAATAAAAAGACAACGCCTCCGCCTGTGTCTCGCGCACTTTCGGACGAGCCGGACGTTTGGGACATGACAAACAGGTACGGCACATATAACACGCAGAACACAAACGGAATTCAAAACGATTTTCCGCAGATAGGACAAAGCGACGAAGCCTCGCAGAATGAAAACGACAAAACGTCAAAGCCGAATTTCGGCAGAAAAAAGAAATAATAAAAAAAACCGTAATTCACACGGGCATTTTTATCCTTCGTGAATTACGGTTATTTTCTTTTTAATCAGTATTTTTCCATACTCTCTACGTCCAGTACAAATAACGTAGCTCCGCCGACGGTTACTTCCTTGCTCATCTCGCCCTCGCTGAATCCGTAGCCGAACGAATCCTTTGTCGTGACCGTGTGAGTCCTCTTGCTTGAATACTTTTTAACAATTTCTTTAAGCCTGTCTACCCTGTCGTCCTCTACGCCGATAAGGTACGTCGTATTGCCTATCATAAGAAATCCGCCGGTCGTAGACAGCTTTGTTACCGAGAATTTGTGTCTGGTAAGAGCCGAGGAAACGGCCATACTGTCGTCATTGTTTACGATTGCTATAACAAGTTTCATATCTATCTCTCCTTACAGTTTAGGTACGATTAATTTACGGCTCTTTCTGTCGAGCTTCGTATAGTCGGGAATCTCATATCTGTTGTCGTTCGCATCCTTGATCAGCACCCTGTTGTCGTAAAGAACCTTTACGGCGGTTATATGGTTTCTGATCTCAAACACGACGTCGCCCTTATCCGTTTCGGCGTACCACATCCAGATTTTAAATTTCTCCGTCATCTTAGTAAACTTGAGTATTTTAGGAATCATATAACACTCTTTCAGACAGTTTTTCACAACGTTTCTTGATTCCTCGTCAAGCGTGTCGAGCGAACGAATCATAGCCTGTTCGTTTCCGTCCTCGTCAATCAGAGCCAGATATCTGTCCCCGCCGGAAATAGGAAACATACGCTTGACTTCGAGACCCGTATATTTTTCTCCCGTATGGAAAAATTCAATATCGACAAAAATTTTATCGTTTGCCGTTATTCGGACTTCGGGTCCGTCAATATATCTTAATAGCATTTAACCCACCGTCCTTACTCAAAATTCTCATCGGCTTTCTGCATTAAAAGCTGTTCGCTCATAGACTGAATCTGAACAAGCTTATAATACTTGCCTTTTTTAGCTATAAGTTCCTCGGGAGGACCGCATTCAATGATCTCGCCCTTGTCGACGACTACTATTTTATTGGCTTTACGTAAGGTTGAAAGTCTGTGAGCTATCATCAGCGTTGTTCTGCCGGTAATAAGTCTCTCAATCGCACCCTGTATCTGATGCTCGGTTTCCGAGTCAACCGCAGCTGTGGCTTCGTCGAATATAAGAATTCCGGGATTTTTTAAAACCGCGCGTGCAATTGAAACTCTCTGCTTTTCACCGCCCGAAAGACCGATACCGCGTTCGCCGAGCATTGTATCGTATGCGTCGGGCATTTTTGAAATAAAGCCGTGCGCGTTTGCAACCTGCGCCGCGTGAAGAACCTCTTCGACATGCGGATTTGCACAGCCGTAGGCGATATTATTAAATACGGTATCCTTGAACATCAAAGGCTCCTGCTGAACGAAACCTATCTGCGAGCGGTAATATTCGAGGTCTATATCCTTTAAGTTTTTGCCGTCTACGAGTATTTCACCCTCATAATCGTCGTAATATCTCATTAAAAGATTAATAAGAGTCGACTTGCCCGAACCCGTTGTGCCAACAATTCCGACAATATCGCCGGGTTCAATCGTAAGATTTATATTCGTAAGCGTTTTCTTTGAACGGTCAAAGGAAAAATTGACGTTTTTAAATTCAATCTTACCCATGAGAGCATCGTCGTTGTTTTTAAAGGTACCGAAATCATGCTCGGGTTCCGCGTCTATTATATCAAGAATTTTTTCGGCGGATGTCAATGTGTTCTGATATGCGTCGCTTAAATTTGCGAAAAAGTTGACGGGATTATAGAACATAGTCGCATACGTAATGAACGAAACAAGAAGTCCCGCAGTAATACCGCCGTTTCCGTCGATAGCCCAGCTTCCGCCGAAATACCATATAATAATCGATCCGCATGTTACAAGGAACGTTATCGCGGTAGGAAAGATAGAAGCATACACGCCGGCTGCTCTGTCCTCTTTATACCAGTCGTCAATGTAATTCGAAAACTTCGATATTACGCGTTTTTCATTCGAAAATGCCTTGATGACTCTTATGCTCGGTATATTATCGGCAAGCATTGTTGATATTGCGGAATTTCTGCGCCATAATCTCATGTATTTAGGCTTGATCAAACGACCGAAATACTTAGCGATTATCGCAACAATCGGTACGGGAATCAGCGACAGCAGAGCCATTTTCCAGTTCATACTTATCATTATACCGATAATGCCTATCATTGTAAAGAACTGAACAATAGCCTCCTGCGATATCTTCATTACAAAATTCTGAAGATTCGTCGTATCGGAGTTAATTCTGTTGATAACAGAACCCGTCGACGTTTTATCATAAAAACGCATCGGAAGATACTGTGCTTTTGCAAAAATATCTTTTTTCAGATTTGCAATGATCTTATCGCCCGTACTTCTTAACATAAATGCCCTTACGGCGGTGATAACATGCTGAACTATATACAAACACAGTAAAAAAACAATAACGTGCAGAAGTCCGGATCTATCCTTATTCGGAATTATGTCATCTACAAGTCTCTGCGTTATATACGGCGGAACAAGCGACATTAAAGTTGTCAGAGCCGAAAGAACAAGACATACTATAAGTTCTTTTATCTCGGGTTTAACATAGACCGTCAGCTTAGAAAACAGTTTTTTCTTGCCCTCACAGTTGATGCAGGGCGCACCGGGATGAGCAAGCTTACGTCCGCACTTGGGACAGAAGCTTCTCATTTTATCGTATGTAGACTTAACCGCAAGAAAAGCGTCCTCGGAATAACCGTCGGCATTTACGGCTTTAATATAATTCGCTGCCGCATCCGCAACGTCTGCGGCCGCATAAGAAAATCTTATAACGTTTTCGTATTCGCCCGATTTGAACTTAATACGAAACATTGCGTTGCCGTAAAGTCTTTTAACATCGGCGTCCTCGATATCCGAAAAATCAAATAACTTATACAATCCGTCAAACGTCTTGTCGTACGCGCACATTCTGTCTTTCGTAAAGAAAACAGCCGACTCGCCGTATCTGCCGTCGTCGGTCAGATCTCCGACAACCGCGAAAAGAATTTCATCTTTAAGAAGCTCTTTCGCCTTATTTTCTATCGCAGAATCAATATGTTTATTTTCGAGCATTTATCCCACCTCATTTCACGCGACAGTATAATAATATATGAAGCATAAATCAACCCATTTTGCAAATCTTTTTTAATTTCAACGTTTTAACGGATATTTCTTTTTATTCCGCGTTATCTTTGTTCAAAAACACATAAAAAAGGAAAGAACCCGGTATCGTAGAAATGATACAGGGTTCTTTCCTTTTTGCACTTATACGGAATACATCGCGCATAAAACGTCATCGACGACATCTTTGATTTGGGACGGATCTACATTCTCATGATTAATCAATTTCACGAAATTATCCGCGTCAATATAATCGGAAAATATCGATTCAAACGTTTTCGTCGGTTTTTCAGGCTCGATTACATCAAATCCGTAAAAAACGTACTCATTTCCTAATTCGTCGGCAATTACATCCGTTCTGATTTTATACATACCATATATACCTCCAAGTGGCAATTAATTTACAATACGTGAATCATTATACACTCATCTCGGGTAAATTTCAATACAAAAATTGAGAAATTTTTACTTTTTCTCTAAATTATACACAAATCTAATTTTTCAATCGAAATATGCTTCTAAATATATATAACAAAAATATCAAAAACGGTGTGAAAAGAAATCCGCACTTTTCACACCGTTTTAACTTTTATTATTTCAGTATTTTTTTAAGATACTGTCCCGTATAACTCTTTTTAACCTTTGCAACATCCTCGGGCGTTCCCTCGGCTACGATAGTTCCGCCTCCGCTGCCGCCCTCGGGTCCTAAGTCGATTATCCAATCCGCGCTTTTTATAACATCAAGATTATGTTCGATAACAAGTATGGAGTTGCCCGCGTCGGCAAGCGTCTGCAATACGTTTATAAGCCTGTGAACATCCGCCGTATGAAGTCCGGTAGTAGGTTCGTCGAGGATATATATAGTTCTGCCAGTCGCGCGCTTTGAAAGCTCCGTCGACAGCTTGACTCTCTGCGCCTCGCCGCCCGAAAGGTCCGTCGCGGGCTGACCGAGCTTGATATATCCGAGTCCGACATCGTAAAGCGTTTTAATCTTACGGTAAATCTTCGGTATCGGTTCAAAGAATGACATAGCTTCCTCAACGGTCATATTTAAAACGTCGCTGATGCTCTTTCCCTTGTACTTAACTTCAAGCGTTTCGCGGTTATATCTCGAGCCCTTGCACACATCACACGGTACGTAAACATCCGCAAGAAAATGCATTTCAATTTTGCATATACCGTCGCCCTGGCACGCTTCGCATCTGCCTCCGGCTACGTTGAACGAAAAACGGCTCGGAGTATATCCGCGGATTTTTGCATCCTGCGTCTGAGCAAAAAGCTCCCTGATATCATTAAATACGCTTGTATACGTAGCGGCGTTCGACCTCGGCGTTCTGCCTATCGGCGACTGGTCGATATTAATAACCTTATCAAGATGTTCAATGCCTCTGAACTCCTTATGCTTTCCGGCAAATTTCTTTGCATTATTAAGCTCGGCGGCAAGCTTTTTATAAATTATTTCATTTACAAGCGACGATTTGCCCGAGCCGGATACGCCCGTAACGCAAACAAATTCTCCGAGAGGAATATTTACATCTATATTTTTAAGGTTATTTTCCGCCGCGCCGATAACGCTTAAAATCCTGCCGCTGCCCGTTCTCCTCTTTTCGGGAACGGGAATTTTTCTGACTCCGGAGAGATACTGCCCCGTTATTGATTCCTTGCATTTTTTAATATCGTCGACGGTTCCCGAGCATACGACTTTTCCGCCGTGGATTCCCGCGCCGGGACCTATATCGACAATATAATCCGCCGCATACATTGTATCCTCGTCATGCTCCACAACAATAAGAGTATTACCGATATCCCGCAGATGCTTCAGCGTATCAATAAGCTTGTCATTATCCCTCTGATGAAGTCCTATAGACGGCTCGTCAAGAATATACAGCACACCCATAAGGGACGATCCGATCTGTGTTGCGAGTCTGATTCTCTGACTTTCACCGCCCGACAGCGTGCCTGCGGAACGGGCAAGAGTTAAATAGTCAAGTCCGACGCTTACAAGGAAATTAAGTCTCGACTTAACCTCTCTTATAATTCTGTCGGCAATCATAGCTTCCCTGTCAGTGAATTTAATGGTATCAAGGAATTTAAGCTCATCGGTAACGCTCATTCTTACAAATTCGTCAATATTGATTCCGCCGACGGTTACAGAGAGCATTTCGGGACGAAGACGCGCGCCCTTACACGTCGGGCAGTCGCATCTCGTCATAACCTGTTCGATATCGGCTCTCGCCCAGTCGCTCGCAGTCTCCTTATAACGCCGTTCAAGATTGTTGATAATCCCCTCAAACGCCGTGTTATACGTTCCGCTGCCGTATTCGGTCGAGCGTTTCATTTTAAGCTTCTCGTTTCCTGTTCCGTATAAAAGAGCGTGAAGTCCCTCTTTCGAAATGCTTTTAACGGGAGTATTTAAATCGAATCCGTACTTTTCGCCAAGCGCGTCAAAATACATTTTTGCAATAGATGATTTTTCACTCTTTGACCAGCCTGCAGCGTTAATCGCGCCCTGCGCTATCGAAAGATTTTTATTAGGAATAACAAGATCGGGGTCAACTCTCATAAAAAAGCTCAACCCCGTACACGTCGGACACGAGCCGTACGGATTATTGAATGAAAACATCCTCGGCGACAGCTCGTCAATGCTGATTCCGTGTTCGGGACACGCGTAATTCTGCGAATACAGCGTTTCGTTTCCGTCCGAATCAACAACGAGAACCGTTCCGCCCGACAGCTTTGACGCAAGCTCAACAGCGTCGGAAAGTCTGCTTCTTATCCCGTCCTTTATAACGAGTCTGTCAACTATAACCTCAATACTGTGCTTAATATTCTTATCAAGAACGATTCGTTCCGATAAATCATAAATACTGCCGTCTATTCTGACTCTGACATAGCCCGAACGTCTTGCGGAATCAAGCTCCTTTGCATGCGTTCCCTTTTTTCCCTTTATAATCGGAGCAAGAATCTGAATCTTTGTCTTTTCGGGCAGTTCAAGCACCGCGTCGGCTATCTGGTCAACAGTCTGCTGTTTAATCTCCTTACCGCACACGGGACAGTGAGGAATACCCACTCTCGCATACAAAAGTCTTAAATAATCATATATCTCCGTAACGGTTCCGACGGTTGAACGCGGATTCTTTGAAGTCGTTTTCTGGTCTATTGAAACCGCCGGCGAAAGTCCGTCTATCGAATCGACATCGGGCTTGTCCATCTGCCCCAAAAACATTCTCGCATAGCTTGACAGCGACTCGACATAACGACGCTGACCCTCTGCGTAAATAGTATCAAACGCAAGAGATGATTTGCCCGAGCCCGAAAGCCCCGTAAAAACCGTCAGCGATTCGCGAGGTATCTTAACGTCGGCGTTTTTGAGATTATGTTCTCTCGCGCCTTTAACTGTAATATATTTCTCTGCCATTTTATTTTCCCTGCTTAAGTTTTTCTATTTTATCTCTTAAAAACGCCGCATGTTCGAATTCGAGCAACTTTGCCGCCGCCTTCATCTCTTTCGTAAGCGAATCGATAAGCTCTGCACGTTCTCTCGGCGATAAACGTTTATGAGATTTTTTGTCAACGTCGTTCTTTGAGCTTATTTCGAGAATTTCATGTACGGGCTTCACGATTGTCTGCGGAGTTATACCGTGTTCGGCGTTATACTTCATCTGCTTTTCGCGTCTGCGGTTTGTTTCTCTCAAAGCCGCTTCCATGGACGGCGTGACCGAATCTGCGTACATAATAACCTTACCGTCCGCATTTCTCGCCGAACGTCCTATCGTCTGAATGAGAGATGTTTCCGAACGCAGAAATCCCTCTTTATCCGCATCGAGAATTACAACAAGCGAAACCTCGGGGATATCAAGCCCCTCACGCAGAAGGTTAATACCGACAAGCACCTGATACTCGCCGAGTCTCAAATCCCTGATAAGCTCCATTCTCTCAATCGTATCTATATCATAATGCATGTAACGAACTTTTATGCCGAAGCTGTCGAGATAATCCGTAAGACTCTCTGCCATTTTCTTAGTAAGAGTCGTAATAAGTACGCGTTCCCCGCGCTCTTTTCTTATATTTATTTCCGATATAATATCGTCAATCTGACCGTCGACGGGTCGAACCTCGATTTCGGGGTCAAGCAGCCCCGTGGGACGAATAAGCTGTTCGGCAACACATTCACTCTTGCTTCGTTCGAATTCTCCGGGCGTCGCGCTGACAAATATTTTCTGCCCGACCTTCGAATAGAATTCGTCAAATGTAAGCGGTCTGTTATCATATGCCGACGGCAGTCTGAATCCGAAGTTAACAAGACTGTCCTTTCTCGATTTGTCGCCCCCGTACATACCCCTGACCTGCGGGAGCGTAACATGCGACTCATCGACGAACAAAACGAAATCATCCGGGAAGTAATCTATCAGAGTAAACGGAGGTTCGCCCGGTTTTCTGCCGGACATAACAGCGGAGTAGTTTTCTATACCCTTACAGAATCCCGTCTCTCTTAACATTTCAATATCGTATTCGGTACGCTGTCTTATTCTTTGAGCCTCTATCAGCTTGCCCTCCTTTTGAAATTTCTCGACTTGGGTAAGCATTTCCTCATTAATCTGAGCTATCGCCTTTTCGAGCTTTTCGGGCGCGATAACGTAATGCGACGCGGGATAAATCGCTGCGTGCGAAACAACGTTCTTAGTCTCGCCCGTAACCGGGTTAAACTCCGATATTCTGTCTATTTCATCGCCGAAGAATTCGACTCTTATTGCATATTCGAACGTATAAACAGGAAAAATCTCGACAACGTCTCCCCTGACTCTGAATTTATTTCTGATAAAATTTATATCGTTTCTCTCGTACTGAATTTCAACAAGCTTCTGTATAAGCTCCTCACGGCTTTTCTCCATCCCCTGACGTAATGAGATAACCATGTTTCTGTAATCTATCGGGTCGCCGAGCGAATAAATACACGAAACGCTCGCAACGATTATAACGTCCCTGCGTTCGGACAGCGCGGATGTAGCGGAATGGCGCAGTCTGTCAATCTCGTCGTTTACGGCTGAATCCTTTTCAATATAAGTATCGGTCTGCGCAATGTATGCCTCGGGCTGATAATAGTCGTAATACGAAACAAAATACTCAACCTCGTTTTCGGGGAAAAACTCCCTGAACTCACTGCACAGCTGTGCTGCGAGCGTTTTATTATGAGCGAGAATAAGAGTCGGGCGATTAACCTCGGCTATGACATTCGCCATTGTAAACGTCTTACCCGAACCGGTAACGCCGAGCAGAGTCTGTTCGTTATATCCCTTATTAAGTCCGTCGACAAGCGTTTTTATCGCCTGGGGTTGGTCGCCCGTAGGCTTATATTTTGAATGTAAAATAAATTTATCCATTTAATGTCTCCGTAACAGAACAAATATTCTGTTACAATTTTATAATGTTTATCCGCCGTTGTCAAGGCTCGATAACAATATTGTTATTAAAAAGAGGCAGTAAAAAATTCCCCGGCAATTTTAAGAACTGCCGAAGAACTTTTACGGAATATGCACAATAAAGAAATGTTTATTTTTTACGGGAGAAAAGTCCGTGCTTTACATATTCGGATGACGAAGCGGAAATAAAATCATAACCCATATCGGTTATCACTTTTTTAAGCTTTTCTGTGTCAGGCTCATCATCCGAAACCACTACGCACTCTCCCTTTGAGTGAGAAGCCGATACTTTTTTAACCTTAAAGTTATTTCTTACAACGTCCTGTATGTGATTTTCGCACATGGAACAAGCCATACCTTTTATTTTTATTACAGTCTGAACCATAATCGTCCGCCTCCGACTCAAATTCAATTAATCATATTCTTAGATTCTCTTTTGCAAAGACTATCGAGGCTCTCGTTTTCCATGCCGGAAATCAAAGCGCACGATGCGCCTTTTATATCCGATATTCCCGGGAAATCTCTGCATAAAATTCTTGAAACAACATTATAGTAACGCTCAATACGCGCAGCGGTTTCCCGCCCGTGCTCAGTAAAGAAGGCAACTCCGGCGGCTCCCCTGCTTATCAGTCCCATTTCGGTAAAAACATTCATCATACTGTGAACGCTCGGTTTTGAAAGATTAAGCATATTCGCTATGCGGGTGCATCTCATTCCCTCTCCGCTTTTATCAATTTCACGCATTGTCAACAGATACAGAATGTTAGACGCCGTCAGAGATCTTTGATAATCAGTCATATTAACCTCCGGGGATTACACGTAAGGAGCGTTTTACCGCCCCTTACATATAATTGATTACTTCTTTTCTTCTGTGTGCTGATGGCAGGAGCCTGCCATTGCGCAGTGCGCACAGTTATTACCGCAGGTTGTTTTTCCTTTTTTCTTATCCTTTATCAGCTTAACTATTATAAGCGCGACGATTAAGATAAGCACGAGGCAAATAATTATCGTACCTATATTTTCAGCTATCCATGCAAACATATCTGACCGACTCCTTTCCGTTTGATTGCTTTAAATTATTTTTTTGAAATCTTAACTTTAGTTGTAAGCTTCGTAGCCTCTTTGTATGGACGGACGAGCATATAAATCATACCCGCAAGGATTGCAAATGCAAATATGAGAGTAATGATATCGCCTGCTCCGCTGATTGCGCCGGAAAAGAGCTTTCCGAAGCTGTTGACCATAAGAGCTATGCAGTATGCGAATCCGCACTGATATCCGACTGCAAACCATGTCCACTTTGCGTTGTTCATCTCACGCTTCATTGCTCCGATTGCCGCGAAGCAGGGAGCGCAGAGAAGGTTAAATACGAGGAACGAGAAGCCTGCGATGGGAGTAAACGCATGAGCGATGTTCTGATATACGGTCGTTCCCTCTGCACCGTTGTAAAGTATACCGAGAGTACCGACGATGTTCTCTTTTGCAACAAGACCGGTAATCGAAGCAACGGCTGCCTGCCAGTTGCCCCAGCCGAGGGGTTTAAATATCCAGGCGACAGCGGAACCGATAAAAGCAAGGATTGAAGAATCGATTTCGGATTCGTCAAGCATGCGGAAGCTTCCGTCTGCTACGCCGAAGTAAGTGGTGAACCAAACAATGATTGTTGAAAGAAGAATGATTGTACCGGCTTTCTTAATGAAGGACCAGCCGCGCTCCCACATGGAACGAAGAACGTTCTTAAGCGTAGGAAGATGGTATGCGGGAAGCTCCATAACGAACGGAGCGGGATCGCCTGCAAACATCTTTGTCTTTTTAAGCATAATACCCGAAACAATGATTGCCGCCATACCGATGAAGTATGCTCCGGTCGAAACCCATGCGGATCCGCCGAAGATTGCGCCCGCAATCATTGCGATAAAGGGAACCTTTGCGCCGCAGGGAATGAATGTCGTAGTCATGATCGTCATACGGCGGTCACGCTCGTTTTCAATTGTTCTTGACGCCATGATACCGGGAACACCGCAGCCTACGCCGATAAGCATGGGGATGAACGATTTACCGGAAAGACCGAATTTACGGAATACACGGTCAAGAACGAATGCGATTCGCGACATATAACCGCAAGCCTCAAGGAATGCGAGAAGGAAGAACAGAACGAGCATCTGAGGAACGAATCCGAGAACCGCGCCTACGCCTGCTACGATACCGTCGTTGATAAGTCCCGAAAGCCAGTCGGGTGCGCCCGCTTTGTCCAGTCCGTCGCCTACAAGCACGGGAACGCCGGGAACCCATACACCGTAATCTGCGGGATCTGGCTCGGTAAACGCGTTTTCAGCGTCAGCCGAATAACGCTCTTTAAAATACTTAACGGCGTCAAGATAGGACATCGCGACCGTTCCCTCTTTCTGCTCCTTCGTAAGATTCTCGGGAACTGCCGAATAGTAAGCCGTCATAGTGTTAATTGCGAGGGTTTCCTCATCCTCAACGTCAACCTCTGCGGTCTGAGCGTCGGTTTTGAACGCTTCCATTTCGGAAAGTGCACTTGCCTTGTCAAAATCCTCAGCCTCAAAGTCCATGTCGGGCAGGAACGCCTGAATCGCCTGTGTTGCGGCGGTATAATTGTCAGCCTCAGCGGTATAAGCCTTTGTTCCGATACCTAAAAGATGCCAGCCGTCACCGAATACTCCGTCATTTGCCCAGTCAGTTGCCGCGCTTCCGACCGTTACCATTGCGATATAGTAAACAAGGAACATTACAACTGCGAATATCGGAAGTCCGAGCCAGCGGTTTGTAACGACTTTGTCTATCTTATCGGAAGTCGTAAGCTTTTCTTTTGATTTCTTTTTATATACAGCTTTGATTATAGAAGCGATATAAATATATCTCTCATTGGTGATAATGGACTCTGCATCGTCGTCCATCTCTTCCTCTGCGGACTTGATATCCTTTTCAATATGGTCAAGAACCGCCTTGTCGATATTGAGCTTATCAAGAATCTTGTCGTCTCTCTCAAATATCTTGATAGCATACCATCTCTGCTGCTCCTCGGGCATATTATGTACAGCGGCTTCCTCGATATGCGCAACAGCGTGCTCCACACAGCCGGAAAAGCTGTGCTGGGGAATCGTTTTCGTTCCCTTGGCTGCCTCGATAGCGGCATCTGCGGCTTCCATAATGCCTGTACCTTTAAGAGCGGAAATCTCAACGATTTTGCATCCTAACTGTCTTGAAAGCTCCTCGGTGTTGATTTTATCGCCGCTTTTTTTAACAACGTCCATCATGTTGATGGCGATGACAACGGGTATACCGAGTTCTACAAGCTGAGTTGTAAGATAAAGGTTTCTCTCAAGATTCGTACCGTCGATAATGTTAAGTATCGCGTCGGGACGCTCGTCAATAAGATAGCTTCTCGCTACAACCTCTTCAAGCGTATACGGTGAAAGCGAATAAATACCTGGAAGGTCGGTGATTATTACGCCGTCATGCTTTTTAAGCTTACCCTCTTTTTTCTCAACGGTAACGCCGGGCCAGTTTCCGACGAACTGGTTTGAACCGGTCAGTGCGTTAAACAAAGTCGTTTTACCGCAGTTCGGGTTACCGGCAAGTGCTATTCGGATATTGTCCATTCTGTTTTCCTCTTTTCTTTTTCTCTGAATTAGCTATTGCTAACTTAATACCCTGAAAAAACGGGGATTAAACCCCTATCGAATGTTTGATTATTCAACCTCAATCATTTCGGTATCTGCTTTTCTCAGCGAAAGCTCATAACCTCTTACTGTAACCTCCATCGGATCTCCGAGCGGTGCCACTTTACGGACAAAAACTTCAACGCCCCTGGTTATGCCCATATCCATGATACGGCGTTTAACCGCGCCCTCGCCGTGAAGCTTTACGACTTTGCAAGTCTCGCCGATTTTTGCTTCTTTAAGTGTTTTCATTGCATATTCCTCCTTATAAATTAAGAATCAAACCATGATTCTTCGAGCCATTTCCTCGCTGACAGCAACTCTCGCGTCCTTTACGTTAACAATAACGTTACCGTTGAGCGAGCTTACTATCGTAACGCTTCCCCCGACTACAAAGCCGAGATTTTCGAGATGTTTTTTTACCTCGGGACTGCCGCCGATTTTTTTTATCGTGTTCTCCTCGCCGACATCCGCCAATGCTAAAGGCATCATTTTTTATCTCCTCTTTCCGCACCCGTCCTTAAACAAGCCGACAATTAATTAGGAAAGGCTAACTGACGGGTCGAAATTACGGTTAGCACTCGCTAACCAATACATATAATACTCACAATATTGTTTTTTGTCAATACGTTTTTTAATTATTTTTCGTCGAAAAAACAAATTTATTACCTTGCACAAATAGTTAGTATTGGCTAACTATTTATATGTTCAAATTTAACACATTACTTGATTTTACTCTGCAAATGTGTTAGTATAAACAATAAACAATGATTTAAGGCGGTGATTTACGTGGAACTGAAGGAATCCGGACAGATGTATCTTGAAACTATATACGTGCTCTCTCTTAAAAGCAGCGCGGTACGCTCTCTTGATGTAGCACAGCATATGGGATTCTCAAAGCCGAGCGTAAGCCGAGCCGTAGGAATTCTCAAAAATAACGGATATCTCCTTATGGATAAGGACGGATATCTCACCTTAACGCCCGAGGGCAGAAGAATCGGAGAGAAAATATATGACCGGCACACTACCCTGACATCATTTTTAATAAAACTCGGCGTCAGCGAAAAAACGGCAGCCGAGGACGCGTGTAAAATGGAGCATGACATATCCGACGCTACATTCGAAGCGATAAAAGCTCACATTAAAAATAAATAATTCATATAAAGACAAAGAAAACGCCCGCCGAAATGCGGACGTTTTTCAGTTTTATTTAATTTGTTTGTTTTCAGCCGATTTTAAACATATCTCTGTAAAGAGAAACCATGCCGTGAAGCTGTTCGGTGCTGATTCTGTTCAACGCGTCGAGCTTATTTTCGTCGCAGAGTCTGCTCTTCGTTGTTAAATTAAGACCTTCCATCTGCAAAAAGTACTTCGCGTTGCACGAATAAGCCTGTCCCTCCGCCGCGGAGCAAAAGCCTGCGAAATCCTGTAACTTCTGCGCTCTGTCGGGATCCGATTCAAAGCATCTGCACTCCTCGCCGATGATTTCGGGATAGAAGTTCGCCATAATTCCGGAGAATCCCGCCGCTCCGTCTTTAAGAGACTGAAGAAGCGTCGCCGCGTTTGCGTTGAATATTCTCAACTCGGAGCCTTTGAGAGTATCGAGCTTCTTTTTAAGCTGAGGAATTGAACAGCAGGTATCTTTTATAAATTGGAATTTAGGATCCTGCGCCATTTTGGAGAGAACATAGGGAGAAAGAAGTCTCTTGTATGGATACGGACACTCGTAAACCCCCAGAGCAATCTCGGGTAATCTGTCTATTACATAATACATATTCTTTAACAAAACATCGTCGTCTTCATCGGCTTTTGCAAATCTGTTGGAAATAAATACGTAAGCGTCAACGCCGGTTTCGATTATCTTATTCGCCTCGTACGCCTGTCTGTCGAGATCGTCTGCGCAGTGACCGGACGCGACGATTGCAACGCCCTCGGGTCTGTGCTTCATAATGAAATCGATAAGTTCAAGTCTCTCCTCAAACGACAGCGCAAAAATCTCGCTCGACTGGCAGATGGCAAAAATTCCGTCTACCTTTTTTGAAGCGTACCATTCGAGAATCTGCTCGACGGCATTGTAATCGATTTTGTTGTCGGACGTAAACGGGGTTATCATTGTGGGATAAACGCCGTTCGGTATTTTTTTAATCATAACGGAAATCTCCTTTATTAAAATCTGAAATTATTTTGTTTTCTTATCTCCTGCATAAGCGAACAGACCGTCATTGACATATCGAGACATTCGTTATAAAAATCAAGACGTTCGCCGTTTGCAAAATCCATGAAATCGCGTATTTCCATACTCATTACCACATTTTCGTCAATTGCAGGATATATTTCGGCACACTCTTTATTTTTATACAATTTAATATCTGTAAGCTTTGAACAGGAAGCGAATGTAACGGTTCCCTCGTCGCCGAATATCTGCGACGGGGCAAAGCTCTGTCCGACCTTCGAATAAGTAAGCGTTACGGTCTTATCATTATATATAAATAATATTGTTCCGGAATGATCGGCTCCGGTCGGGAGAAAATCACAGTGCGAAACGATACGTTCGGGTTTTCCGAAAAGTTCGACGGCGACGTAAATATTGTATACGCCTAAATCCATAAGTCCGCCCGTGCAGAATTCGGGGTTAAATATATTCGGTATTTCACCGTCCTTTAACGCCTTATACTTTGACGACAGCTGTGAAAAATCAATACTTGCACTGCGTACGTTTCCGCATAGTCCGACGGCTTCTCTAAGTTTAGAAAGCGCGTCGGCATGAAGAGATTTTATCGCCTCAACAAATAAAACGCCGTTCTCCTTTGCCGTATTATGAAGCGTTTTGAGCTGTTCGGCCGTTACCGCCGCGGGCTTTTCGCAGAGAACGTGTTTTCCGTGGTTGAGCGCGTTCATCGACTGCTCAAAATGCAGGCTGTTCGGACTTGCTATATACACCGCGTCTATATTTTTATCTTCAAGCATTTTATCATAATCGCAGAAGCTTTTTTTTGCGCCGTTTTTCAAAGCGAAAGCCTCGGCTCTCGAAGCGTCACGGGAATAAACCGAATAGAGATTAAACGAGTCAAGCAGTCTGCCCGATTTAATAAAGCTCTCGGTAATCCATGACGTACCGACAGTTGCAAAATTCATAGACAAATCCCCTTTCACCGCTTACTAATTATAACATTATAAATAAAAAAAGCAATTATTTTTTTAATTTTTATAGACTTTAATTTACGAAATATGATATACTTTATAAACAAAATCATTAAGGAATGTTATATATGTCTGTATTAAATATGATTATGTTTATCACATTTTCCGTTATTGCCGTTTCATGGGGCTGGGGTATGCGAGGAACCGCAATAGGCGGGGAAAAAGGTGCGATGCTCCCCGGCGCGCTTTTGGGACTTAGTTTTGCGGTGTTCGCGGGGATAGAAAAAACAACCGATTTTTATTTTATTTTTTCAGCCGCAGGCGCAGTCGGAATGTACGTCGGCGGAAAAATGACATACGGCGAAACACTCGGACTTACCATGGATTCATCTCCCGCTCCAAATATGAAACGCGGTATGCTCGCACTGTTCGTAAAAGGCGGAGCGTGGTTCTCGGTCTGCTGGGGCTGTCTTTTTATAACTCTGTCGATTGTCAGCAGACTGATTTACGATATAAAGGACATTATCGCATTCTTTGTTCTGCTTCCTGTTTTGTCGCTCCTGTTTACCTTTTTATTCAACAGACCTTACGATCCCGAAAAAGGAAAATATCCGCGTGTTTATTTTTCGAAAACTCGAAAAGAATCATGGGGATTTGTGCTCGCATTCACTGCGGATATCCTTATTATTTCCGCCGTAAACAGAGATCTGCTCACTCTTGCCATGACATGCGCGGGATTCCTGACGGGCGGATTAGGATGGATGGCGGCGCAATTTTGCCAGATCCGAACAAAGTACCCGTTTAAGAACGGAAAATATATTTTTAATTCTATTCATAAATACTGTCTCGACAGCTGGAAGCTTATGGAGTGCGTTTTCGGAGCAATATGCGGACTCGGAATGTCCGTTTGCACGATAATTCTTATGCCCAATGTTACGGAGCGTTTAAGCTCCACAAGCTGGCACAGATTCCGCGGCTTTATTTCACCTGAAACCGATACTGTTCTCGGAATAATCTATTTATGCTTAATAGCCCTGGATTCCGTTCAGTATCTTTTAAAACTCAAAAAAACAAGGGCAGAACTTGCAAAGATGTTTTCCCTCTCTCTGTTAAGCCGTGAAGAATATGACAGAGCAGTCGAATTAGCGCCCGTAGAACAGAAAAAAAGCGTGCGCGTTTACCAAAAGATATGCGAATACGCGGAATTTCCGATATACTGCATAATACCTATGCTTTTTATATTTATAGGAAGCATAGAAACGGCAAAACTTGTCTCGTTTACGGTAATATTTATCGTCCTGTCACAGGAACTGAGCTTTAAACTGCTCAAAGGTATAAAGAATCAAAGAATTTGGGAATTATTCATGTACTCGATACCGCTGATTTTCGGTATATTGCAGTTTATGAACGGTTACACTCCGGATATTTTCCTGACAATGTTCGTTTACACGGTGCTGTACGAGGGTGTATATCTCGTTAAACGAGTATGGGAATTCTCCCTCCAGAAAAAAACGGACAATCTGAAAACTTACTTTTCGTCGGGGCTTATAACACATATATACTTCTGCGCCTGCTGTATAATCTTAATGGTATGGTCTATTTTTATTAAGTAAAAAAACATAAAAAAATCACGCCGTTCGGTTACAGGCTCCGAACGGCGTTTTCTGCTGTATTTTTTATTTTATAACGACTTTAATGAATATCTTTTTGCCCTTTTTAAGAACTACATATCCCTTATCAAATTCGGAACGGCTGATAACCGCTACTGCCGATTCGGGTTTTTTATCGTCAACGCTTACTCCGCCCTGGTCGATAAGACGTCTGCCCTCGCCCTTTGATTTCGCAATAGCGCACTTTACGAGCAGTTCAGTAACTGCAATCGCGCCGTCGATGAAATCATCCTCGCTGATTGCAACCTCGGGCATGGTATCGACGTTTGAAGCGCCGGAGAAAAGGTTTCTTGCGGTTGCCTGTGCTTTCTGCGCCTCTTCCTCACCGTGAACGAGTTTCGTAAGCTCAAATGCAAGAATTTCTTTTGCCGTGTTAAGCTGACTGCCCTCCCACGATGACATTTCTTCAATCTCTTCAATAGGCAGGAACGTTAACATTCTTATACACTTGAGAACGTCGGCGTCGTCTACATTTCTCCAATACTGATAGAATTCATAGGGAGAGGTCTTATTCGGGTCGAGCCATACTGCGTTGCCCGCGGTTTTGCCCATCTTCTTGCCCTGCGAATCGGTAAGAAGTGTAATAGTCATTGCGTGAGCGTCCTTGCCGAGCTTCTTTCTGATAAGCTCTGTACCGCCGAGCATGTTGCTCCACTGGTCGTCTCCGCCGAACTGCATATTGCAGTTATATTCCTTGAAAAGATGATAGAAGTCGTAGCTCTGCATTATCATGTAGTTAAATTCAAAGAACGAAAGTCCCTTTTCCATTCTCTGTTTATAGCACTCGGCTCTCAACATATTGTTAACGGAGAAGCAGGTTCCGACCTCTCTTAACAGCTCGACATAATTAAGATTAAGAAGCCAGTCGGCGTTATTAACCATCTGCGCTTTGCCCTCGCCGAACTCAATAAACTTCTCCATCTGTTTTCTGAAACACTCCGCGTTATGGTCGATATCCGCTCTCGTAAGCATTTTTCTCATGTCGGTTCTGCCCGAGGGGTCGCCGATCATGGTCGTACCGCCTCCGATAAGGGCGATAGGCTTGTTGCCCGCCATCTGCAAACGCTTCATAAGCGTAAGAGCCATAAAATGTCCCGCGGTAAGGCTGTCCGCCGTACAATCGAAACCTATGTAAAAGGTCGCCTTGCCTGCGTTGACCATTTCGCGTATTTCCTCTTCGTTGGTAACCTGAGCGATAAGACCTCTCGCTTTAAGTTCCTCGTAAATCTGCATTTTTATATCCTCCAAAATATATTATCTGAACTTTTTCATAACCTCATATGATGAGATCAAGTCATTTTCAAAATCATCCGTCGACCCCTCTATCGAAACACGGGGACATCCGACCTTTTTAAGATTATCAATAAACTCCGAATAATCAAAACCGTATTTTTCATTCGGATAAACTCTTTTGTGTCTGCCTGTTGAAACCGGATATGATATATGCGCGTGAATCAAATCGCTTCCGACTGCGAGAATATTCGCATAATCGTCGCCCGATTCGAGCATGTGATATATATCCGCAAGAACATGAATCCGCCCGCTGTCCGTCATTGAAGCGGCAATGCACGCCTCCTTGAGCGTATTTATTACTTGTGTTTCCTGTCTGCACAACGGTTCTATTGCCAAATCAATATCATATTTATCACAGAATCCGGCGACTGTCTCTTTCAGAAAACGAACCGTCTGCAAATAACATTCCCTCAACGGATAACCGTCTTTTACGTCTCTCGATCTGCCGGAACCGAACACTACGGTTTCGGCTCCGAGCTTTTTGCACCGTTCAAAACCTTTTTCTATAAACTTATAAAGCGCGTCATAATCTACGTTTTTACCGGTAACGCTCATTTCGCCTGGTAAAAAGCAGTTTGCCGCTTCGCATTTTATTCCGCTTTCCGCGAGCGCGGAATATAAGCTTAAGAAATCACCGTCCGACATTGAAGCCACTGAATTAAATCCTGTCTCCATATAGTCAAATCCGGCTTTTTTTATAAGCTCGGGATTTCTGATATCCGTACCCGCGCAAATGCCGATTCTCATAAAGTCGCCTCCTTATATTTTTGCGCCTCGTACAGCATGTGCTGTGCGGAGGACAACTGAATTTCATCGTCGGAGTCTCCGCCCACTATTCTCGCTATAGCTCGTTTTCGTCCGTCAAAGTCGAGAGAGTGCACGTGCGTAAATGTTTTATCGTGTTCGGTTGATTTTGATATCTCAAAATGAGAGTCTGCAAACGAAGCAATAACGGGCAGATGAGTTATACATAAAACCTGGTGTATCCTCGACAGCGAATAGAGTTTTCTGGCTATCATTCCCGCGGCATGACCGCTTACGCCCGTATCTATTTCGTCGAATATCAAGGTCGAAATTCCGTCTTTCTCCGCAAGCGCGCTCTTTATCGCGAGCATGATTCTCGACAGCTCGCCTCCCGAAGCGATTTTTGCAAGAGGCTTCGGCTCCTCGCCCGAATTCGGGGAAATAAGAAATTCAATATTATCAATTCCCGTCGGAGTAAACGGACTCAATTCACGTCCGACCTTAAATTCGACCGACGGCATATCGAGAGTTTCAAGCTCCGATTTAACTTTCTTTTCAAATTCACGCGCCGTTTTCATTCTGACAGAAGAAAGCTTCTCCGCTTTCTGAACAGTCAGTTCGTAACAGCGTTCGTATTCTTCTTTAAGTTCTTCTATTTTAGAATCGGAAAGCTCTATTCTTTCGAGTTCTTTTTTTGCGTTTTCATAGTATTCTATAACGTCGCTCTCTTCGGGACCGTACTTTTTTTTAAGCGTGAACAGAGTGTCGAGCCTGTCCTCGATTTCTTCAAGCTCGCCCATATCAAACGACGACGAATCTATAAACGAATTAATCTGTGAAGATAAATCCTCCGCCGTGTACGCGATATCGTTAAGAGCCGAAGCTGTTTTTTCGAATTCCCTTGACATTGAGGAAGCTTCCGAAACGGCGTTCGACGCGTCAAACAGCATACCGCACGCGCCCGAAAACTCTCCGTCACCCGACAGCGCGTTTCTCGCCCTTATAAGAGCGTCCGTTATATTCTTATAATTATTAATTACATTCTTTCTTTCGGTGAGCGTTTCCGTTTCGCCCTGTTCGATATCCGCCTTTTCTATCTCGTCCGTCTGGTATCTCAAAAGGTCGATTCGCCTTGCTTTCTCTCCCTCGTCCATAGTCAGCTTTTTAATCTCGCTTTTAATCTCGAAAAGCTTTCTGTATGAAGAATGATAATCGTTTATAAGTTCGGAATCGGAAGCCAGCAAGTCTATAAACGAAATATGATATTTCGGCTGCATAAGCTGCTGTGAGTCGGACTGACCGTGAATATTTATAAGCGTTATGCCTATTTTTTTAAGCGTCGAAACGGAAACGCTTACGGAATTTATTTTACAAACGTTTCGTCCGTCACGATGAAGCGTTCTGACAATACGAACGCTCCCGTCCTCACAGGATATACCCGCCTCATCGAGCGCGTCGGAGGTCGTCGGAGATATATCCGTAAAAAATGCGGAAACACGCGCCGAGTTTTCCCCCGTTCTGATAAGCTCGCGCGACGTTTTCTCACCGAGCACGGCGTTTATCGAGTCAATAATGATCGACTTGCCCGCACCCGTTTCACCTGTCAGACAATTAAATCCGCCGGTAAAATCTATTGATGCGTATTCAATTATTGCAATGTTTTCTATTACAAGATTTGAAAGCATAAAAATGTCCTTTATGATTTTAATAACGAAAGAAGCTCGTCCTTTACGGCAGAAGCCGCATTTTCGGTACGGCATGCAATGAATATCGTGTCGTCGCCCGCGAGAGTTCCCACGATATCGGGAATATTCAGCGCGTCGATAGCGGCGCATGCCGCCATAGCCGTTCCGATATGGCATTTTACAACGCAGATATTAAGAGCCGTATCAACATTCGTAACGGTTTCAAAGAAAATAGCGTGATACTTCACGTACTTTTCATCGGTCGAACCCGCGAGCGAATACTTGTATTCACCGCCCGCGACCGGCTGTTTAATAAGTCTCAATTCTTTTATGTCGCGCGAAACGGTCGCCTGCGTAACGTCTATTCCGCACGACAGAAGCTTATCGCGAAGCTCCTCCTGGTTGCTGATATTATACTGATCTATCAGCTGTAATATCATGGAATGTCTCTCTTTTTTCATCACAGTATGTCCTTTCGGTTATATTTACTCTGATCGTTTAATTTTGCATTAAGTATATCCGTAAACGAATCGTCTTTTATTTTTATAAATCTTGCTTTTCTGTCGGAGCATTTTACCGTAGTCCTGCTTCCCGACGGCAGGTTAAACGCCTCTTCCCCGTCGCACGAGAGAAGTACCTCGCGTTTTGAATTCTCCGGTTTAATTACGGTAAGGGAGGAATTAACATTAAATAAAATCGTCCTTGCAGTAAGCGAATGGGGACATATCGGAGTCATTATCATAAGCTCCACGTCCGGCTGCGCTACGGGACCTCCCGCAGAAAGATTATATGCCGTCGAACCCGTCGGAGTCGAAATTATAATTCCGTCGGTTTTATAGTCGTTTACATATCTGCCGTCGCAGAAAATGCTCAATTCGGTAAGCTGTAATCTCATACCGCGTGCGAACACCGCGTCGTTTAAACATTCCGAAGAAAAAATAAGCTCGGAACCCGCATATGTTTTAACGTCGAGCATAATGCGCTCTTCAACAGTGTAATCTTTGCCGGTCAATCTGTCAAGCAAAAAAAGCTCGTCATTCTCTATTCCCATGAGATATGCGAGGTTGCCCGCGTTCACTCCGAGAACGGGAACATCGTATTTCACAGCTTTTTTCGAAGCGTTGAGTATACTGCCGTCGCCGCCGACAGATATAACCAAATCGGATTCGGGCAGAACGGAATCTATATTGACAAATTTATTTTTATTAACGAATTCAAGCTTATCCGAATACGAATTATCGAAATAATAATCTATGCCGGACTTACCGAGCCTGTCGCAGACCTCTTTCGTAATGGAATAGCCGTTCGTTCTCGTTAGATTCGGAATAATGACCGCATTCACTGTCTCTCACCGCCGTTTACGTCTAATTCTTTATGCGCTTTGGAAACGACAGAATCAACGTCTGTTTCTTCGTCGGTTCCGCGCTTCTTTAAATATATAAGAAATTCAATGTTTCCCTCCGGGCCTTTTATCGGCGAAAAATCGAGTCCGCACACCGCAAAGCCGAGCTGTTTTGCAAACGAATAAATCTTATTTATAACATCCCTATGAACGTTCCCGTCGCGGACAACGCCTTTCTTGCCGACGTTCTCACGCCCCGCTTCAAACTGCGGTTTTATTAAGCATACCGTTTCTCCGTCGTCCGAAAGTAAATTATACGCCACTGGCAAAACAAGCTCAAGCGAAATAAACGAAACGTCCACAGAAGCAAAATCAATTTTATCGGGAACCTGCTCGTCGGTAACGTAACGTATATTGGTTCTTTCGAGATTTACAACCCTCGGGTCGCTTCTTATCTTCCACGCGAGCTGACCGTAGCCGACGTCGACGCAGTAGACCTTTTTCGCGCCGTTCTGAAGCATGCAGTCGGAAAAACCTCCCGTCGACGCACCGATATCCATACATACTTTATCTTTAAGAGAAATCGGAAAAACCGACATCGCCTTTTTTAATTTATATCCGCCCCGGCTTACGAACTCCATGGAGCCTCTGACCTCTATGCTGTCGTCGGATTTTACGTTCGTTCCGGCTTTAAGCTCTTTTTGACCGTTTACGTAAACCTGACCCGCCATTATCATGGCTTTCGCCTTTTCCCTGCTTTCGAGCAGACCGAGCTGTACGATACGCTGGTCAAGTCTGATTTTATCGGACATCGTTCATTACCTCTGTGATTCTGTTAACGATACTTTCGCGGTCGAAACCGTATTCTTTTAAAAGAAGCTTCGCCGTCGAATGTTTTACGTATCTGTCCTCCACGGCGCGGATAAAATATCCGCCTTTATAACCGCTTTCGGACAGTAAATAATTGAAGCTCTCTCCGATACCTCCGCTCAATTCGCCCTCCTCATAAAAGAATACGTTTGAACAGTTCAGAACCGCCGTAACGGCTCCGTCGTCTATCGGTTTGATTCTGTTTAGCTTGATAAGCTTTATTTTATATTTTTTTCTTAAATCCTCGCACGCATAAGCACATTCGGCAAAAATACGTCCGTAGGTTACTATCGCTATATCGGCATTGCCATCGCCGAATTCGTCAAAATAATTTCCGTTCGGCTCGTACTCAGGAGGGATTTCACATTCCTCGCCCTTAGGATAACGAACCGCGACAACTCCGTCTGTATGATACAGCGCACGGAAAAAGGCGTTTCTAAGTCCCTTATAAGTCGACGGGGAGAAAATCGTAACGCCCGGAATCGTGTTAAGCATTGGAACATCGAGAAGTCCGTGATGAGTCGGACCGTCGCCGTCTACGAATCCCGCACGGTCGATTGCAAGCACGAGTTTAATCCCCTGCAAAGCCGCGTCATGTATTACCTGGTCGTACGTTCTCTGCAAAAACGCTGAATATACCGCGAATACGGGAACCATACCGCCCCGTGAAAGCCCCGCCGAAAAGGTAACGGCGTGTTCCTCCGCGATTCCGACGTCAAAAAATCTCTGCGGATATTTTTCGGCAAAACAGTCAAGTCCCGTGCCGATTCCCATTGCCGCCGTGACCGCACATATACGCTTGTCGTTATCGGCAAACGAACACAGCGACGCACCGAATTCAGAAGAAAACGTGTCCGCACTGCATTTGAACTCACCGGAAACAATGTCGAAATGTCCTATACCATGGAATTTGCTCGGTGCCTGTTCGGCGAATTCGTATCCCTTGCCCTTTTTAGTCTTAATATGTATAAGCATGGGATAGTCCGCGGTCTTTGCAGCCTCGAACGCGTCGGTAAGAACGTCTACATTATGCCCGTCGAGGGGACCTATATATCGAAATCCCAGCTCCTCGAACATTGTACTGTTCTTATAGAACAGCGATTTCAAACGCGTTTTTATATTAAAAAGGAAATTGGAAAGCTTAACGCCGATAAACGGAATTCTATTAAGCGCGCTCTCCGTCTTCGCTTTCATTCTGAAATACGACGGCCTCGCTTTTATTACGGCAAGGTGAGAAGCCAGTGCGCCGACGTTTTTTGATATCGACATATCGTTGTCGTTTAATACGACGATAAGTCGCGACCGCGTTCTGCCTGCGTTGTTTAGAGCCTCATATACCATTCCGCCGGTAAACGCGCCGTCGCCGATAACGGCTATCGTATAATTCTTATTGTTTTTTAATTTATTCGCCTGCGCTATACCGTACGCCGCCGAAAGCGATGTACTCGAATGTCCGCTGTAAAAAATATCATGCTCACTCTCGTCCGGGTCGGAAAATCCCGAAAGTCCGCCGGGCTGACGCAGGGTCGAAAACTCTTTTTGTCTGCCCGTCAGAAGCTTATGAACGTAAACCTGATGACCTACGTCCCATATGATCTTATCGTACGGCGAGTTAAACGCCTTATGAAGCGCGACGGTAAGCTCTACCACGCCGAGATTCGACGCGAGGTGACCGCCCGTCTGCGAAACCGTATCTATAAGCCTGTTTCTTATTTCCGCGCAGAGCCTGTCCGTCTGTTCGGAATCAAGCTTTTTTACATCCGACGGCTTTTCAATACTGTCGAGAATATGCTCATCCATAGATTTGTTACTCCGTTATGCCGTTCTTTTAAGAAGTTTCAATGCGATCTCTTTAAGATATGAAGTATCGGAATCTATTTTATCCAATGCTTCAAGCGACTTTTTCGTATATTCGTCCGCAAGCTCTCTCGCCTTTTCTTCTCCGAAAAGAGAAACATACGTGGCTTTATTGTTTATAATATCACTGTTATTCTCACCCTCGGCAAAGTCAAGAAGATCATCGACTATCTGAAAAGCTATGCCGAGATTTTCCGCGAACGCTTCGGCATGCGGAACATAGTCGTATCTTCCGCCGAAAATACATCCTAAAACGCACGCGCATTTAATAAGAGCGGAGGTTTTAAGCTTATCCATAAGAAATAACGTTTCGGCGTCGATTTCGGTTCCCTCTGTTTGAGTATCGATAACCTGACCGCCTATCATACCGTTGACTCCCGCGTTTTCGGACAGATAGCTCACGGCTCTGACCTTTTTGGCGTCGGAGCATACGCCCGCGAGAACCGCGGAAAAAGCATGAGTCAGAAGCGCGTCGCCCGCAAGAAGTCCCAGTCCTTCGCCGAATTTTTTATGAGTCGACGGTTTTCCCCTGCGGATATCGTCGTTGTCCATGCAAGGCAGATCGTCGTGAACGAGCGAGTACGAATGTATCATCTCAACACCCATCGCAAACGGCAGAGCGTCGTTAACGTCCGCACCGCATATATTTGCAAATTCAAGACAGAGCAATGGTCTGATTCTCTTGCCGCCGTCCGTGCATGCGTATTTCATAGCCTCGCTCAAACGGGCGTATTTTTCATCCGAAACGGGTATAAAATCCGCTATATTATCGTCTATAAGCTTCACGTATTCTTCCGTTTTACTCATTATCCGAATTCTCCTCATGACCCTCGGTCAGTTTTTCTATTTTAATTCTCGATTTTTCAAGCGTCTGCGAGCAGAAATCCGCAAGTTTTACGGCGTCTGCGTATATTTTTGTAGTCTCTTCAAGAGGCATGTCTCCCTTTTCAAGCTTTGCAACAAGCTCTTCAAGTGACGAGAACGCTTCCTCATAAGTCATTTTTTTCATTGTTTTCTCCGTTATAATGTATTTTTTCGGTTCTGCACTCAATCGAACCGTCGTATGTCAATATCGTAAGCCTGCCGTTTTCTTCCGCATCCGAAACGCTTATAACACGCTTTGAGCCGGAATACACCGGCAGAAATCCTTTTTTCAAAGAATTCAGAGGATTCAAAACCCCGAGCTTGTTTATAATTAAGTCAAGACTTCTTTCCTTTTCGAACAAATAAGCCGAAACACTGTCGTTAAGACGCTTTATTTTAATATCCAGCGCGTTTTTGTTTGCAAGATAAACGCTCTGCGGAGAGTACGCACCGAGTATTCTCAATACGGAATCAAGCGAATGTTTTTTCTGCATATAAACGTTCAAATACGCGCTGTCCGCTCTGTTTTTAAGAGAGCCGACCGATTTTTTTATAACCGCTATATCCTCACTCGCAAGCTCCGCGGCAGCAGACGGCGTGGGGGCACGCAGATCGGAAGCAAAATCGCACAGCGTAAAATCCGTTTCGTGACCGATACCCGTAATAATCGGAATTTCGCTGTCCGCTACGGCTCTGACAAGCTTTTCCTCGTTATATCCCCACAGATCCTCTATGCTTCCTCCGCCTCTGCCGAGAATCAGCACATCGGCGTTTTTATTTTTATTGAAATATTCTATCGCTCGGACATTATCGCCCGCGCACGAAACACCCTGTACGTTAACCGGGTAAATTCTTATCGTACAAAGCGGATACCGTCTTGTCAGAACATTGCATATATCCCTGACCGCCGCGCCGGTGTCGGACGTTATAACGCCTATCGTACGGGGAAAACGCGGAACCGGTTTCTTTCTGCTCTCGTCGAAAAGCCCCTCTGAAGCGAGTTTTTGCTTCATCTGCTCAAACGCGACAGCCAGCGCGCCCGCACCCTCGGGCTGCATATCGTCTGCATAGAGCTGATATATTCCGTCACGTTCGAAAACGCTTACTCTGCCCTTGCAGATAACTCGCATGCCGTCCTCGGGAACAAATCGAATTCTCTGCGCCGAACGGGCGAACATTACGGCTTTTATCGAGCTGGAATCATCTTTTAACGTGAAATAGAAGTGTCCCGAACGGTAATGATTCGTAAAATTCGATATTTCACCCGACACGCAGACGTTAAAAAGACGTGAATCCGCGTCGAAAAGATTTTTTATATAAAAATTTATCTGTGATACGCTCAAAGGCGTGTTACGCGTCATAAATTCTCCTTTATAAAGGCAAGGTACGCCGTACCCGCCGCATTGTCCGCCGAAAACTCCGGCTGCGCGAAATAACAGTCGTCGATTTTTGCCGTTATATCGTTCTTTATAATCGAATCGGACATCACGCCCCCCGCGTACAAAACGGGCAGATTCCCGAATATGTTACGCATATTTACGCACATGCCGTAAGCACAGCAGCGGACGGCGTCAATACAGTATCTTGCGATATCGCATTTATCCTCACCTTTTGAAAGCATGCCGGCGCATTTATTCTCTATTCCCGACAGGCTGACGTTTCCGTCTCTGAAAAACAATTTGACGTTATATCGTTTTTCGCTCTGCATTGCGAGTTTTTCAAGCTGCCCTCCCGCAGGGAAATTAAGTCCGAGCATAACTCCCACCCTGTCTACCGCCTGTCCTGCTTTAAGATCAAGCGAAGTAAAAACGTTTGTTATTTTAAATACTTTTTCCGCATCGGGTTCAACCAGAAGCGCGTCCGTTGTTCCGCCCGAGAAGTGAAAAGCGATAAATTTACTGCCGATAAGCTCCGGCTTGCCGGCGGAATAAACCGCGGCGGCTATATGCCCCGCCTGATGAGAGAATTCATATCGCGGGATTTTCAAAGCGGAGGCGATTACTTTTGAATACCCCGTTCCGACGGTAAAACACGGCATATACGACCCCGAAACGTCTCTGGGTGCATACGAAGCCGAAACCGCGCCGGAAATATGGAATTCGTCCAAAACCTCCCGAAGCATATCGGGGAGATTCCGACTGTGGTGAAACACAGCGTCGGACTGTCTTAATCCCCTTTCGTTTTCCGCGACGGGCAGAAGCTGTTTTTTTGAAACAACTATACCCTCGTCCTCTTTATATACGGCGCACGAAGTCGTGTAATTGCTCGTATCGATACCGAGATAAGATTTCTGCATAACTCACCCGATAACCGCGTGGGCTTCCGTATTTTCGTTTTCTTCACATTCTGAATCGGACTCCGTTTCGACAGCGGGATCAAAGTCCTGCTTAACGTCCTCTGATTCAGATTTTTCACCGTCTTTGTTTAAATTCTTTACAGCGGAACCCAATACGGCATTAACAAACGCAGGATCCTGATCGGCGGCGTATTTTTTCGCAAGCTCAACCGCTTCGTTTATCGAAACCGCGTACGGAACCGAGTCAAAATAAAGGATCTCGCACACCGCGAGTCTTAAAATTGCAAGAACAACCTTTGAAAGTCTTGATATTTTCCATCCGCTTGCAAGATAACAGCCGATAGTCGAATCTATTTCATCAAGAGAATCATACGTATGTCCCGCAAGAGCCGAAACAAATCCGTCGTACTCGAATAATCCGGCATCTTTCGCGGTCTCGCACAATTCGTCCACTGTACAGTCCGGATTGAACTGCTTTTCAAAGACGATAATAAACGCCTGCTCTCTTGATTCCTGTCTTTTTTTCATTGGGTACCTCCGATAAAGATTTAAGACCTCCCGGGTACTCTGTAATATCTAAAGCTTTACAAGCATTACGGCGTATGACAGCGTTTAACTGCATCCTCAAACCTGACAGGGAGAGCCTGCCTGAGTTCTCGCTCCTTGTTAAACACAGCCATACCTGCAATCAGATGTAAACTTTTAGATATTACAGAGTACGGTTCCGCGGGAGGTCTTAAACCGACATTACTTTACACTAAAAAAATAAGTAATTCCTGCGAATCGCTTATATTATAGCATAAAATAAAAAATATACAATACTTTTTTTATTTCGCGCCTATTATAGTGATGTTTTCCGGGGAAATCTTCAGATTATTCTGCACGATTTCACGAATCTGCAAAACGGAATTATCCGTAAGATATCTGTCCTCGACGATAACCTCCGCACTGTCCGTATTTATAACGCATACACATTCTCCGCCGATTTTCGCGCTAACGAGAGTCTCTATATTGCTTTCGGCGATTTTGGTGTCCGATATATCCGTAAGGGACGCGGAAGCGGAAGCTACGGCGTCGTTATCGCTCGACGGCGCGCTGATTATCTCTTTGAGCGAAGCCACCGATTTATCGTACGCCTCGTTTCTCGACAGCCTTGCCGAGGCGAAATATTCCTTGTTCTCACCTGCGCTGACATACTGCGCGTCGCCGAGATTGTGTACGTTTTCTGCGCTTACGTTTGATTCGTTCTCAGCGGGAACGAGTTTATCCCTTCCCGACGTCATATACCAGTTTGCAAGCACCGCCGCTCCGAGAACGATAACTATTCCCGAGAGAATAAGCTGTTTTTTCTTTAAAGGTTTACTCATGAATACATTTCTCCTTTGATTTATTTGCCCACGTAGATTCTGTCCGAACCTATGTTATAAAGCGATGAGATCAGGGATTTGATCTCGTTTTTGATAACCGCGCTTTCACCTCCGTCGCACACGACCGCCACGCCCTTGATAACGGGCGCGTCGATTCGCACGATAAGTCCGTCCGGCTGTCCGGCGTTTCCCTCGGTATATATGTATTCGCTGTCTTTGAAAATAGAATCGTTTTCTTTTTTTTCGTTGACATCCTGCGCGTAATGAATAGTTCCCGTGCTTTCGAGACTTACGCTGACGTTTACGTTTCCCGCGCCGTCGATCTCGCAAACGAGCGATTTTATTTTTTGTGCGACCGCGTTTTCAACATATTCGATCTCGGTTCCGCCGTCGTTTTCGGGAGTATTTTTCGCATTTTTATCTGTGTTTTTCCCGACGTTTCCGCCGCCCGTAAATGCGATTATCAAAACGATTATTCCCGCCGGGACAAGAAGAAAAAACGTTTTTTTATCCGTTTTTAGTTTTGATTTAACCGATTTGATTTTTTCTTTAATAATTTTTAATTCGTTCATTGTATATTCTCCGTAATCACACGTACGCCGGAGCGTACCGTATTATTTAGAATTTCTTTAACCTGCCCTGCTTTTGGGCTGTCTTTTTGGGACAAAACGACGGTTAAAACATCCGAATCATAGTAAATATCCGGTTCGTCATCACAAACATAACTTAGAATGTTTCGGCATATCGAACATACCGCGTCACCCGCGCAATCGGCGATATCGTAGTCCGAAAACGCAGAATCATCAGTGTTTTTATTTTGAAAATCAAATTCCTTTTTAAATTCGATTTTACCCGCCGCAGAAAAAACCATACTTAACGTCAGCGCGGACAGACACAGCTTCAAGGTCTGTTTCATTTTGTCCGAACCGTTGAGCCACAACGCGATTCCGCCTATAACGGAGAACACGCACAGCGACAAAACGACTCCCGATATCGTATCCGTATTAAACTCCTCCTATGCAAGCATTTTACTTTACAAAACACAAAATCGTAAAGGGTATTCCTTTACATTTATTCATTTAATCCGTTCAACCCCGTCATCAGCGTGCAGGCACAGCATATATACAGCGTAAAAAAGCATAATGCCGTCATAAGCTTTATAAAATCAATAAATCCGTCATAAATACGCCCTGCCGAATCGGAATTGAACATACCGCATATCCCCTTTATAAGCCGAAGCGTAACATTCCACACAAAAAGTCTGACGATAAGAGGTATGCCCAAAACAGCCATAACCGCCGCGGCGGAAACGATAATTGTACTGCCTGTCGCTTTGACTCCCGCAAGAACGGACGATATGCCCTCGGACACATAGGAACCGACAATCGGAACAAAGCTCCCCGCGGCAAATTTCAGACTTCTTAATACAAGAGTATCCGACGCGCTGCCGAAAACTTTTTTCACACTTAAAAATCCCGTAAACACTGCGCCTACAACGCCGAGCAAGGTCGAAACGATCTTCATAACGGCGTTTGACAAGGAGTTCAGGTCAAAAAAAGGACTTAACGCTCCGCAGACGCAGAGGGCAAAATAAACATAGATAAAATATATAACTACGTCAGAGCATAAAAACGCGAGAATTTCACTCACCGCCGTAACACCGAGTTTATACGCGAGGGCGGTTCCTCCGTGCCCCGAAACCGCTTCGATAACACAGACCGTCGGACAAACAGCCTTTAAAAACAAATTCAGTGCGATCGTATAACGTGAAAACGCCGATATACAGTCGGTGAGAGCACGGCACAGAGCATACACGCAGATAACGGGCGAGAGCATATTCAGCCTGAATGAGAGTTTTCGATCGTCGAATGCGTCCGTAAACGAAAACAATACCGTAACACAGGAAATTAAAGTCAAAGTCTTTACGGGCTTTGATATTTCACCTTTTACTTTTTCGCCTATGTAATTCAAAATCTGCGTAAATTCGACATCCTTCAAATCCGATAAAGAAAAATCGTCAATATTTTCATTGTTAAGCATTTCGCTTGTCAATTTGTCAAACGATTCATACATCCGCAAGCTGTAAGAATCGTCCGTATATTCCCCCGAAGCGCAGACGGAAAACGACAGAATCAAAAGAATTACAGCCGATACGGCTATATAATTTAATGCTGTTTTAACTTTCCATCTCATGTAAACATCCCGTCTTTCCTATTTATCCGTCAGCGAACACACGAATTCAATTGTTTTCGTAATATACGGCGCAATTATCGCAAGCATTATTATCTTCGCCGCCAGCGTTACCTTCTGCGCGGACGAACGTGCGCCCGCGTCCTCCAGAAGATCGGACGAAAACCCCGTTATCACGGCTATTCCCGTAAGCTTCAGCGCAGTTTTAATTATGTCGGAATTTATATTTGCGGCAGCGGAAGATGCGTATATCATATCGATAATTCTGCCGAGATACGGATATGCCCACATGACGAGAACGGCAAACACGGCTATTTGAATCAGAACCGAAAATTCGGGCTTTGATTCGCTCAACAGCATGTATATGCACGCGCAGATTACCGACAGCGCGAATATTTTTATCGTCATAGTCCGAACACCGACTTTATATATCTGAACAGCTCGTTTATATCGGGTATAATCATCATCAGAACTATCACAAGTCCCGCGAGCGTAACGACCATTGTATACTCCTCCCTGCCCGACTTTGAGAGAATCTGATTTACGACGGCTACGATTATTCCTATCGCCGCTATTCGGAAAATAATATCTACGTCCATGTTTTCACCTATAATACGGTCAGCGCGGCGGCGCATCCTATAAAAATAACGACGGCGCACTTTGACCTCATATCTTTTTTTTCGTATTCGGCAAGTTTTTTTAATTTATTTTCGATTTCTTCATTATATATTTTCATTGTGCGTTCCTGTGTAACGGGATCGGACGCGCTCGCAGCCGAAACAAATCCGCCTACGAGCGATTTATCGGATTCGGTCAGAAACGGACATTTTTCATTTACAGACCGATTCCATGCAGACTCAAAATCAACTCCCGAACGGAGCATTTTGCACGCATTTTCGGCAAACGACAGCCCCGGATATCCCTCCGATTTTACGGTCTTCAATATAATTTCCGCACTCTCCGCACGCGTCGCCGACGAATAAACGCCGAACAGATATACGAATTTTTGAAAATGCTCGAAAAATCTTCTTCTCCTAACCGCCGAAAAACGGATAAACACCGCATAAACAAAAGCGGGAACGCATATACAGACCGCCGCCGCAGTATTCATAATTTATCCCTCCCGAATTATATCCTTAACACGTCCGGGGGCGTTTTTGCCCTCCAATATAACGATATTCTTTATTTTCCCGCCCTTTATCAGTTCTCCGATTCCGTCCTTTTCGCGAAGCTCCTTTATATTTGAAGCGTGAACGCTCATTCCAGCGAAAACTCCGCACGAAAGCATTTTATCGACATATTCCGCGTCGTCAAACGAAAGCTCGTCCGAAATAACAATATCAGGACACAATGAACGCAGAGCCATTTCGAACGCCCGTTTTTTCGGATATCCTTTTATAACATCGCAGCACATCAGCTTTTCGTTCTCAACGCCCTCACTCAGTTCAAAACGCTCGTCCGCAATAACGACGCGCGGATATCCGTACTTCGGATTATTCGAAAGCGTTACGGCGATATCCCTTAATATCGTGGTTTTGCCGCTGCCCGGAGGTCCCGCAATAAGAAAACCGCACAGCCCGTCCGAAAAAATTTCGGAACAAATATGATCGGCACAGCGAAAATGCGGTCTTGACAATCTTATATTAAGAGATTCCACGTCTTTAAAGCTTGCTCCGCCGTCCACAGCGGCAGCTCCCACGCCGATTCTGTGACCTCCCGAAACGGTCATAAAGCCGTTTGACAGCTCGTCAAAATGACTGTAAATCGAGTATCCGGACGCTTTTGCAAGTATAGAAGAAATGTCACTTTCGCCGGCGGTTATGCATCTGTCCGAATAAATACCGCTCGCCCCGCCCGGCAAGGCGAACATTGCGCCGTAACTGCCGTAGAACATAACAGGTTTGTCTTTTCTGATACGAATTTCAGACGTGTTTTTAATCTGAATTTCGCTCATGTTTTCAAAGCATTCCCGTATTCTTACGGGCAGAATCCCCGACACGCCGTAACATTGGAATTCTTTTAGCATTTAACGTCACCTTTTTTCAGATTTTTATATTATATAACTATTGATAATCATAAAAATATATGCTAAAATATTGAAGTATATGCAAACCAACGAAAGGATATGATCTTCATTGAAATCCAAAAAACACACCGGACGCTCGTTATGGCGCGATAATCAGTTCAGCTTTCTTGCCGCTATTCTCGCCGCTGTAATAATGCTGTTCGTATATATGTGCTATCGGTTCTTCCCTCTCGGAGACAATATCATTCTGAGAATGGATCTCTACCATCAGTACGCTCCGCTTTTCGCAGAGCTTTACGACAGGATATTCCAGGGCAACTCTCTTCTGTACTCGTTTACCTCGGGCTTCGGAAGCGGATTCCTCGGCAATTATTTTAACTACCTTTCAAGCCCGACCATGCTGTTCGTTCTGATATTCGGACATGCTAACGTCCCTGAGGCTGTCGCGGCTATGATACTTACGAAAGCGTCCGTCTCCGCGTTTACTTTCTCTTATATGTTAAAACGCGTTACGGGCAAATACGACCTTACCTCCACGGCGTTCGGTCTTATGTACGCGTTCAGCGGATGGTTCGTAGCGTATTACTGGAACGTAATGTGGCTCGACGCAATGAGCATTTTCCCGCTCGTCGTTCTCGGAATTTATTTGATAATAAACAAATATAAACCGACAATGTATATCGTTACTCTCGCTCTGACGCTTATAACGAATTACTACATGGGCTACATGGTATGCATACTGTCCGTTATAATGTTCCTTTATATGTACTTCTCACAGTACACTTTTTCTCAGAAAGAACATCCCGATTATATTATCAAGCTTAAATACCGCCACAGCGCAAAAACGAATTTCTTTAACAGCAAATTTCTGCGTTCGGGTACGCTCTTCGCTTTCGCTTCGATAGGAGCGGCATGCATTGCGGCGTTCTCGCTTATCCCCGTTTACTTTGCTCTTAAGCATTCGTCCGCGACTTCGTCGACTTTCCCGACGGATTACTCGACATATTTCAGTATGTTCGACTTTTTGGCGAACCATCTTCCCGGACTTAAAACGACAATCAGAAGCAGCGGCGACGACGTTTTGCCGAACGTCTACTGCGGTACGCTTACTCTGATTCTCGTACCTCTGTATTTCTTCTCTAAGAAGTTTAATTTAAGAGAGAAGCTCGCGACCACGATCACTCTCGCGTTTTTCTTCTTCAGCTTTAATATAAATTATCTCAACTACATCTGGCACGGCTTCCACTTCCCCAACGACCTGCCGTACAGATTCTCGTTTGCATATTCGTTCTTCCTTCTCTTTATTGCATATAAGGTTATTATTTCGCTTGATAAAATCAGCCTGAAAGCGTGTCTCGGTTCGTCCGTCGCTCTCGTCGCGTTTATCGTCGCGGTCGAAAAGCTCGGCTCCAAGAACGTTTCGTCTCTTTCGATATGGACGGGAATCGCTTTTGCTATTATATATGCCGTTATATTCGTTCTTATGAAAGATAAAAAGCAGGTTAAGTCATATATCTGCGTTTTACTCGCATGTGCGGTCTGCACGGAGATTCTCGTCGCGAATACGAGCAACTACGTTATTTCACAGGATAAGTCAAGCTATGTCGAGGGCTACAATGAGGTCAACGACTGTATCGATTATATAGACGAGATCGAGGGCAAGGATTCGTTCTACCGCATGGAGCTTGCTTCGATAGTCAGAAGAATGGACAACTGCTGGTACGGCTACAACGGCGCGTCGACATTTACCTCTATGGCGTATGAAGATCTCTCGCATCTTATGAACAAGATGGGTCTTTCCGGCAACGATATAAACAGCTACACCTACCACTGTCAGACGGCGGTATTCAATACGCTTTTCGGAATCGATTATATTGTCGACAACTCCGAATATACAAAGACGGATAATTACAAAACGAATTTCGGTCCCAACCTCTACGAAGATCTTACGACTATAAACAATATGACCGTATATGATTATCTTTACGATCTTCCCCTTATGTTCAGTTCGAAGTCGGACGCAGACACACTCTGGGATTTCGACAATAATAATCCGTTCGACGTACAGAGTCAGCTCTGGAGTCTCGTAACGGGAGTTGACGGAGTATTCGACGATCTTGACATATCCGTTGTCAGCCAGACCAACACCGTTACGCTTTCGGACGATAACGTCAACAACGGTACGTTCACTCTTACAAAGACATCTTCCTCTGACGACTCTGCGGAGCTTATGCTCAAGGTTCAGCCCGAAGAGACAAAAAATGTTTATCTCTATATTTCCTGCAACGACTGCTCCACAGGCTATGTAACGATTAACGGAAATATGATAACCGTAGATTTCTCCGAGCCGTTTATTATCGACTGCGGACTTATCGAGGGCGGAGACGACGTATACGTAACACTCGGACTCGACGAGGGCAAAAATTCAGCTCCCGTAACGGCGTATGCGAAAACACTCAACGACGCAAACTTCAAAAAGGGATACGATACCATAAATTCAAACGGCGTATTCACATTTGACGACAAAAAATTCAGCGATTCTCATTTCTCCGGAACAGTTAACGTTCAGGAAAACGGTATGATATTCACCTCTGTTCCCTATGACGAGAGCTGGAATATATTTATCGACGGCGAAAAAGTAAGCTCCGATAATATCGTTAAGATCGGAAATGCATTCACGGGAATATACACAAGCGCGGGTGAACATTCGATAGAATTCAAATACACGCCCAAGGGACTTCTTGTAGGATGCGCGGTCAGCGCGGCTGCGATAGTCATATTCATCCTTCTTATCATAATGAAAAAGAAGAAAGTTTCCGTATTCAGCGCAAAATATAAAAACGACAATCTCGACCTCGGCAAATGGAGAGATTTTGCCGCAGAGGAAGAGAGAGAACAGGCAGAGCTTGAAAAACAGGCGCAGCAGAACGTCAAATCCGAATTCGACGACGAATTATCGGCATTTTACCCCGAAAATCAGACCGACGCCCCCGCAGCCACGGACAGTTCGTGGGAATCGGTTTTGAACGAAGCCGACGAATGGAAAAAAACACAGGAAAAAGCAAAAGCTCTTGCGCAGGCTCAGATCGACGCAATCATGGCGATTGAAAACGGTATGGATTCCGAACTCAAAAAAAAACAGGAAAATCCGACAGTGATCAAGGAAACGATAATCGAGAAGCCGGCGAAAGCGACTAAAAAATTCAAGGCGACCACATTCTCCCTTATTGCAATTCTTTTTATCATAATTGCATGCCTTGTTCTTCTGCTTACCTCTCTTAATTCAATGCATAAAAAGAACAATGAGGCACAGGATCAGCAGATTTCCCTCCTACAGGATGAAATCAGCGGAATGAGAGCGACGGCAAACGCTGCCGATACAACAAAGGAAACAACGACAGAGGCAGAAACAACGACAAAGGCTGCGGAGACTACGACAAAGGCTCCCGAAACCACGACTAAAGCCCCCGAGACTACAACAAAGGCTCCCGAAACCACAACATCCGAGCCGAAAACCGACGCTCCCGTCGCGGGCGGATATAAGACCTATACGGTACAGTCGGGCGATTACCCGTTCTCGATTTTAAGAAAGAACGGACTTGAGCCGAATAAGTACCTCCAGGAGTTTTACAGAATCAACGGCGGAAAACAGTCATTCAGCGTAGGCGATGTCGTAAACATTCCGAATTCTTAAATAATCAACACTATAAAACGAAGTCGAGAAAATCGACTTCGTTTTTTTATGTATTTATTTTCAAAAAAATACTTGTAATTTGGAGTATTTATATGTATAATTAATAAGTAAAAAGTTTTTCTTATTTTATAAAAAGGAGTGCTGTATCAAATGAAAAGAAACTTTCGAAAAGTTCTCTGTCTGCTTCTTACCCTGCTTCTCGTATTCCCTCTCGGAACGAGCGCGTATGCAGATTATGCAACGGATAACAACTATTTCAGAATTTCCTGCACCGTAAACGGAAACACCCAGTCGTCAAGAGGCTTCTGCTGGTATACGAAAGAGGACTGCGACAGTGCGGTTCTTATAATGAAAAACGGCGTGGATATTTCTGCTTCCCTTCAGTTTGACGATTCGTGCGAGAAATGGGAAGGCTACTATATGCACAAGGTAACCGTTTCCGGATTAAGCGCGGACACGACTTATACCTATAAAGTCGGTGACGGCAAAACATGGAGCGACGTAGGAACATTCACGACCGACGACGGCGACAGCAACGTTAACATTCTTGTTTACGCCGACGTACAGGCAAGCTCGCTTAACAATTTCCTTGTAGGCGCAAGAGCGGTTAATGCCGGACTCAACAGTTCTGCGGCTCCGTTTGACTTCATGATTAACCTCGGCGATTTTACAAACGACAGCACCAATGAGGAATGGAACTATTATGCGGAGGCTTTTGATTCGATTTGTCTTAACAACACGCTTGCTCCCGTAGCGGGCAACCACGACGGCCTCGGATGCCCCAACTGGTTTAACAACATGTTTAACCTTGACACCTCCGAAAGCGTACAGACCAAGGACGGCGTAAACTATTCGTTCGACTACGGCAATACGCATATTGCGGTTCTCAACACAAATGATATTTTCAGCGTATCGCAGGCTCAGCTCAAATGGCTTGAAAACGATATGAACAAGACCAACAAGGACTGGAAAATCGTAAGCATGCATAAGACTCCTTACACTCTCGGTAAGGACGGCAAATGGCCCGACGCCATGTATCTCCAGCAGGCTCTTACCGCAGTTTGCGACAAAACGGGCGTTGACCTTATAATTTCGGGTCACGATCACCAGTATCTCAGAACAAAATCCCTTACCGGCAACGAGGTTAAAGAAGGCGGAGCAACATACGTTCTGTGCGGAACTGCGGGAAGCAAGAGATATCAGGTCAGACCTTTCGCAATAAATAATTTCACTCCTATGGAATTCATTAATACTATGGTTTCACAGAGAGACGGCAAGTATTTTAACGGCAAGGATTTTGATTCGCAGAATGATCTTTACATCGGTTCTTGCTACAACACTATAACCGTTAACGGCGGAGAGCTTACGTTTAATTCGTATGTAATCACTGACGAAAGCGAAGAGAACCCCGAGGGAACCATAACGCAGATAGATTCGTTCACCCTTTCAAAGGAAGTCGGCAAGAACGTTCCCACATTCACAGGCGACAACACAACGTCAAAGCTTTCCTACGGACTTAACTCCATAGCTTCCGTTCTTAATCTCCTCGTTTACGTGTTCGGAACATGGCTTCCCAAATTCATCAAGGCGGCTCCCGAAATAATCAAGAGTTACATTACCAACGGAACGTTCTGATTAATTTACAAATAATACAGCCGCCGCGGTCTTCGGACAACGGCGGTTTTACTTTGCACAATACGGAGAAAAATATGAAACATAATAAAGATTTTACCGTAACAGCGCACACGGGATGCATGTTTACCGCTATGAATTCGCTCGAATCGATAAAAAAGGCGGTTGAATTCGGCGCGGACATCACCGAGTTTGATTTGAATTTCACTCGTGACAACTCCCCTGTTTTAAGTCATAATCCGCCTGCGGGAAACGAAGTTACGCTCGAAAACGCATTCGAACTGCTTTCGCATTATCCCGAATTAAAAATAAATATCGATATAAAAAGCGATAAAAAACTCGGGGTGATTCTGCCCCTTGCAAAGAAATATTCACTTGAAAACAGAATATTCCTCACGGGCGTTGATTCAAAATTCGTGGCTTCTGTAAGAAAAGACGCGGTCGGAATAGCTTATTACCTTAATTTTTTCCCGAACAGATTTAAAATTCATTCAAAAAAATACATTGACTATGTTGTCAAAACCGTAAAAGAAAGCGGAGCAATCGGGCTTAATACAAATTTTCGATTCGCATCAAAGCATCTTGTATCGGCACTTCAAAAAAACGGACTTCTTGTTTCCCTGTGGACGGCAAACACTCCGCACCGGATGAAAAAATCCATGTCAATGAATCCCGATAACATTACGACAAAAGACGTAAAAACGTTAGTCGAATTAAAGAAAAAATAACAAAAAAATAAGGGACCGTATGAACGATCCCTTAAATTATATGTTTACCTTATCAGAATTTCGTTGCGGGGAATACTTTTTCGTCCCAGCCCAAAACTCTCGCAAGCTGAACACTTAACTCGCAGTTCTTATAAGCCTCTCCGCTTACGAAGCCTGCGTCCTCGGCCGATACGAATACGGGAACGTTTACGCCCGTATGGCTCGTAGTCGTGTAGTAATACTCGTCCTTAGCCTCGTCATACTTAATTCCGCCGGTCTCATGGTCGGCAGTAACGAGAACAAGAGTATCTCCGTCCTTTTCGGCAAAATCAAGCGCGGTCTGAATCGCCTTGCTGAACTCGACTACCTGCGAGGTTGATCCTTCGATATTATTCTTATGTGAGAATTTATCGATATGAGCCGCCTCAACCATAAGGAAAAATCCGTTGTCGCCCGAATCGAGAAGCTCGATAGCTTTCTCGGTCATCTCATAAAGGTACGGGTTATCACCCTCGTCTGTTACGTTTGCAAACGAATCTATATTAAACTGACCGAACGATTTGCTTCCGGGTTCGAGAGCGTTCATCTCTTCGCTCGTGGTGATCATATCGAATCCGCCCTCATTGCAAAGAGCTTCCGTTACCGATTCGCTTGCAGAACCCCAGATAAGATCGAGCTCCGACTGCATCTGACGGGTCGAGATAGCCTTTTCAAGCTTTCTCTGTGAAGCGTGTGCGCTGAAACATGCGGGTGTAGCTCCGCTTGTCTTATCGGTCGTAACAACGCCGGCGAGCTTGCCGTTCTCCTTTGCGACCTCGCAGAGAGATTTCGGCACGTTATTTTTTACGGAATGTCCCGCAAAGTTATAAACGCTGACAGCTCCGTTGTAGGTTCTGACACCGCATGCAAGAGCGGTCGCGCCCGCAGCCGAATCCGTTACGATGCTCGATGCGCTTCTCGTCTTGGACTGACAGCGAACAGGCATTTTCTCCATTGAGAGATCGTCCGTTTTTAATTTTTTCGTGGCTTCAATCGTATTAAAGCCCATTCCGTCGCCTATCATAAGAATGACGTTTTTATAAGTTTTGTAATCCTTATGACCTGTCGCGTTGCTGCCCGTCATTCCGAAGAAATTGAGAATAACAAGCATGATAGAAGTAAAGAAAGCTATAATCTTCACTTTGTGCACCTCCAAAGTTGATTTATAATTCTATTATATAGTAATAATTTACTTTTTTCAATCTTTTTTTAAACATTTTATGGTTAAAATAAATTGAGAACCGAAAGGATATACGGTTTTTCAACAGGACAAAAAAAGGAAAGGCGATAATCAATGTACAAATTTGTATTAAACGAAACATCATATCACGGCACGGGCTCAATTTCCGCAGTTCCCGAGGAAATTAAGGCGAGAGGCTTTAAAAAAGTCTTTACCGTAACCGATCCCGATTTGATTAAATTCGGAGTTTCAAAGAAAGTTACCGATCTTCTCGATAAAGAAAATATCGCTTACGACGTTTATTCCGATGTTAAAGCTAACCCCACAATAGAAAACGTTCAGCACGGCGTTGAGGAATTCAAAAAATCCGGTGCGGACTGCATCGTAGCAATCGGCGGCGGCAGTGCAATGGACACGTCGAAAGCTATCGGAATTATTATAAACAACCCCGAATTTGCTGATGTTCGATCTCTCGAAGGCGTATCCCCCACAACAAAACCCTGTGTTCCTATTATTGCAGTTCCCACAACGGCAGGCACCGCTGCGGAAGTTACAATCAACTACGTTATTACGGACGTTGAGAAAAAACGTAAATTTGTCTGCGTCGACACGCACGACATCCCCGTTGTTGCAGTCGTTGATCCCGAGATGATGAATTCAATGCCCGCTTCGCTTACCGCCGCAACAGGTATGGACGCTCTGACCCACGCTATCGAGGGTTACATCACAAAGGGCGCATGGGAAATGTCCGACATGTTCCACATTAAGGCTATCGAAATAATCGCGAAGAATTTAAGAGGCGCAGTTAAAAACGAACCCGCCGGCAGAGAGGGCATGGCTCTCGGTCAGTACGTAGCGGGAATGGGATTCTCGAACGTCGGACTCGGCGTAGACCATTCAATGGCACACACACTCTCGGCATACTACGATATGCCTCACGGCAAAGCGTGTGCTACTCTCCTGCCCACGGTTATGGAATATAACGCTCCCTGCACGGGTGAAAAATACCGTGACATAGCAAAGGCTATGGGCGTTAAGGGTACTGAGAACATGTCTCAGGAAGAGTACAGAAAAGCGGCTGTTGACGCTGTTAAACAGCTCGCCGAGGACGTAGGCATTACACTTTCGTTAAAGGGCGTAGTTAAGGAAGAGGACGTTCACGCTCTCGCCGTTGACGCGTTTGCAGACGCATGCCGTCCCGGAAACCCGAGAGATACGAGCGTTGAAGAGATTGAAGCTCTTTACAGAAGCCTTATGTAATTAGAATATTATAAGCACTGAAACGGAGCCGACTGCAAAGCCGGCTCTGTTTTTCACTATATACATATTAATTTTTGTGCATAATGTATATATTATATATAATTATCTATTGAAATTGAAGAACAAATATGTTAAAATTAAAGAAAACTGTTTAAAGGGGTCTAAATTCTATGAAAAAATCGCAAGTCATTTTCAAAGCAGTAGATATTTTTATGAAAGAACCTCAGAACTCCGTCAGCTTTGAAAATATATTCTGTGAAAAAGACATCCCGTACTCCGATAACGGCGGAGAATACACCATGGGCGACATGTACTATCCCCCGAGAATACTCAGAAACGGCAAAAAATACCCCATTGTTATAAACATGCACGGCGGAGCATTCATTATGGGAGATAAAAAATACAGAATCAGCATATCGGAATGTTTCGCAAATCAAAACTTTTTCGTATACAATATTAATTACCGCATGCCTCCGGAGGTCGATTTGATTAAGCTCATAAGCGACACAGTCGACGCGTTCAATTATCTTGACGTTCTTTCCGAAACTTATAATATTGACCTCGACAGAATTATTGTAACAGGCGATTCGTCGGGCGCATATAACGCCTCATATTTACAGCTGTTATCCGCGCACCCCGAAATTGCGGACAAAATCGGCGTTGACAGATTAAACCATCCCGTTACCGCCGCCGCGCTTTTCTGCGGTCCTTACGACCTGCCGAAATTCATGGACGTTCCCATGCCGTTCGGCATAGTTCCCGAAATGGCTAATTTAATTCTCGACTACCCTGTTAAACAGGATTTGAGCAACATAAGCGAATACCCGCTGTTTGATTACATTTCACCGATTAATTTCGTCGACGAAAAATGGTGTCCGACATTTATCGCATGGGCAAAGAGCGACCTTATAGTTCCCGAACAGGGTCAGCCCATGGCGGATAAGCTCATAGAATCCGTCGGAAAAGTAAAGACGTTTGAAGCGCAGGGATTACAGAACAACCACTGTTTCCACCTGCTTCAGAGGACGACTCCCGCTAAAAAATGTCTCGCGCAGTGTTTTGAATTCTTAAACGAAATACTCGCCGAGGAAAAGGAAGAACAGCCGGCATTGTAATAATAAAAGTAAACTGTCCTCAATTTTGGGGACAGTTTTTTACGTATTCTTCACGCCTTTTAAATATCTTCGGAAACGTTGTAAAAATAACAGTCACCGTTATAATTCCCGCCGTCAAATCGGCTATTCCCTCGGACATGTATACGCCCTTAAATCCGAGAAAATGCGTCAGCGTAAAACACAGCGGAATCAGAATTATAATTTTTCTCGTAACGGCAAGGATAAGCGCGGACTTCGCCTGACCGAGCGCGACATTTATATTCTGCAGCGTCATCTGCGCAAAGAACATAACAGAGCCCATTAAGAAAAACGGCGTATATTCTTTTACTATCTTCGTTACATTTTCGCTTGCAGAGAAAATATACGCATAAACCTGCGGGAAAGCAAGCGAGAAAGACCACATTATAAATGCCGTACAAAATGCGGTGATCGTTATGTATTTAACGCCCTGTTTTAATCTTGAAGCGTTGCCCCGTCCGTAGTTATAGCTGACAAACGGCTGCATACCGTTGCCGAGTCCGTTTAAAGGCAGTGAAATCAGCTGTAACGCGCTAAGCATTATCGTAAGCGCGGCGGTGTAATCCTTATTTCCGAGTGTCGACGCGTTTAAATTAATATTAAATACTATCTGAATGGCGCACTCGGTCACCGTCATAACAAACGGGGTAATTCCGAGTGAAAGAATGTTGAAGATTCTCGCTTTTTTAAGGCGCATAAACGAAATTTTCAGTTTAAACAGACTCTTTTTCGAAAAGAAAAAGCACAGTATCAATACGCACGAACACGCCTGCGATAAAACGGTAGCAAGACTCGAACCTCTTACGCCCATATTAAATTTAAAAATGAATATCGGGTCAAGAATTATATTAATAACCGCGCCGAGCGAAACGGATATCATTGCAAAAAACGAATATCCCTGGGTCAGAATAAACGGATTCAGTCCCTGCGCGAGCATGACAAAAACGCTTGAGCACGAGTAAATACGCAGATATTCCTCGGCAAAATTAACCGCACTTTCGGGACAGCCGAACAATACGACTATCTTACGCGCAAAAATGAACGTCACCGCACCGGTGATTATACCTATTATTAATAGCAACACGAACGCGGTATTGAATATTTTGTTTGCCTCGTCCGTTTTACCCTCGCCGAGCTTTATTCCCGCGCGGGGTGACCCGCCGAGCCCAACGAGATTGGCAAACGCCTGTATTATAAGAGTGACAGGCAGAACGATTCCCAGCGCAGCCAGCGCGTCCATACCCGAACCGTCAATTTTCGCAACGAACATCCTGTCGGCGGTATTATATAAGAATGTTATCATTTGAGCGACGACCGCAGGCACGGTAAGTTTTACAATCAGGGGAATTATCTTTCCGTTCTCCAGTTGTGCCGTCATATCCTGTTTTTTATTCATAATAAAAAGTCACATTTCCTTGAAAACGCCTTTTCTGCACCTGAATGAACGATACGACGTGTGAGTTATTTTTAATAAGCCGTCCATTTCCATTACCGCATTTTCGTACTTTCCGTTTGTATGGTGCGAAAGTATGTAATCTGCTTGCTTTATACTGCCCGACGCCTCTTTGCAGAAAGCGCGAATGGGAGCCGACAGAGAGAACACCCATATCGGCGAGCATATCGTCACGTGCGAATATGATTCTAAATTAATATCGATTTTCTCAATCGGCATATCCCACCTGTGCATGCCGAATCTTCCGCACCACCAAAATCCGAGAGTGCCGTCGGTCATTTCGGTCGATTTTATTTCGTAAATATCCGCGCCCGTTTCGTCCGCCTTTTCATACGCAAGTTTTTTAACATAACCCATACGCGAAAAATATACGACAAGCTTTGATTTATCTTTACCTATATTTTTATACTGCGATACATCGACCTTAAAATTCTCCTGCTTATAAAATACGTCCGCGGCAAAGCCCGTTATGAACTGACAGAATCCGAATATAAAATAAATCGTCGACATGAAATTAGGCGGAAACATATAAAACTGTATGCATATCCACAGCATCAGCGTTATGCCGAATATCTCGCCGAGGATTATTCCCGCCCGCTTTTTCATAAACAATAGAACAGAAGCGGTTATGTTCGTTATTCCGTTTACAATAAGCAGAGCAATGCCCGAAAAAAGCAAATCGTTAAACAGTGCGTCGGCAAACGGCAGAACCTTAAAATACGGAAGCATACCGTCCATTCCGAGAGTCTTTCCGCTCGGGTCGGATATCATACCGACCGCACCGCATACGGCTCCTATACCTATAAATAATGTCCAGAATATTAAAACACGGCGCGCCGCCGAAAATCTTGATTTTGATTTCATAAATCTGCCTCCGATACGGTAAATATATTTTAGTACATTTTATAATAGTTATCAATACCTGTTTTATTTTTCGATATTGACATTTAAGTGTAAGTATGATACGATTTAATTAAAAAGAGGGTGAATAGATTGATTTCATCGGAAGAAAAACTTTCTTATATCAAAATAAGCAAAACAATCCTATTATCCGTTTGGATTATTTTATCCGTACTGTGTTTTCCTAAAATAAATTCGGTTTTCTTTAATAAGCTTGACTTCTTTGCTTCTGTAATTTGGGTTGTATTGATTTCATTAATGATAGTCGTATCAATATTTAATATATTTTTCGGAAGAAAAATCCTGCCGAAATTGTATACAGTCGGCTCGTTGATATTCAGTATTATTCTCTTCGGTTTTTCTTGGATTGAATCAATACATATCAGCTACGACTCGACTTCGTCGATGCGTTTTCTGTTTATTGCAGTTGCCTGTGTATTTTTTATCACATCCGTTTTGTTATATGTTTTATCAAAAAAGAATAACGGCAAGACAAAAAAACAATAATCAAAACAAGGCGGTTTCTCCGAAATGGGGAAACCGCTTCGTTATTAAAACAGAATAAAAATCTTAGAAACAATCGCTTACACCTGTTTACCATAGTTGACTTTTGCATGGTTTTATGTATAATAAATAACATAAAAGACAGGCGGTGGTTTTATGGGGTTCTTCTCAAGCTCTAAACACAAAAACAACAATTTTGCTCAAAATCAGGATTTAAAAAATAAAATTATTTCTGACATTTTATTAAGTCAATCCCCGTCCGAGCATTTTGCCGCAGGCGCAGCATTTGACATCTCCCGTCGTTTTCACGAGGACTTCGAGCAGGCTATTCAATCAGATAACTGCGTCGGAGAACTGCACAAATTTTTCACGATCTCATTTTTTACATTTTGTGAACATCCGGAAGTAGTTGGTTTTACAAAAGCCATGATTAATCTTGACAATATAGACACCGACCCGCGTATGTGGAATACCGATATTTTTATTCTCCCGAGCGGAGAAGCCGCTGTTCTTTGTTTCATGCCCGTACGTTCTGCGGATATTGAAGCAAGAATTATCGGCATAGTCACGGGCAATAACGGCGACAAATATTACTATTGTATGCTGAACAAAGACGAAAATGCATTTTCTGACGTAATACAGAATCAAGGCATGCTCGGATTAAGCAAAGTAGGAGAAATACGCGGGCGAGGATTCGAATTGATGAATAGTTTTCTTAATTGCATAAAAAATTGATTGCATATCTTCGAAGTTACAGAGTGATAGTATTTCACAGCAAAGCTGCTCTGCGCTGCGTAAACATCATTTCATAAATTCTACAAGCGATAAATAAAAAAATTCATTTTTAGTGAAGAGTGAAAAAGTAAAAATCGACAAGCATCATCAGATGCTTGTCGATTTTTGGTCGGAGTGACGGGATTCGAACCCATGGCCTCTTGGTCCCGAACCAAGCGCGA
>UQQT01000009.1 GCA_900543395.1 uncultured Oscillospiraceae bacterium | reverse complement strand
GACCACTTCGATACCTCTCCATGTATGTTAACTCGGAAAACCGAGATTAACGCAAATATTCGGTTGTATTAGAATTCCTGTTAGAACTCACGGTGTGCCTGCGACGGGCGAATGCCCGAAACCCGCACGGTTAAAGGCTTTTCGGAAGATGGGCTTCCGTTAGCCGAAGGAGATTTTTCGAGTCATGTCCGTTATGACCACTTCGATACGTCTCCATATATGTTAACTCGGGAAACCGAGATTAACGCAAGTATTCGGTTGTATTAGAATTCCTGTTAGAACTCACGGTGTACCTGCGGCGGGCGAATGCCCGAAACCCGCACGGTTAAAGGCTTTTCGGAAATTTTACTTCCGTTTGCCGAGGGAGATTTCGAGTCAGTCCCATTATGACCGATTCGATACGTCTCTGTATATTCAATTCGGATATCAAACGGAAAAGGCTCCGTATCAATACCGCTAAAACATTCTATCAAAAGTCAGTTAATTTGTCAACTGTTATTTTGTTATTTATTAAAATTTTCCGCTGCGACGAATTAAATACACTCATTATAAGTTAAATTTATCGGTTAACGCTTCTTTATTGTCTCATTAAAAATCAACGGCGTACCGCAATCTTTAAAGAATTTAACATCCTCATCCGTCGGTTCATAAATCTGTGCCATTCTTTCATGCGAAATCGTGGCGAACCAAACGCGTCCTCTTCTGTAAAAACAGATATCCGTGGGCATACCCTTTTCTATGGGGTCAAACCAGCCGAGCAATTCATGAAGCGACCTTCTGCTGTTCCTGTCAACTTTACAGATAATCATCGGGTCATTTCCTCCGAGAAACTTGACGGGGCGGCTTGATTTTTCAAATATGTAATCCACGGCATACGGAACAATGTACTCACTGAAATCAAAAACAGGCGGACGAGCTGAATACGGTTTTTTCTTTATAACACAGACTGAAAATGTATCACTGTGTTTCATAGCGTAATCAATAACGTCGTATTCGTTTTGAATCAGATAATCATAATTCAAATTAATTAATGTTTTAGACATAATCATCCTGTCTCCGGTCTTTTATCAAAATGTCTGCGTCAACGGACTGCCGTCAATATAAGTGTAAGCGGTACCGTAAACCTTAGCCGAATCAATATTCATTTTCTTAACACGGTAAATATTGATTTTGCCGTCTTCAAAGTCTGTAAGATTCACCTTGCCGACAAACTGAGTATACGCATGATTCATACGTCCGAAGCAGTATGACAGAGAATCAAGATGATGTTCATTTACTGCAATATATGTATATTTTGAAGTGTCGAAATCCTGTACATTTTCCTTTAAATATTGTTCGATTTCTGAATATTCATCTCCCCAATAATATGCCCATGAATCATATTTTTCATCCTTAATTGTAAACCACTGCGGTCTTGCAACAAGAGACTCATCACCAAATTCATCGGATATTGAACACACATACTCGGGTGAGAGCTTGAACTCAATTTTTGTAAGAATTTTTACGGCGCAAACGCATACAACGACAACTGCCGACAGGATGATAATAATTCGAAGTAACTTTTTTTTCATATCATTTTTTCCTTTCGCACCAAGTTGGTATAATCATAACTTTTTTAATATTTGCAAGTCAGAAATTCAAATCTTTTGAAAACAGTCTGCGGGAATCCGAAGCGTTAATATTTTTTAGGAGTCCTACCCGAATAAAGGATTCCCGCAGACAATGAGAGGATGCGCGTCAGAAAAAATCCCCTCACCGATAGAAGAATTCGATAGTTTATAAATCAATTATTTCGAAATTTCTCTAAACGGCACCGACATTCATCCGCCTGAGACAAATAATCAGTCCGTTTTCTGTCCGACATAACGTGTTTGAGATTCTCCGTCAATAACGGAGTCGACATATATCCCCTTAAACGTCGAATCAAGATTCATTTTTCTGATACGGTAAATATTTGTCTTGCCCTCTTCATAATTTGATAAATAAGCGCGTCCGACAAACTGAGTATATGCGTAATTCATCCGACCGAAGCTGTAGGTCATGGAATCAAGATCATATTGATAAACGACGATATATGTATACTTAGACGTATCGGGATTCAAACCATTCTGTTCCATGTAATCCAGTATCAATTTTGAACCGTATTTGCCATACCAAGATTCGTATTTATCATCCTTTATCGTTGCCCAGTAAGTCACATAGGGGTCAAAACTATAATCGTCAATCGGCGGAATTGTGCACATATATTGAGGATTTAGTGTAAATTCAAATTTAGGCAAAACGGCAGCCCTGAAAAAGAGTATTAAAAACAAAACGGAAAACAAAATATATATTTTTCTTACAGAAGGTTTCAGTATTTTTTTCATTCTCTGTCCTTTCCGGAATAATAATCATCTGCAAACAATTTCCATAACATACAGTCAATTTACACAAAATAAGTTATATAAACTGTTTTTACTTTCGCCTGCGGGAATCTGATAATGCGTTAATATAGAGTTGAAATTTTTTAAAAGGCAGATTCCCGCAGACCGGGAGAAAACGTGCGTTAAAAAGTTTTCACATACATCCGCGTGTGATGAATGCACAGGTTATTTTATCATCTCTTTAAGCCGATTTGCAGTTTCTTCGGTCTTTTTTCGAAATGACAAAATATATTACCGTTACACTAACAACAAGTAATAAAAGCAATAAGTTACGTTTAACGTTATATTTTAAAACACAATCTAAAAAATTCCCGAAACTGATAGGTAAGCTTACAGTCGGATACATTCCGAATATATATCCATTTCCGGTAAAAACGCCTGCGTAATTATCAGCTTCTTTATTACCCGATTCTATTAGGAACATGCAGTGAACTCCGCGGAATTTGGTTTTTGCGGTAAACAGCAAATAATAATCGCCGTGGTAATTCACAATATGACCGAATATAAATTGAAAATCTTTATTCGTGCATATCACGCTCAGCTGAACAGCGTCAACAGAAATATCATCCGTAACTTTTTTAAAAACATCTTTTTTTACCGGATGAAATGTTGAGTTTTCAAGTTCATTTTTTAACGTTTCGTTTTCGGCTCCGGCAAAAATAACATCACTGTAATTCGGAAACAGTTCTTCAAATGAATAGCTGTCGTTTTTTAATTCTTTGTACGGGATAAATGAAAAAATATTTAATACCAAAAAGAGTATAAAAAAGACAGATAGAATCGCTATGTATACTTTTTTTAGATTTTTCATAAATATATCACCCTTATAAGCAACAATCTACGGGAATCTGATACTGCGTTGATATAAAGTCAGAGATTAAAAAAACATATCATGTTTTTTCCGGTTTTTTCAGTTTTATATCCATTTCTGAATTGTCCGAAAACATAAGTTTTTTTGTCTTGTAAAATGTAACCTCATTTGAATTAGTGTCAATTTTAATAAAAACAGTTTTTCCATTAGTTAAATCAATGAAATTTTTTGTAGAAATATATTTACATTTTTCAGGATTATTTGCTCCTTGAAAAGGAGTTGTATTTTTACATATTTCCAATTCAACAAAAAGAATGTCATCCGTCAAATTATATTTCTTAATATTTCCTGCAAAAATTTCATGTTTTTTATATAACACTTTTCCATTTTCCGATTTTGGCACAACACTCCAGCCATTATTTATAGCAATATCTTTATATGATATCAAACCATACGGAGTAATTGAATAATAATCGCCTAAATTAATTGAATTACTATCCGCAAACTCAATTAATTCGTCAAACGAATCGAAACGAATTTCTTCTTTTCTTTTGCAATCATATAACCCCGCATATTGGTCTGACAATATATATTTATTTTCATACAATATACCGGCTTCTTCATTACTGTCTAAATCATCAGAATCCTTTGTTTTTTCAGATACATAACAATAATACGCAATATATCCGGTTGGATCAAATGCATACCTCTCAAAATAACAATTAAGATTGGTTATATATTCTTCTTTATAAGATATACCGTTAAAGTGTCTTATACTGATTGATTGGCAAAATCTACTGTCACCGTTATTTGAAACATAATAATCACCAAACAAATTGTGATAAACATGAGGGAACCCGTCAGATTTTAAAACAGAGTCATCTGAATATTCAATTTGATATGGAGTGTAAGTTTTTTTTATATTCTTAAAAATATAAATAGAAAAACTTGCAGCAATAACAACAATAACAGTAATAAATACTAATATTCGTTTCATTCTGTATTTCTCCTTCTTAAATGAATAATTCTATATTATGCTTTTAAAACAAATGAAATTTTAAAACTCCGGTAAAACGGGTTTGATGCTCCCATATGTTCTATGACAAATATAATCGTTTTGTGCATCATCGTATATAAACGTATCATCAAACAATCCCTTAAATGTAGAATCAAGATTCATTTTTCTGATACGATATATAGTAGTCTTTCCCTCTTCGTAATTCGAGAGAAACGCCCGCCCGATAAATTGAGTATATGCATTTGTCATACGGCTGAAACTGAAATATAATGAATCAAGATCATATTGATACACTACAATATACGTGTATTTTGATGTATCGGGATTTAGATTGTTTTGTTCCATATAATCCATTATATAATCTACTTTTTCAGGCATGAAATCTTTATACCACGATTCATTTTTCTCATCGTTTATTGCAGCCCATACATTATCATAAGGGTCAAGATTTTCATTTTCACCCTTCGGGATTGTACATACGTACTGAAAGTTTAGTTTAAATTCAATCTTAGGCAAAACTCCAAATACAACTACAGCTATGACAAATAACGAACAAATACATAAAAGCATTTTTTTCTTAAAAGATAATGTTGTTTTTTTCATACCCAAGCTCCTTTAAAGTAAAAACGGCATATTAATTGAAAAACATTTTTACTTTCGCCTGCGGGAATCATTAATGCGTTAACATGTTTGAAAGTTACCCCGCCGAGGGTACAGACAAATGATCCCCGCAGACCGTGAGAGGATGCGTGTCAAAATTCCTCCCATATATATAGTCGGGAAAATCGCAATTTCTTACATAAAAATACTATACAAACTTTTTGCGTTATTTTTATGCAAATTTACAAAACAGCTTTAATTTCGATGTTTTTATTCTTTTTTCGCTTAATCTGTCTATATGCGATGAACAGCCTGCGCGAATCTGACATTACGTTAATAAAAGTTTGAGATTAAAACGACAGATTCCCACAGGCGGTGAGAAGATATGCGTTAGAAAAACAGTTTAAAAGCAAGGAAAGAATCGACTTATATATATAATCTGATAAATCACATCTTTCTGAAAAAAAGGCATAAAAGATTAGAAAAATAAAATCAGTTTACCCAATCCTTAAAAACATCAACACAGTTATTTTCATTAAATTCAATGCAAACATCGTCTTTTAGTACGAAGTTAATCGGATTTTTCTTATAAATCTTTTCACTGACATCCACACGCTGAACAACAGAATCGTCGTTAACTGAGTATTTTGTAATTGTATCATTATCTCTGTCATAAATTACATAATACTCGTTTGAATAGTCTACAAGAAAATCTTTTTTGTCATCAGTCTTGTAGACTTTTTTAGATGTTTTTGTATTTCTGTCATAAATAAACGCCTCATCGTATTTGTGCGCATCTATATAAGTACCCTCATGGTAAGTTGTTAATTGACTTTCCCAATGACTTATTATTATGTTTATGAAGTTATCGTCAATATAACTCATAACGAGATGCGGTATATTATAGCCGTCCGTTTGAAAAAAGACTTCATCAGAGCCGGCTAAATAACAATCATACTTTGACGACAAAAATTTGCCGTCGCTTTTATAATACGCAATCGGCTTTTTATCAGGATAATAAAAATCAGAAATAAAATCAACATCCTCAACAATACATAACGTTGAATTATATTCTCTTTTGGACGACAATGTTAATTCCGGCTCTTTATATGATGTATCATGTATAAATAATATTATGCGAATGCCCAAAGAAGCAATTATCACTGCACAAAGAATAAGAACCCCTAAAAGAATCTTTTTTTTCATTACATCGTCTCCTTAGTCGCTTTATAAAAGTTTATAACATTTTAATGTTATCCAACCATCCTCTTCTTTTGTTATTTCATACAAAGATTCATATTCCCTGCGATTGGCATTATATGCGCGAATTTTACCATTGCTGCATATTATCACCGCAACAGTGTGAACTACAGGAGAAGGAATGTTTTTATTTTTTCCAGTTCTATTTGAAAATGTTACAATAAAAATATCTCCAGCTTTTTTTTCACGATCAGCGGCTTTTATTGTTGAATAAGTTTTTGTATTGATTCCCTGTTTTTTTAAATAGTTTTTCTCAAACACTGGATCAGTACCAAATCCGCCCTCCAACACCATTCCGGGAACAGAATTTTCCGCAGTGAAAATGATATTAGGTAAAGAAGGATTTTTACCATAAAGCAACATTGCATTATAAATGGCAATTAATTCACATCCTGTATCCTTCATGCGCGTAAGTCCATACCTTAACGATGCTACAGGTTCTTTATGTTGATTCTCTATAAATCCTTTATGTTCCTTCATTTTCTGCATATTTTGCAAGTATCTGAAAAATGAAAAAACAACTCTAAGAGGAATACCTAATATTTTATTTCCTATACTTTGCTCACCGTCCGGATCAATAAATCCCACCGGACTGTTATTACAGTACGCAAACATATTCGTACCGACCACGCCGGTGCCGGTATCAGCCATAGAGTCCGCATTCATAAATCTCGACAGCAGCGGAGAATAGAATCTCGAGCCGAGATAGTAATAACAGTGTTTGCTGTCAAGCGACGTATACACATAGCCCCTGTACGATATCGGCGTAAGCGCAAACGAAATTAACATTTCAAATACTGCGCCGATTCCCTCGTTTTCGGCTTCAAACGTAAAGTTTCCGTACGCGTCATAGACAAACTCACCCATGGGTCTGCCCTCTGCGTCGACCAGTCCGGTAATATCCCCTTGAAGATTACAGCGGTAATAAAGTACAAGCTCACCGACTTCGCCATTGAAAATGCCGTTTCTTCCGCTGGTGACAACGAGTGCCTGCGGTTCGCCGTCTGCGTCATAGATGATTCTTGACGAAGTATAGCTTTCCGGGTCATTTTTGTCGTAAATTCGTCTCTCGACCAAAGTATCCGAATCCCAAATATAAGAGATTGTTGATTCATACTCGCCGTTCTTATACTCCGTCTGCGTTGTCATGAAACCGTTTTCGTTGTACGTATAATCAATTCTGATACCGTCGGAGTCGGTAACGCTCTTTAACTGTCTGCCCGCCGTCCATGTATAGTGCGAGCCGTTGAAGTACGTTATATTTCCGGCGTTATCGTACTCAACCGCGGAAACAAAGCTGTTACTGCTGTCCTCATAATCAGTATACTCAAATGACGTAAGCTTATCCTTCCAAACAGGGTCGGAGTAAACATATACGGCTTTGTTCTTCATCGCTGTTTCGGGGGTTATATCTCCGAGCGTATATGCGTATGACGTTTTCTGAGTCATGTTTCCGCCCTTGTCATAGACATAGACAATCGTGCGGTTGTAATCCAAATTATTCTCGCGCGTTACCTGGTTCGCCTCGTCGTATTCGTAAGAATAATGATAAACCTTTTCGCCGTTCTCTGTGCGGAATATTCCGGTGATGTTGCCCCTGTCGTCGTATTCGTAGCCGTCGGTGCGCGACACTCCGGTCGAACCGTTCGTAAAAGAGGACGAATGAGAAAGGATTCTCGGCGAAGCCGTATCTGCGGTATCGTCGTATGTATATCCGTACAGTCCGTTTACCGTCGACGACGTACCGTCGGAAAGAGTCAGAACCGATGTAAACGACTTAGATTCCGTTCTGTCAAACCAGTCCTTTGTAACCGTGTTAATATAGTCGAGCTGTGCGGTGACCGTTTCGTCATTCTTTTTAGTTGTGAATGTATCGTTAAACGAAATGCTCGACGTTGTTTTACCCGTCGTCTGATTGCTGTCACTGTCATACTCGTAAACAATCGTTTTGTTGAAAACCGTCTGATTCCGGCTGCCGTCATTATTCGAAGAGGTTGAATAGATTAAACTGTTTGTACTAAGATCACGCATTTCCGTCTTGGTTTCGTCGTATAAGGTTACGAATCCTGAATTTCTGTCAATGCATGACGTAAGCGTTCCGCTTTCGGAATATGTATACTCATACTCAAGCGTTTCTCCGCCGTCAAACGACACGCCCCTGATGCTGCCGTTATCGTTGTACACGTACGATACAGATTGTCCGTTTGCGTATGAAACCGATGTTAACCGGCTGTTTTCATCATACGAGCTCGTGACTATCTCGGTTTCGTTTATCTTAATGCTCGTTCTGTTGCCCCACTCGTCATATGTAAAGTTATATGAAAATCCGTTATGGGTTATCGAAACGATTCTGTCGTTTTCATACGTGTACGCATTCGACATTTCCGTACCGTTCGACAGTCCGCCGACCTGCTGAACAAAACGCGTCAGGTTGCCTACGGAGTCGTACTCCATGTCGACAACGGTTTCACCGCCCGAAATGCGGTCAAGGAATCCCGTCTCGTTATCATATACATAATATACGGTATTGCTCGCCTCGTCCGTAGAGGATGCAATATGATTGCCGTCGGGGGTATAAGTATTCGACGACATCATTGTTTTAACTCCGTCAAAACGGCTGTCGGAAAGTACGTTGCCGAATTCGTCCTCGGTTGACGACTCTCTGCGTTTACACTGTATGCACGTACAGCTTTCCTCGTCCTCGCATGCGCACTCACAGAATATCTGAATGCACTCTTCGCACGGGCAGACGGAGAAAAACATAGACTCCTCCTCATGGGTAACATCCTCATCCGCAGTTGTTTCAGGCTCCGAAACAGGTTCCGAAACGGACTCCGAAACGGGTTCCGAAACAGGCTGTGTCGTTTCTTCCGCAGTGGATTCCTCTTCGTTACTGCCGGCGCCGTAAATATAATTGCCGTCCTTATCCTTAACGAATATTATATTTCCGAACGAGTCAAAACGCTTTGTGATAACATTGCCGTTATTGTCCGTGAACGTTCTGTAATTTCCCGAACATACTATTGTAAAGTAATTTCCCTCGATGTATTCTCCGTCCTCACCGAGAGCATTCTCGCCCACACGCGAAACGCGGTCGTTTGTGTACTCAAGCTCTATTTTATACGAATCGATATTGACCGCGCCGGTAAGCAGTCCGGCTGAATTATATGTATAAAATACAGAATTGCCGTCGGGGAATGTTACGGATGACAGACAGCCGTTCATATATCCTAAACTTGCCTCAAGAGGTGCGGCGTTTTCACCGGTACCGGCGATTATTGCTTCGCCGTCGGATGAATAGCATTTAACCTTAGTAAGCAGTGAATCCGCGTAGATAAAACGGTACTCGTTGCCTACGGCGTCTGTGATTTTTGAAATTTTTTCATAATCCGCACCCGAAGGGTCGGCATATTCGATATATACACACGGGGGCATATAGTCCTCGATTTCGTCATTCTCCTTAGGATACGGCGGGATAAACGCAATCATTCTGCCGTAACGGTCAAACGCATAACCCGAATTCAGGCTTTCATTAAAAAGAGAATACCCCAAATATACGCCGTTTAGGGAAATGTCATCTCGCACAGCCGAATCATAATCAAATTCACAGAGACTCCAATCTGAATATGATTCGCTCACCGCACTCCAAACAACGCTGCCGTCCTCGTCCGTACTTTCCTCTTTAAACATTATTATATTGTCATTAGGAGATAAAAGTGCAAGACGTTCCGCGCCGTTTACCGTCGTCTTTTTGATAAATGCGCTGTACGACGTCAAAACCTTTGCGCCGAATGAATCCGCGTCATACGAAAAGTTTGACGAAAGATAATCATACGCTTTTGAATTGTAACGCATGGAAAGCGAAACAGGAGCCAGATTTCCGTCGATGGAAAGAAGCCCGAATTCGGCAGAGGGTTTTAATGTAAAGTCGTTTACCTTAACAGTACCCGCTCTGCCGGCGGTAACGCTGTGATAACCGTAAACCAAATTGACTTCCTCGCCGGCTGTACTCGGCGCAGTATCGGCAGTGTCCGCAGCGGCGGCGTATATGCCGGGGGTCATTATATTCATTACCGTAAGCATGCAAAGCAGTACGGCGATTGTTTTAAATATTTTTTTCATTGATTTTTTTAATCCTTTCGAGTTTATTGTGATATGCCGGGGTTAAAAAACATCAAATAATTACTTATCACGTCCTTATTTATAAAAATAGTCTGCGGAGTTTTTTGCGGTTTGTATCGTTCATAAGCCTTATTTCGGAGGAAACTCCGCAGACTGCGGGAGGATGCACGTCAGAAAAACATCTCGGATATTAAAAAAATCCTCTCATATATATAGTCCGAGATTCTGCGTTTTCTTACAAAAAAACGTTGCACGAGCTTTTTGATTGTTTTTTTATGCAAATGCAATAAAAAGCCTAAAATTACACCTAACTACAGAAAATAGACAGCACAAAAAAACAAACAGAATATAAAATATGTAATATTTTCAGTTTTTATCAGCTGAAATACATCGTTGACGTAACGTTATATGCTGTCTCTTTTGACTTTAAACCAAGAAAAGTCTTTTTCTCCGCATAGTGTTCGCATATCGCACGGTATGTATATCCCTTGGGACCGTAAACATTTGACGTAAAAGTCATAGAATTTGAATCGGAATACTGGTCCTTATAGCAAAACGTACCAAAATCAGTCCATACATTATTAATCAAACGCTGAACCTTGATGTATGTAAATCCGCATTTTGTAACTTCGGAACTACCCTTTGTTGTCGCTTCCAATATCAATATGTTTCCCGATTTCCTAAGACTTATGCTTTTTGCAATTATAAGGTTGGACGCACATGTACTTATATCGGAATTTTCGTCAGTATCATAAATACCGTATACGACATCAACGTCCGAATTTATAACCGCATCCTGATTTATTTCCGGCGTCTGCGCGTAAGCGTTAAAGGAAAAAAAGCTGAAAACCGTGATAACGGCAGATAAAATTGAAATTATTTTTTTCATTGTATATACTCCTCTTAATTTATAGTTTTTGCTATTTGAACAGCCTCGTCCAGTTCAACAGGTATTTGTATGGCATACAAAGCCTTACCGCTCCTGTAAATTATTGTAGTAAACTCATTTTTGAACTGCGAAAAACAGAACGCAGTCGCTTTGTCCGTCTTTACCATTTCAACAACACTGGAAACTTGCAGAAATTCCCAGTTTTCGGTTCTGTCGTCATAATCATATTTTTCAATTTCAATTGATATATTTCCGTACTTGTCGTCGTATGTGAACTCTATGTATGCGCCGTCACGCCATTCATCAATATTATATTCAATATTTGTAACTTCAATCGCCCCCGACAGCAGCGCGCGCGGAAGAAGAACACCCGAAACACCGTTGTCCGAAAGCTCCTTAATAAGTGCGTCGTCCGGCATGTCGGTTGACTGAGATTCGCCGTAAAATCCCGACAAATCGGGAAAAACGCTGTTCCCGTCAACCTCAATTGCGCCATCGTACATTTTATAATGCGATACCGACGCAGATCCCGAGACTGCGGCGACAATTACTATCGAAATTACCGCGGCAAGAGCAGCTATATGCCTGAAACTGAATTTTAAAGTCTTTACATTCTTATCACCCGAACCATTCTTATTAATATCGTCGGATTGGGTCTTTTTGTCAATGCCATCCATAAGATTAAGGCAGTATTCTATAAGCCCGGTATCAATTTCGGACTCAGGCTTTTTCATTTCGTCGTCAATGATTTTATCGAGCTGTTCTTTTGAAATTTCGCTGAAAGACTCATCCTTGAGGAATTTTTCTAATTTTTTATCAGTTAGCACTGCAAATCATCCTCCGTTAATATAGTCCGCCGTTTTTTACGTTTCTTACATAAAAAACCTATAGTTTACAGAAAATTCACACTTTCACTCGTCAAAGCAATCTTTAGCGAGCATTTTTGTCTTAATTCTAAGCCTGTACAGCCGTTGATATACGGCATTTTCCGTTATACCGCTCTCGCAGGCTATTTCCGATATGCTTTTTTCAAGCTCATACCGGTCACATAACAGCTTTCTTTCGTCCGAATCAAGCGAAACGAGAACTCTGTTCATTACAAGCTCCGTTTCTCTCTCTTTATCCGTATCGATCCGAACGGACAGCGAATACGTTTCGTCGATAACGTCCGGATTAAAAGGAACGAAAAGCTCGTCCTCCTTCTTTATTTTTTCGTATATATCCGAAATTTTGTTATACGCAACCTTCGTAAGCCACGCCTTGGGGCAATCTATACGTTTTTCATTATGCAAAGCTTCGGACAGGGCAAGGAATATCTCCTGAACGCAGTCGTCAATATATTCGGGTCTGCTTTCGAGTTTATACGAACACAGCCTTCTGATATAGCTCTCATGCTCCGTCCAGATTTTATCTGTTTTTCTGTTTTTCAGCTTCATAAACCTTTCCCCGCCCCCCTTCATGACAATAATTTAAAAATTTATTTAATTATACACTTTTTCAGTCTGAATTCCAATATTTCTTATGATTATTTCTTATTTTTTGTTAACAATAAAAAAGAAAAAAATTCACGCATTAAATTGCATTATATAAAAATATAATAGTAATGCTGCTTTCCTTAATTTAATATTTACTTTTACGCTGTCAAATGGTAAAATATAATAAAATTTAATTTTAAAGGATGAAAAACATGACCCAGTCGTTTTTTGTTTTTTTAACTTCGATAGCAATGCTCTTTGCTCCGATTTTCGGTTTGGCTCACCCGGTTGAGAAACCTGTCCCGCTCCCCGATGAAGCTCAACCCGAATACAGCGAATACGCTCATTTTGACAGAATAGACGGTGTAAACGATTCCGTATTCTACATAAAAAGACCTGATTCAAAAATTTTCATGAAAACCGTGCGCGCGGACTTCTTCTCCAGAGTTCAAACGGACTGTGCAAAAACAATATATTTTATAAAACAATGGGCAACGCGATAAAGGTTATCGCCGATATTTCCCCGGGGAAATGGCTCGAGGGTACCGGCGTAAATACGCTCGAGATCAGAAATAACACGTTTTCCTCCTGCAATGTCTCCGACCGGGGCGCGTAATCAACGTTTCGGCGAGTATAAACGGCAAGACCGCCGACTCCCAAATGCTTAAAAACATCTATATAAATAATAATACGTTCGAAAGCTGCGAGGGAAATATTCTCTCTGCTTCGAACGCAAACAAACTGATATTTAATTCAAATTCAATTAAAAATAAAAACTCGAAAATTATTTTCGGCAAACACAATTCAAACATCACGGTAAAAAATAATGTTTCCGATTCTCTTCTCGGCGTCAGGATTAGACTTAAATCGCTCTCGTCTCTGTTTTAACGCTCCGACCGCACTATCCGAGCGTGATTGTCAGACAGTACACAGCCTCCGCTCCGGCTATCATCAGCATTTTCGCACATTCGTTGAGCACCATTCCCGTCGTTTTGATATCGTCGATAAGGAGTATCGTTTTACCGTAAACCGCTTCTTTGTCTTTGACCTCGAATACGCCGAGGACATTTCCGAGTCTTAAATATCTCGGCAGAGTGTGCTGGGGCGGAGTTTCGAAAGTTTTGACAAGACAGTCTTTACATTCAAGCGACGTATACGCGCTGAAAACCTCCGCAAGCAGTTCGGACTGGTTAAATCCTCTGTCCTCAAGCGTAGTCTTAGAAGCCGGCACGAACGTTACGAAGTCGAACAGCCCGGATTTTATTTCATTCTCATACAAATTCATCATATCCCTGACGAAAACCTCCGTACACTCGGTTGAGCCGTAAAACTTCCATCTGTCCACGGCGTGCCGGACGCACGCTTCATTGTAATACGGAGCACACAGTTCTTTATAGAATGTACGTATATTTTTGCATCTGCATTTCTTAACCTCACGTCCGCATTTCGGACACCGCGGAGACGGTATGAATTCTATACAGTCCTCACACTCGTTACAGAGAATTTTACCGGGGAATACGGGATTTTGCCCGCAGAAAACACAGCGTTCGGGGAAGAAAATATCGTTTATCAGCCGCAGTGTTTTCATTTAACAGTCTCCCGTCTCGATTTTTTGGATTTAATAAAGAATACCATAATTCCATATTATTATCAACGAATTATTTGTTTTTTAACTCAATTTTTTCGTATATTTAATTCCCGAATGTCATTGACAACGCTTTTGTCCGTTTAGTATAATCAAATCGGGAAGAATACGGCGTTCCTTCTTTTTTCTCTTAATACGCATTGCGGCAAAACGGCTCGAAACGGCAAAGCCCGTTCCATCTCGGCTCACGCTTCGTCCCTGTCTTGCCGTTCGTAATCTAACCGAAAAAAAACAAATCGGAGGCGCATATGAAAAGATTTAAAAAAATAATCGGCGTTATGTTATCCGTAATTACTGTTTTACCGTACTTCTCATCATTATCCTTCGCCCAAAACGAGGACGGAAAAATAATTCAGTATAACATGATAGTCGAGGCAGACGGAAGAAATACTCATTGGGAGGACGAAAACGGAAATACAGTCGATTTCACGCAAAGCGAGCTGCCCTCGGTCAAAACCAGGGCAAGAAGCAATTATTACGTCCCGGCAAAATACGACGCCCGCGACGAGGGAATTATAACCTCCGTAAAGGAACAGGGGCAGTACGGCACCTGCTGGGCGTTCGCCGCATCATCATGCGTTGAAACATCGCTTATAAAAAAAGGACTTGCGGACAACACCGTTGATCTTTCCGAGGATCATCTTGTATGGTTTGCAAAAAACAGCCTTGTAACCGACGAGGCTGACACCACACACGGCGACGGCGAGACTTACCCGGATATGAATTCGGCGTTTTCAGCCGGAGGTACATGGATGGATTCCATCAGCACGTACGCAAGAGGAAGCGGACCTGTTTACGACTCCGATTATCCGTACGCCACCGGCAATTGGGACGAAAGTCACAGGTACAAATCGGAATTCAGAGTCACTGACTGCTCCGCGATAGACAACACGACTGCCAATACGACAAAAATCAAACGAGCGATAATGGAGCACGGAAGCGTCAAAACAAGCTATTATAATCACAACTGGTATTATAATGTCACGGACAACGGCTCGGCTTACTATAATCCCGATACAGAAAACAAGGATACGAATCACGACGTTACCGTAGTTGGCTGGGACGATAATTATTCAAAGGACAACTTCCGCGACGGCTATAAGCCCGAAAACAACGGCGCGTGGCTCGTAAAGGGAAGCTGGGGCGACAACTATCATCTCAAGGACGGCTATTTCTGGATGTCGTATGACGAGAAAGAGATCGCGTCATTCTCGTATTACAAAGCTGATTCAAAATCGATTTATGACAATATTTATCAATATGACGGAATCGGTTCTTACAGCGCGCTTTCATATATGGGACGAACAACGATTTACGGCGCAAACGTCTTTACGGCAAAGAGCCATGAAACGCTCAGTCATGTCGGATTTTACAGCAGAGGCGCGATGCTTTACACGATTTATATTTATAAATTAAACAGCGCAAACGACTCCCCCGTCTCCGGAACTCTTGTTTCCACCGTTTCCGGAGCAGAAAGCTATTACGGCTATCACACCGCCAAGCTTACACAAAGCGTTGAGGTCAACGAGGGCGACGTATTCTCCGCCGTTATTAAAATAGACGTTTCCGGAGACTCGAACGCGTCATTAATGACGGAAGGCTCAATGTACAACGCTTCCTTTAATAAATATGAAAGCTATATAAGCATGGACGGCAAAAACTGGGATTACATTGCTCCCGACGAGGGATATTTCAAGACAGCCGGAAATGTCTGCCTCAAGGTAATGTCAACCGACGTAAAGGAATGCAGCCATGAGTATACCTCCGCTGTAACTCCGCCGACATGCCTTGATGACGGATTTACAACATATACATGCTCGTTATGCCAAAACGAATATATATCGGATATCGTTCCGGCAAAGGGACATACCCCCGTAACGGACAAGGGCTTCGCTCCGACCTGCACAGAGCCGGGACTTACGGACGGCTCACACTGTTCAGAGTGCGGCGTTGTAACCGAAAAGCAGGAAGTAATTCCCGCACAGGGTCATCAACCGGTAACCGACAGCGGACACGCTCCGACCTGCACAGAGCCGGGACTTACGGACGGCTCGCACTGTTCGGTATGCGAAAAAACTCTTACCGAGCAGGAGGTCATAGACGCACTTGAGCATGACGCGGAGTTCGACGAAGCCGTCGCCCCCACCTGCACCGAAACCGGTCTTTCCTCCGGCGTTCACTGCAAAAGATGCAAAGAGGTTCTCTTAGAGCAGGAAATCATCCCCGCAAACGGTCACAGCTTCGGCGAGTGGGTCGTCACAGTGTCCCACTCATGCACGGACAAGGGCGAGGAAAAACGCGAATGCACGGAATGCGGAGTCTCCGAGACAAGAATTATCAATGAAACCGGGCATACAGACTCCGACAATGACGGCATATGCGACAAATGCGGTACAAAAATAAAAGAGGATGTCCCCGATACAGAGAAAAACTGCAGCTGTCTCTGCCATTCAAAGAATAAATTTGCGTCATTCTTCTGGAAAATCAAGCTGTTTTTAATCAGATTATTCGGAATTCAAAGGGTATGCGATTGCGGAAAGGCACACTATTAAGCATTTTAATATCACAGCAGTCGGTTAGAATTGAAGATAATTCAAAACCGAATACTGCATGACCGACCCAAAAAGTGCAGAACATATAAGGACTATATTTCACATTATGCATTAAAAGTGCGTACTTCGTGAAATATAGTCTTTTTTATACGAATATTTAAATTTATGCCAAGCATTTTGAATTATTTTAAAGTAAATCTGTTTTTATCAAAATCAAGAAGTCCTTCGCAACGCATTTTTCCGAGTTCCCTTGACATTGCGCTTCTGTCGACGGACAGAAAATCCGCAAGCTGCTGACGGTTATACGGAATTTCAAAGCATGAACTGCTGTGCTTTTTTGCTTCGTCGGACAAATACGCCGTCAGCTTTTCCCTGATCGTACGCTTTGATATATATCCGAGCTTTGCGACGAGGCTTCTGTTTTTACCCGATATTTCACAGATAAGATTCTTTTTAATAATATCGCAGATCCCGCACGAGCATTTCTTATGAGAAAGAATTTTCTTCATATCAAGAAACAAAATCTCGCTGTCCTCAACCGCGCAGACATCGTTAAGCAAAGCTCCGCTACCGGACGGCGCATACGCTTCGGCGAATATTTCACCGGGTTCAATTGAACCGAGAATACTTCCGTTGCCCCAGTAATCCTCGTTTTTTATATGAAGCCTGCCCGAGAGCAGAACACAGACGGAATCTATATATTCGCCCTGTCTTAGAACATATCCGCCCTTTTTACAGCATGACCTTTTAGCCTTCAGACATTCGAGGGCGTCAATTATCTGATTATCGTCCGCACCGGCAAACAAAGCGGTACGACTTAAAGACCGGATATCGTATTTCATTACAAAAAAACCTCATTTCGTTGCAAATGCAATATACTTGTTATTAATATCATGATATATTATACTTGCAGAGAGAAGGAGGAATATTCATGATACGAAAAATAATAAAAATAGACGACGAAAAATGCACCGGCTGCGGTCTGTGCGCCGAGGCGTGCCATGAGGGCGCGATTGAGATGATAGACGGAAAAGCCCGCCTTACGAAGGAGAATCACTGCGACGGACTCGGCGACTGTCTGCCGGCATGTCCTGCAGAAGCAATCACATTCGAGGAACGCGAGGCGGACGCATACGACGAAAATGCGGTAAAGGAGACAAAAAGGATGAAGGAAAACAAAGAAAAAAAGCTCCCGTGCGGCTGTCCGGGAATGAATGTTAAAGCTATTAAAAGAGACTCGGAAGCAGAACGTGAAAATTCCGTCTGCGAAAAGCCCTCAAGCAGACTTTCGCAGTGGCCCGTTCAAATCAAGCTCGTGCCGGTAAATGCTCCTTATTTTAATAATGCAAATCTGCTCATTGCCGCCGACTGCACCGCATATGCGTACGGAAATTTTCACGGCGATTTTATTAAAAACCGAATAACGCTTATCGGCTGTCCTAAGCTTGACGGCGTGGATTATACCGAAAAGCTCACGGAAATAATCAAAAACAACGATATAAAAAGCGTTACGGTAGTAAGAATGGAGGTTCCGTGCTGCGCGGGAATCGAAAACGCCGTCAGACAGGCTCTTATCAACAGCGGTAAATTCATCCCGTGGCAGATAAACATTATCTCGACCGACGGTAAAATCTTAGAACAATAAAAAAACAGAAAAAAACGCCGTAAACCGGGACTCATAAAAAGTTCGGTTTACGGCTTTCTGTTGTTTATTCAGATTAAAGAATAACCTCTTTACCCGTCCTTGCGGACTCATAAATTGCACAGAGAATCTTAATCATATCGATACCCTGCTGAGGCTTAAACTGCGGTTCGGCTCCGTCTATTACAACGTCGTAGAAATGCTTCAGGTTATTGCGGTGACCGTTCTCCTGATTAACTGTCGGTGAAACGGTATCGGTAAGCTCGCCGTTTTCCTCGGAGAATATCTTGACCCCGCCGTCACTCCAGCTAAGCCCCGCCCTTGTACCGCGAAGCTCGACGAAACGGTTTTCCTTTTCGATATTGGAAGCCCAGCTGAATTCAATCTGCAAAAGCGCTCCGTTATCGAAACGAATCATACCCATGGCGAGATCCTCAACGTCAAACGTACCCTCGGAATTTTTATCGCCGAAATCCGAATTTACGGAGTCCGAAACGTCATTGTCTGCAAACTTCATATAAGTATTGCCCGAAACCGCGACAGGCGTGGGATTACCCATGAGCCAGATTGCAAGGTCGATCATGTGAACGCCCAAATCGATAAGCGGACCGCCTCCCGACTGTTCTTTGGTTGTAAACCAACCGCCCTTGCCGGGGATTCCGCGTCGTCTCTGCCATCCGCAGCGGCCGCAGTAGATTTCGCCCATTCTGCCGGATTCGATATACTTTTTAGCGTATTTAGAAGCCGTGACCCAGCGGTTGTTTCTCATAACCATGAGAGTTTTGCCGGCCTTGTCGGCGGCGTCCTTCATTCGCATAACCTCGCTTACGCTTACAGCGTCGGGCTTCTCGCAGAATACATGCTTGCCTGCCTCGAATGCATCAACTGCAATAATCGAATGAAGGTAGTTCGGCGTGCATATATCGATGGAATCTATGCTACCGTCCTTTAAAAGCTCCTTGTAGTCGGAATAAACGGCCGCGTCCGGGAAATACTTATCCCTAATCTCCTCTGCCCTTTCGATAATAATATCGCATAAGGCGGCAACCTCAAGACGCTCGTCCGAAAGATACTCCGGAAGATGCGACCCCTTGCATATTCCGCCGATGCCGATAATTCCGACTCTCCATTTTTTACTCATTTTTAAAACCTCCGTTATTGAAAAAACATTACGTTAGCCGTAACAATATTGCAGAAATTATTTATATCAGTCGGCTCGTTTCCTTTATAGGGAAGCACCGGCTCCTCGAGTTCGGGGATAGAGTCGATCTCACCGTTTATGTAGCTTTCGAGCCTCTTTTTACAGTGCTTGATTCTCATAAGCGTTCCGCCGATTCTGATATCCTGAACGTCAAAGCCGTGCGGCTTATTTTCTATGCTCCACATTCGCTCGAATTCATCGTAGAACAATTCGATACGCGATATAACCTCGTCATAATCGCCGACTGATTTTTTAAGCTGTGATTTTTCATTCTCTTTATATGCTTTTCTTGTGCGAACGCCCAACTCATATTTTATCTCAAGAACGTCGCATAACGCTTTAACCGTTGAGAAAAGGAATCCGAATTCCTTATTGTCAACGCATTTTTCGAGCTTTTTCGCGCAGTCGGCATACTTTTTACCGTCGCCGTTTCTGACAGTCGAATCCGCTATTCCCATAAAGCAGTCGGAATAAAGCATGTATTTCTCGGGGTCGTTTATTCTGCCGTTTTCGTTGTTCGGAGTATCGGGCAGGTCAAGCAAAATAAATGAATCCCACTCAATTCCGAATTCCTTATAAAATCCGGATTTAATCGACTTCATATCGGTATTTCCCTTTAAGAATTCGGAAACGGCGTACATTGACGGGAGCGCGGAAAATCTCGAGCACTCTCCGCCGTCATCGCCCCACATTGTCATTATAATATTCTTAACGCCGTGCTCACGGCAGCTCTCTATCGCCGCAATCGAATTTTCAATCGAAGCCTGATTATGCGGTGTAAAGCCCGTCCACGTCCACAGCCCGCCCGCGAACCAAACATTCTTGTCAACGGCTTTATGATTTATAATATTTTCATCGTAATGCTTTTTATCTTTCGAATAATAGTCCCAGTATATAAGCGTAACATTATCGGGAATACGCGATTTGACGGACGAATCAACACTTCCGTCATATCCGCCGTTATTGGCGAGTCTGAAAAACATATCGCCCCACATCAGCAGTTCGAATCCGTATTTTTTCGCAATCTCCGAAACTTTTTCGAGATGCTCTAACAGTATATCGAGCCTGTTTCTTATGCCGTGCTCCTGCATGTATTTGCCCAATCCGATAAAATGAGCCTCGTCCATACCGATATTTGCGATTCTGCTTTTAAAATTCTCGCTCAACGTTTTAAACATTGAATCAATAAGCGCATAGACGCGCTCGTCGCCTGCGAGCAGGATATCCGCGCAGTCGTTTATGTCTTTGTACTCGGGCCACTTCATAATCGCGCCGAGATGAGCGAGAGTCTGTATGCACGGGATAAGCTCGATACCTTTTTTCTGCGCGTACGAATCAATGTCCTTTAATTCCTCCGAGGTATATCTGCCTCTCAAATGACCGAAATACGGCTGACCCTCAATTTCATACGTGTCCTCCGTATAGAGCATTAAAAAGTCGTACCCGAGACGCGCGTTTATATCAATCATTTTTTTGACGGCGCCGACGTTCATCACCGCATTGCGCGACATGTCTATCATAACGCCCGATCTGTTAAAATCCTTCATGCTTTGCTCTCCCTGTTCTTTAATATTTTACCCGAAAGAAGATTTGCAAGTATTATAGCCGATATGCCCGCCGTAAATTTCGTTACGAGCATCGGAAGCATCATATCCCCGTTTACGCCCGCGACAAACGCGAGATGATCGCCGAGAACGTACGACAGCGAAACCGCGCCGGCTATGTTGATAAGCTTGCCCTTGTCGTCCATTTTATCAAAAAGATTAAACATTGCAATAGCATTTGCGAAATTTGCGATAATTCCGACTACGGAATCCTTATTTACGCCCATTTTATCGCCGAGCTTCGAAAACGGTTTGTCAAGCTTATTGCTTAAAAAGGCGAACATCGGAAACGCGCCTGCGAGTATAATTCCTATCTGCGCGCAGATGAGAAGTCCCCTGTCAAAACGCGTAATTCCGCCGTCCTCCGACGTAAACATATTGCTGAATACGGGCAGTCTGATTCCCGTCATGTACTGCACGGCGGCAAGTGCGAACAGTACGGCAATCAGAATTGTAACCGCGGATGCAAACAGACTGAATATTTTAACCGTAATTCTTTGAAAGAATATAAGTCCTGCCGCGATTATAACGTCAAGAATAAGAAGCGGAATGAGATTTTTTATAATATTGACAAAGCTCATACCCATAACAAGTCCGCCCGCGATACAGCCTATCGGAACGGTCACTATGCCTATCAGCATACCGTATGAGAAAATGCTCTTATCCTTGTCCTTTAAATATGTAACGGCAATCGGGAGCGTGCCGACAAGCATCGCGCCCATTGTCGAACCGAGTATTACACCGCTGAAGTTCGCGTTCATAACGTCGTCCGTCATTCCGTAAGCAAGCGGATATCCGCCCATGTCAACAGCCAAAACAGTGCCGGCGCACATTGCGGGATCAGCTCCGAACAGAGAGTATATCGGAGAGGCTATCGGGGTCAGAACGCTTGCCAGAAGCGGAGCCGCCGCATACGTTGCCGCCATTACGAGAATCAAAGGTCCTACGGTTTTAACTCCGTTTTCAAGCTGTTCACCGTAACCTGATTTATTTCCGATTATGCGGTCAATCGTACCTATCAGCGCAAAAACCGCCATTACGCACATTATCACGGTAGTAACCGTAATTCCCCCGGGAAATATTTTATCCATGTTATCCGCCTTTATATTTTCATCACTTTGTATATTATAACTGTCCGTGACAATTTAATCAATAACTATTTGCATTTAGAATTTTTTTATGATATGATATTATAAAACATATGGAGGTTTTACATGGACGTCATTTTTTGCAACGATTTTTCCGACAATTTACCTTTAATGACTGAATTTCAGACATCTGCTATGCTCAGAAACCCGGTTCCTTATATTGTGAACTCCGTGATGATTCTGTCAATCGTATTTTTTATGTTTTTCACCTCGGATATCACAAAAGCAATCTGCATTTTCCTCTATTTGCTTTTAATACTTGTATATAATTCAGAGCTGGTTTGGCGTGTAAAACGTTTCTCCAAACAAACAATAGACCGCGAAAAGGAATTAAACAACGGCAGTCCCTCCGGTGCAAGGATGGAGGTTACATACGATACTCTGCGCTGTAAATCGTATAACGGAGCTTTTACCGAGGTTCCGCTTTATAACATGAAAAAAGCGTATGAGACAAAACATCTTGTTGTCATCAAATCAAAAACCGCGAACCTCTATTATTTGTTCAAAAAGGACTCGTTTACAAAAGGGACTTACCCCGAATTCATGGAGTTCTTAAAACAAAAAGGCCTTTACAAATAATACGAACATATAAAATTGCCCCGGACTAAAAACGTCCGGGGCGGTTTGCTTAAAGCTCAAATAAACAGCCGTTTTTTTACATAACTATAGAATAATCCATGTCACCGCTAATATATTTTTCATAATCAACTCGGACAATGTTACTTTGATTTGCATAATAATAGCACATTTTTCCTACATATCCGATAAAACATACTGTTCCGTTTGATTGCAAAGACATAACATCATCAACCATTCTGTCTGCAACTTTGGCATTATCGCTGTAAGTTATCCCCTCTCTGTCGGCATCGAGCATAAAGCGATGCCGTACTGCTTCATCCTTTAGAAAAATATACACCTTTTTCCCGCTTTGAGTAAGATTTCTGATTGTTCGCATATTTAATTCTCCTATATAAATTTATTCCTCAAAAGAACAGCAAAAAGAGCAACCCTATCGTCACAATAGGATTGCCCAAAAGCATTTATAATATAATCCTATCGTTCAAGCTTTGGCACCTTACCTTTCGGCAGGTTGTCGGCGGTCATAGGGCTTGTCCCTTACGCACTCTTTATAGGTTAATTTAATTATACTGTTTTTTATTTAAAAAATCAAGGAATTCAAGAATAAATTATTGATACTTTAAGCGATAAACGATAGCTGGCTGCAAAGTTTTCTTTAATTCTTCCCGGAATCAGGTTCAGTTTGACTGCCATATGAAATTACACTACTCTCAAACGTGATTTCGATTGCTTCCACCGTTTCGTATGTTTGACTACCATATGAAATTACACTACTCTCAAACACCGCTTTACTTTTCGTCATCAATTCGCGTTTGACTACCATATGAAATTACACTACTCTCAAACGTCGTTCCAACGGACATAAGTCCTTAATAAGTTTGACTACCATATGAAATTACACTACTCTCAAACACTGCGTGCTGTTTCTCGTTCGCTCCCTTGGTTTGACTACCATATGAAATTACACTACTCTCAAACGAAAGTCTCAACCATATTCTTATCCTCTCTGTTTGACTACCATATGAAATTACACTACTCTCAAACGCTGTGTTCTGTATGGTACCGCTCGGTGTTGTTTGACTACCATATGAAATTACACTACTCTCAAACACTACGGGCTTTTTTAAATTCTTCGAGCCTGTTTGACTACCATATGAAATTACACTACTCTCAAACCGAACAAGTCAAACAGAGTTCATCCTTTTTTGTTTGACTACCATATGAAATTACACTACTCTCAAACCGTGCTCGCTATTATTGTGTAACGTATAGTGTTTGACTACCATATGAAATTACACTACTCTCAAACAAATGTAAATGTTTCTTCGGTTGCATACAGGTTTGACTACCATATGAAATTACACTACTCTCAAACTACAATCAACCCGATAACCCTGTTCGTCACGTTTGACTACCATATGAAATTACACTACTCTCAAACGTTAAACTTACAGGTATTGATAAAAGCTCCGTTTGACTACCATATGAAATTACACTACTCTCAAACGAACTTAGCAAAATTTTTGTGTTTGGATATGTTTGACTACCATATGAAATTACACTACTCTCAAACCACCGCTTGCCGTGCTTGTCGGCTGATTAAGTTTGACTACCATATGAAATTACACTACTCTCAAACCTCAAACCTCAAATTCATGACGGCGGAGTACCTTGTTACTGCTAAAACAGGGTAATTTCAATACGGTATAGTCTAAAAGACTGAGCAGAGATCCTTATCAACGATATACACACGCTCACAATCAAGCGGAGTTATCGGATAAGGTTCCAATGACAATATAACATATTTTCTCATAAAAGTAAAGCTGTAAAATTGATTCAATTCCTCCTCGTTCAGCATTGAATGAAGCGAGTAAATAACAAAATAACTTATGTTAAACGTCTCGTTTAAAAGTTTTATATGATCCGTCAGTTTTTCGAGCAGAGACTCCCCTCCCTCATAAACCTTTACTCCGAACAATTTTATCAATCCATCGACGGTCGGCGCAGAATATTCAAGCTGAGACGGGTAATTGTCGAGCAGTTCACATATAAACCGTTCATTCTGCGCCATGGTCTGCGTACTTAGAGGATAAAACTCATCACGCGCAGTTTCAGATAAGTATGAATAAATTTTAGTAAGTATTTTCTTTTGGTTAGAGTCAATATGAAAAAGATCCGTAATCAAAATCATATTCTTATTCAGCGGTAAAATATCGTTTTTATCGGACAATACGAACCGCCCGTCCGACGTTTCAATTTGCATACCGAGTTCTGAAACCAAACGATACAAAAAAGTACCGTTTTCTATAATTAAAACATTCGCCTCGTTTTCATTCGAATCAATATAAAAATCAAGTTCAGGGTGTGCAAATCTCACAGAATCACAAGCCTTTCGTCAGTGTCGATAATATCGCCGTGTTTTTGTCCGACAATAAATTCCATAGAGTTATACTGCTTCTCCGTTATGACGAGCAGCTGAACTATACCGTCGGACGGTTTATTCTTTTTTATTCTGTCCGTAACTGCGGATGTAACAGTCGAGTTGAGAGTCAGCTTGGAATACACCGACTCCTGTATCATTATAAATCCCTCTTTTATAAGGAATTTGCGAAACCTCGTATACTCTCTTCTCTGTGAAACGGTCTGAACGGGCAGATCGAAAAATACCAGCACTCTCATAAATCTGTAATTACTCATTTTGATAAAATCTGATTAATGATAAATCTTCTTCACACAGCGCGTCGGTCACGCTTTTGCAGTAAAGCCGAATTGCGTTTGATACGGTTTGGTGACGACCCGAAAATATAACTTCGTCGTTTAAAATATTGACCATCATCATTTTTTCATCATGTCCGAAATCATTATCAAATAAAACCTCCAAAACCTTAGAATCGACAATAGGACGAAACGGTTCCATTAAATCAGACGAGAGGTTAAAAAAATTAAATCTGTTATCGTGAAACAACCCGAGTTTTGTCGTATATCCGAGCGCGGTTATTTCTCTGTTAAACGCAGACAGAATAATGCTGTAACCGTAGTTGAGAGCCGAATTCTGCGCGCAGTCCTGCTGACGGGTAAACGATTTACCGAACAGCGCGTTAAAATATACTTTTGCAGCATGTCCCTCTCTGTTGGTAGAATCTCCGAGCTGTAATTCGTCGATATATCCTAACAGCATTTCATACTCCGGTTTATCGAGTTTTCGCAGTAACTCAACCTGTTTTATAATCTTTTCTCTGACAATCAGCGTCCATACAGCCTGTTTTATTTCCCCGCTCCACGCTATCTGCTTTTTTAATTTCAAACTTGCGTCACAGCTTTGATTATATGAAACAAGCTCTGACTGCGGGTTGCGTTTTTCGTCGCAGAATATTACTTTGATTTTCCGTTTGCTAAGCTCACAGATTAAACCCGCAGTCAGGGAAACGGCGGTGCTTTCTATCATCAATAAACCAATTTCGGACAGATGCACTTTTTGTACGCCCTCCGAATCCCTGACATACAGATAATTCAATTTTTCTTCGAGCTTTGCATTCTTCGATATTACAACCGTACGCCAGCTCATATCGTATATAAATCAACAGGCGCACTTTCAAATAAACTGGTCGGAGACTGATTAATTAAATATTCTTTATTTTTGTCCGTCACGGTTTTTTGAATCAAAATTATTCCAGAATTCGGAGAACCGCCGAGCAGAGATAAATCAGAATTAACTCTGTTGCACTGGAACAAATGGAGCTCGTTATATAATAATTCCACCTGTAATTCAACAGAAAGAGAAATAAACTTCTCTCTCTTTTCTGTCAACAGCTTTAATGAAGTTGAATACACAATACCGTAAACACCGTCTTTAATCTTTGATAATAAAACGTCATATAGTTCAAGATTCTTTTCTTTTGAAATATCGTCAAAGTCACTGACAGTAAGAGTATTTTTCATAATACGTTGCCTGTCATGAAATTTTACAATATTCTTTAAATATTTATAATATCCCATATTCAGTCTAAGCTGGACTGCCGGTTTAAAAATTAACCGACTGCCCGTTCTGCCCGAAAGATTCATCAAGAATCCATTATAGCTGAACAGTGAATCCATTTTAATTCTGCGGATTCTGACATCTGCGTCTTTCAGCCCGAGCGTTTCGGATACATACTTTTCAAGCAAGGACGGATTTTTCTCTATACTGTCGGCAAGATATACAGGAACATACTCGATTGAACGTACACGATTATTTTTCTTGTCCGTATGTTCGACAAGACAAAAATATGCGCCCTTAATTTTATTATAACCGCCGTATTTGTTTATAATTTCCTCATTTGTCTGCCCGTCAAAATGACAGTCGCCGGGCTTTGCGGGGAACTGTCCCTTTCCTTTCTTTAAAAGCTGAACGTCATAAAGAGTTCCACACTGAGTATACGGCATTCTCGTGTAAAGTATATTCTCTCTTGAACATACTTTCTTTACTGTCGATATCGTACCGTCATCCCCGGGAATCCACGCAGGATTATCCTTATTTCCGACAGGAAAATCATACATACATTCGTTAAGCGAATACTGTTTTCCGCTTTTTATGAAGCGCACTGCGTTTCGTGTAAATTTAACGTCAAAAACATTGCCTACGACGATATTGATATACGCGTCCCTCGCATGGTGATAATCATTAACCTCGCGCACCTTCGGAATGTCAAAGTACTTTTTAAACACATCCGCATTGCTTGCCTTTGAATAAACTATCGCTGTGTCGGGAAACATTTCTGTCAGAATCTCTGCAACGGCTTTAGTCGACTGTCTTGTTTCGACCAACTGACGATTTATAAATCCTGCAAGTTCATCGGCAGTAAGCTCGGTTTTTCTCGTTAAGCGCTCATACTTTTCTTTGGAAATAAGTCCTGCATTCTTACATGCAATCCAATTCTCACGCGCTTTATCTGTAATTATATGACTCGGAATGGGGAATTTATCGCTTTTATCTAAATTCAATTTCTTTTTTACAAGAACTTTATTATCAAGACTGTCGTCTTTTGTTTTTGACTGCGGATAAATATGATCTATATCGTAAATATTCTTATCAAATAAATCGTCAAGCTCTATATCCTCACCCGAGTACATACATTTACCCATCTGCGTATAATACAGATACAGTGCGGTTTTTCTCAAATCGGAATCTGTATGCTTTGCAAGAGAATCATAAAGAACTCCCGAATCTTCCCCGCATTTCTTATAAAGCTCCGAAAGTCTGTTTTTCCTTGAATCCGGCGTTTTTGAAGTGCCGTCCGTACCTCTTGCCATTTCAATAAATATCTTTTTCGGTTCATGTCCCGTTATTTTAACAATCTCACGGACTATGAGCAGTGTCTGCCAAACAGAACGTTTTATTTTCGGTGAAACATATAAATCCTTAACAAGCGCGTCATATGAAAACTCATTGATTTTCGGCATAACCTCGCTGTTGATTTTTTGTATTTCGTCCTTAAAACCGAAATTCTGACCCTGCGTTTCCATAAAATTGCACGTCGTCTCACGCATAGCGGTTATTATATTCATGTATTCGCCGGTCTGCGAATAAGCAGAATATACGCCTGTCAGCAGTTTCTTCGAAAATCTGCCCCAGTCGGAATATCTTAGAGATGAAATTTTCTTTATTTCGTCATCGGTGAAATATCCGCCGCCTATCTTTTTAAGCCGAGAGGTCAGTATCTTTTTATCTCCGCTGAAAAGCAAAACTGCAAGTATCGCTTCTTCTGCATAATTACAATTGAATCTGTCGCCGAGTATTTTATCAAAATCTCTGTACGATTTAAGCGACGACTTAAACTCCTTCATGTCGGCAAGTCCCGAAAAATCATCGGCAGAAACCTCTTTTCCGACAGAACGGTAGTAGTTTACTATGTCTTTAATCTTTACTTTATTTTTCTGTTTGAATACCTTTTCGATAATGTCCTTTTTATCTTCAACGTTCAGTCTCTCTCCGTTGAGACTTAAATTATTCAGTTCGTTAAGAACCTCGTACTCGCTGTACAATAACGAATTTTTCGGCAAAACATCCTCACCGTAAAGATACGTGCATTTGTTTGTCATTCTGAAAATAAATTCCTGCGCGCTCTGCTCAATATCAACTTTATTTTCAAAATTCCACGGGGTTATGCGGTCTTTTGAATTATCTCTGCGCACCATCCAGCAGTTAGAGTTTTTGCCCTTGTGTTCATCGTTTAGGGGACCGACATAATAAGGAATTCTGAATGTCAGCAGCTTCATTATTTTGTCACTGACGGTAATCCCGCTTTCATCCTTTTCTTTTAGGAACGAGAAATTATTTCCGGCGTTTGACAGGATTCTTTTTAATTCAAATTCATTAAGCTGATACGGAAGCGCACAGTTCTCCGTAGAAATCTGTTTAGGTAAAAATGATTTTGTCTCAATGTCTGAAAATATTATTTTAACGTCGTCATCATCGTCAAACGGTTTTAGTATTTTTTTAATTTCCGCATAAAAATCGTCCAGCTTTGCGCGTTTTATTTCCTTTTTCTTTCCGCCGATTTTGCACATGCCGGAATAAGCACAGTAATTTTTATCGTTTTTATCGGACTTAAATAAATCGTAATATTTATCACGGCAGTGTTTATTTACAACTTTTTTCAATAGCTTTAAATCAGCCCTATGCTTATCATACGATTTAACCTTTGATTGTGATATATATGAGTTATCTCCGAGGATATCAGCCAAAATAGACCAGTCATAAACAGATTTTAAGAGATCGGTAAAAATAATATCGCCGTCAAGTATTTCCTCGTAGCTGTCATGCTCATCCTGATAAGACGAGCTCGAAAAAGTTATTTTATTTTTCTCGGAAGAATTCAGCGTTTCATTATCAAACAAATCGGAAAGATTTACACTCGAACTGCCCGCGAGCAAATCACAAACTGCTTTAATCTGACCCTTTTTAACGCCGAACAGTTCGTATAACGCTTTTTTCTTTGCCGTAACGGTAGACTTTGATTTTAATATTTCGGAAAATTCAGCAGTATCAACATCTGTAATTTTCTTAATATCCGATTCCGAATCAAAATTATCGTTAATATATTCAACCAGCGAGTTAAATACCGTTTCAAATTTCGTAACGTTTTCAACGTTTACACCGTCAAACAGAAAATGTCCTCTGTTTATAATTACATGATGAACCGCAAGATACAACAGTCTCGGGTCGCTTATGTTTTTACCGTCCAAAAAAGCCTTGCGTAAATGATATACGGTCGGATATTCTTTGTGGAAGTCACCGTCGGTATAATTGTCATCATTGAATAAAAGATATTTAAAGTCGTATTTCCTGTCCTCGGGCAGATACTTGCTCTCTTTCATTCTTAAAAAAAATCCGGGATCTTTCTTTGTAATTTCCTCGGCAAAAAGCTCCTGAAGAAGCTTTGTTCTCTGCGCGCGCCTGCCGTAACGCCTGCGCTGTGTTCTGTACATTCTTCGCTCTGCGGCGGGATTGGCTTCATCAAACAGACGAATTCCCCACATTGCCTTTTTTCCGAATTTTAATATATTATACTGCTCGTCCGTGACAGCCCAGCCGACAGAGTCGGTTCCGGCGTCAATGCCTATAAAATAATCGGGATAAGTTCTTTTTTCATTTTTCATATTGACATCTCCTTATTTCTGTGCTATCATAAAGACAATCTCAGACTACCATATGAGATTACACTGCAAAGTTCAAATAAAATTTTTTCAAGCCGCCCCTTGAGGGCTTCCGCGGTGCGGAGAAAATGGGACTCGATTGTCGAGTCTTTATTTTTTTGCAATGTTTTATCACACTTTGTCAAATTCAGGTCATCTGTATAGAATTATATTACCATACAATAATTATGAAAGCAATATATTTATTTCACAGCTTATGATTAAAGAGGAAAATTTTACACTTTCAAACCATTGCGCCGTAGTGATTGTAAAGCTTTAAAATATTACAGAGTACTCATAATTGCTGTCAAGTCGGAAAACAAACAAAAAAAGAACCGCTCGTTCGAGCGGTTCTCGCATTACTTATTTACGCTGTAAGCAGGGGTTGATTACTTAAGCTCAACCTTTGCGCCGGATTCCTCAAGCTTCTTCTTGAGTTCCTCAGCCTCGTCCTTTGATACAGCCTCTTTAAGGGTCTTGGGTGCGCCCTCGACAGCAGCCTTAGCGTCTGCAAGTCCGAGACCGGTGATCTCACGAACAACCTTGATTACCTTAATCTTAGCGGCAGCGTCGAAGCCTGCAAGAACAACGTCAAACTCAGTCTTCTCTTCCTCAGCTGCGGCTGCAACGGGGCCGGCTGCAACAGCTACGGGAGCAGCTGCCGAAACGCCGAATCTGTCTTCTACTTCTTTAACAAGATCTGCAAGCTCGAGAACTGAAAGCTCAGCTACGAGGTCTACGATCTGGGTTACTTTCTCTGATGCCATGTTAATGAACCTCCAAATTATAAAGTTAAAATTCTAAATTAAATAATCGGCAAAATTATTCTGCCGCGGGTGCTTCCTCAGCGGGAGCCGCCTCCTCTGCGGGAGCGTCTGCCGATTCAGCTTCGCCGTCCTTCTCCGCAACTGCCTTGATCGCTCTTGCGAACGAAGCCATGGGAGCCTGGAATGCGCATGCAACGGTAGCAAGAAGAACTTCCTTGGAGGGAAGCTTTGCAAGACCGTTGATAGTCTCAAGCGAGATTACTTTTCCGTCAAGGAATCCGCCCTTGATAGAGAAATTATCATGCTTGTCTGCAAACTCTGAAAGAATACGAGCCGAAGCAACGTGATCCTCTGCGCTGGTAGCAAGAGCCGTAGTGCCCTCAAGAACTCCTGAAAGCTCCTCAAGCTCGGTACCCTTGATAGCGATGTTGAGAAGAGTATTCTTAACTACGGAGTAGTCAACGCCTGCTTTTCTCAGCTCTGCGCGAAGCGCGGTATCATCAGCAACAGAAGTGCCCTTATAGTCAACGATAACGCCTGCAACTGCACCGTTAAGTCTCTCGCTGATAGCGGCTACCTGCTGTTTCTTTGCCTCTAAAATGCTTGCGCTTGCCATTGATTTCACCTGCCCTAATAAGTAAATGTGCTGTTCAGGTTATAAATGAAAAGCCTCTCTGCGTCACCGCAGAAAGGCATACAAATTCACTGAATAATGTATCCATTCCTCGGTAGGCGATAAAACTTATGCGAATAAACGCACCTACTGTCTTTAGAACAGCTTAATCATTATATCATATAAAATGATACTTGTCAATAGGTTAAATACCGATTATTCGGCAGCGGCAATAACCTTGTTGGGGTTGATTCTGATTCCGGGGCCCATAGTGGTAGCCAGAACACAGGAACGGATATACTGACCCTTTGCTGCGGCGGGCTTAGCCTTGAGAATAGCATCCATGAGAGTGTTGTAGTTCTCATTGAGCTTCTCTGCGCCGAACGAAGCCTTGCCGATGGGGCAGTGAATGATGTTGGTCTTATCGAGACGATACTCGATCTTACCTGCCTTAGCGTCGTTAACAGCCTTAGCAACATCGGGGGTTACGGTTCCTGCTTTGGGCGAGGGCATAAGTCCGCGGGGACCGAGCACCTTACCTAAACGACCTACAAGACCCATCATGTTGGGAGCCGCAATAGCGACGTCGAAATCCATAAAGCCCTCGTTCTGAACTCTCGCAACGAGATCCTCGGCACCGACAACCTCTGCGCCTGCGGCAACAGCTGCGTCAGCCTCTGCGCCCTTAGCGAATACGGCTACGCGAACCTTTTTACCGGTTCCGTTCGGAAGAACGACTGCGCCTCTGACCTGCTGATCTGCGTGACGTGAGTCAACGCCCAGACGAACGTGAACCTCGACGGTCTCGTCAAATTTAGCAGTTGCGGTTTTAACAGCGAGTTCAATAGCCTCGGTGGATTCATAAAGTTTTGCTTTGTCTATGAGCTTAACGCTCTCAACGTATTTTTTACCGTGTTTCATAATTATTTACCTCCCATAAGTGGTTAATCGGATTTGTCCTCCCACACGGGAGCATCAATCAGCAACGACAACGCCCATGCTGCGAGCCGTACCGGCGATCATGCTCATAGCAGTCTCGATACTTGCCGCGTTAAGGTCGGGCATCTTGGTTTCTGCGATCTTTCTGATCTGCTCCGAGGTGATAGTTGCGACTTTAGTCTTGTTGGGGACGCCTGAGCCGCTCTCAATACCGCAAGCCTTCTTAATAAGAACCGCTGCGGGCGGAGTCTTTGTTACAAAAGAGAATGTACGGTCTGCATAAACCGTGATGATTACGGGAATGATGAGTCCGATATCATTCTTTGTACGCTCATTGAATTCCTTGGTGAACGCCATAATGTTAACGCCGTGCTGTCCTAAAGCGGGACCTACGGGGGGAGCCGGTGTTGCTTTACCGGCAGGAATCTGAAGCTTAATATAGCCTGTTACTTTCTGTGCCATGTCTGCACCTCCAAAAAAAATGTGGTAGTGGCGGATCGGTAAAAGCCGACCCTCCCACAGAGCCTAAGCCCTGTAACAAGCGGAAAATACCGCGAATTACCATTAATTAATAAGTGAATTATCAGTCAAGAGCGGGTTCAACCTGATCAAGACCTAATTCGATAGGAGTTTCACGTCCCATCATTGAAATTATGACGCGGACAAGATCATTGTCAACGTCAATCTTATCGACAGTACCCTGGAAGCTGTCGAAAGGACCGCCGATAACCGAAACGAGATCGCCGACGCTGAAATTAACTTCAACCGTGCGTTTCTCAACGCCCATAGAGTAAACTTCCTTCTCGGTAAGGGGCGTGGGTTTGCCCTCGGGGCCTACGAAGCCCGTAACGCCTCTCGTATTACGGATAAGATACCATGTCTCGTCCGTCATTTTAAGCTCGCCGGACTTAGTGTCATAGTAAACGCTTACCTTAACAAATACATAGCTCGGGTAAAGCTTGCGTACGACTTCCCTGTCCTCGGTATACGGTTCCTCGACTTCGAATCCGTCCTCATTTTTGACCTTGCGGGTTTTTGTTACCTTTTCAACAACGGTCTCGGTGGGAATCTTTACTTCAAGGACCTCATCCTGCATTTTACGGTTTTCAACTACTTTTTCGATATCGGTAGCAACCTTATTCTCATATCCGGAATAAGTGTGCACCACAAACCATTTTACGTCATCCGACATTGTATATCCTCCGTATCATGCAATTAAAATTAAAAACTGTTAACCTGCGTCTGCCTGCGAGGTTTTTTCTCCGCTGGTATCGACGGTAATCGAGTTAGCCGAATCGGCATTCGTTGACGCTTCCTCGCTGTGAGAAGTCTTAGCATTCTCAATGCCTTTTTCGGCAAGACGTACGGAACCCATCAGTCCCCAGTCAAGCAAACCGATAATAACCGCAAGAACGGCAATACATACGAAAACGATCGCCGAGTTTTTAAGAACGGTCTTTCTGTCGGGCCAGATAACCTTTTTGCAGGTACCCGTAAAGCCCTTAAAGAATTTCTTTATAGCCGCCCACATACGCGTGAAAACGTTGCCCTCTTTTTTAGGCTTGGACTGCTTTATGCGTTCTTTCTTAGCCTTTTCAAGTTCTTTTTCGGCCTTTTTCTGAGCCTTTTTGTTTTCATCTGCCATTAAGAACCCATCCTTTCATAAGTTGGTTCGATAGTGAGCGAACGTTTACTTGCTTTCTCTGTGAAGAGTATGCTTTCTGCAGAATCTGCAGTATTTGTTCATCTCTAATCTGTCGGGTGAATTCTTCTTGTTCTTCATCGTGTTGTAATTGCGCTGCTTGCACTCCGTGCATGCAAGAGTGATCTTAACTCTCATAACGGCACCTCCAATTAATGTTAGCCTCCCTCTTATAATTTGAGGGTAAAGATATATGTACGCAAAAAAGCGCATAAAAAATAAACCCTCAAAGAGGTATGAATACTATACCATATTTCAACTGCAAGGTCAAGGGCTTTTAAAAAATTTTTACGTTTTTTTACCGTTTCCGCTTTTACGGGAAAGAATCACGGCAGATTCCGCACGGACGGCGACCGAATTATTGATAATTTCGGCTCCCGAAAGTCCCGTATATGACTGTCTCTCAGGCGGAAGATAATAATTTATGTCGTGCGGATTCATGTTGCATATAACCATAACCGAATCGTTTTCACACTCTCTTGCGTATGCGACGCACCCGAGCATTGCCGAAATGCTTACGAATTTTCCGCGGGCGAGACTTTCATGCTCTCTGCGGATTTCTGCAAGCTTCTTATATGTATTATATAATAGTTTATTTTTTTTCCATTTAAAAGCCGATCTGTTGAAAGGGTCTTTACAGCCTTCAAGCGGAATTTCATCTCCGTAATAAACGCACGGAATTCCGGGCAATGTAAACTGCAGAACGGCGGCGCATTTAAGCTTACGCAGCGCGGATTCCCTCTGCTTTTCGTCAAGGCATGCTGTCGACTGCCACTCCCTGTCCCTGTTTTCGGCATTTATTCCGCCGAGAACCGAAAATATGCGCTCCGTGTCATGGGTTCCGAGCGAATTCATCAAAACGTCGAGCGTCTGCGGAGGATAATTTTCAACGACGGTCAGAATTTTCTCATTAAAATTCTCGGCAATCGAATCAAGCATAAACGAAATAACCGCGTCCCTGAACGGGTAATTCATAACGGAATCGAGTTCGTTCCCCGCAAGATATCTGCGCCGTGTACCCATGGAAAATTTATTGCTCGCGTCCTCCCAGACCTCTCCTATCAAAAGCGCGTCCGGTTTTTCTGCTTTAAGAGCGGAACGGATTTTTTCTATAAATGAATCGGGAAGCTCGTCCGCAACGTCGAGTCTGAACCCGGATGCTCCAGCCCTGAGCCAATTTCGGACAACGCCGTTTTTGCCCGTTATGAATTCGCAGTAGCTCTCGTCTGTTTCGTTCGTCTCCGGCAGAGTCGTAAAGCCCCACCATGATTTATATTTATCATTCCAATGCTCGAACGTGTACCACGGATAATAAACGCTCGACTGCGAATTATACGCGCCGACGGAATCGTATCTGTTTTCCTTGTTAAAATAAATACTGTCGTCGCCCGTGTGGCTGAAAACGCCGTCGAGAATTATCGAAATGCCGTGTTTTTCGGCCTCTTTGCAAAGCGAAACAAAATCGGGATTCGTACCCAAAAGCGGATCAATCTTCATATAGTCCGCAGTATTGTAGCGGTGATTCGAATGAGCCTCGAATATCGGGTTCAAATACAGGCACGTAACGCCCATATCCTTTAAATAATCAAGCTTTTCTTTTATTCCGTTAAGGTCGCCGCAGAAATAGTCGTCGTTTCTGTACTTTCCGTCCGAGCCGCACTGCCATTTAACGCCGTCCGACCAGCTTTTGTGAATTTTTCTGTCCGAGGGCACGTTTTTCTTCGATTTACCCGAATAATAAAATCTGTCGGGAAAAATCTGATACATGACTCCGCCCTTAAATTTATCCGGCGTTTTGAAATCGGGAGAATAAACAGTCTGCTGCCAGCGTCTGCCGGAATCCGAAAACTCGCCCATCCCCGCCGAATTCAAAAATATTTTGCCCCTGCCGTACGGCGCGTCAAATTCAAAATGATAGAAGAACAGTCCGCTCTCGCCGAACGAATATTCAACGCCCCACCATTCGGTTATTCCGTCGGTGCTTTTCCAGTCAAGGCGAATCCAATTATTCTCCCCGCCGTCCTTTGAAGTGACGAGATACACGGCGGATACGCCCATATCCCTCGGCATTAGGACACAAAACCATATTTTTTCGCCCGAAGCCGAGCTTCCGAATACGGATTTATGTCTTAAATCTCTCGAATTATATGCGACAAACGCCATGTTCCCGCCTCCTTTACAGTTTATTAAAATATTAAATTACTTTGCCGGCTTCGTATGCCAGATATCTCTCGCATAGTCATTGACCGCTCTGTCGGCGGCGAAAATTCCCGCGCCTGCGATATTCATAAGAGACATCTTATTCCACGCCTTGCGGTCAGCGTACATCTGCTCGGCACGTCTTTGAGCGAGTCTGTAATCGGCAAAATCCGCAAGAACCATATACGGGTCGTGATAAAGAATCGTCGAACCTATCTCGGGGAATTTCTGTCCGTTTATTCCGACGTTGTTTATAAAGTCGATAACCTTTCTCAGCTCGGGATTGTTATCGTAATACGCATGAGGATTGTAGCCGCTGTGCGAAAGCTCGTTTACCTCTTTCGTATTCATACCGAATATAATAATGTTGTCATCGCCCACTGCGTTGTGAATTTCGACGTTCGCGCCGTCCATTGTTCCGAGCGTTACGGCTCCGTTTATCATTAACTTCATGTTGCCCGTGCCGCTCGCCTCGGTTCCGGCAAGGGAAATCTGCTCGGAAATATCGGCCGCGGGCATAAGTCTCTCCGCCGCCGTTACGCAGTAATCCTCGACATAAACGACCTTCATATACTTATTGACGTCGGGGTCGTTGTTTATCATGTCGGCAAGAGCGCAGATAAAGCTGATTATTTTCTTTGCGACAAAATATCCGGGGGCCGCTTTCGCACCGAATATATACGTATGCTTCGTATGATTTGCACCGGGATTTTCTTTTATTTCAAGGTACTTTGCAACGATATTGAGCGCATTGAGATGCTGTCTCTTGTACTCGTGCAGACGCTTTACCTGAACGTCGAAAATCGAATCGGGATCAAGCTCGATTCCCATAGTCTTTTTGACATGGTCGGCAAAACGCTTTTTGTTGTTTCTCTTAATTCTATCAAGCTGCGAAAGAACCTTAGCGTCGTCCTTGTACTTTTTAAGCTTTTCAAGCTCGTCGGCATGACGAACGAATCCGTCGCCGATAAGCTTTGTAAGATAAGAAGTAAGTTCGGGGTTTGACTGGCAGAGCCAGCGTCTGTGGGCAATACCGTTTGTAACATTTTTGAATTTATCGGGAGTCAGGCGGTAGAAATCGTTGAATACAGTATCCTTTAATATCTGACTGTGAAGCGCGGAAACACCGTTTACGCTGTGGCAGGAAGCAACACAGAGGTTAGCCATTCTGACGACTCCGTTTGAAATAATCGCCGTTCTCTCGACATAATCCGCGTCGCCCGTAGCACACCATACGTAATATCTGAATCTGTTGTCGATCTCCTTGATAATCTCGTAAACTCTGGGGATAAGTCTCTTGACAAGATCCTCGCCCCAGCACTCGAGAGCCTCTTTCATGACGGTATGGTTCGTATACGCTACGGTGTTCGTAACTATCTTCCATGCGTCGTCCCAGCCGTAACCGCATTCGTCGAGAAGTATTCTCATAAGCTCGGGAATCGCAAGCGTCGGGTGAGTATCGTTTATATGAATCGCAACCTTATCGGGAAGATTGTCAACGGTGTCGTACGTTCTCAAATGATGTCTGATAATATCCTGAATAGAAGCGGAAACAAGGAAATACTGCTGTCTTAATCTTAAGCTCTTGCCCTCGGGGTGATTGTCGGCAGGATAGAGAACCTTGCTGATGACCTCCGCCATAGCGTTTCTCTCCATGGCACGCATATAGTCGCCCTGGTTAAACAGAGCCATATCAAGACCGGGAGCCATAGCGCTCCAGAGTCTTAATACGCTGATACCCTTTCCGTCCTTGCCCGCTACGAACATATCGTACGGGACAGCTTTTATCGCCGTATAGTTTTCAAGCTCGACATGGTGATAGCGTTCATCCCACGTGTCTCTTACAGTTCCTTCAAAAAGGACGTCGACCGCACTCTCCTCTCTGGGAGTAAGCCAAACCTCGCCGCCGGGAAGCCAGAAATCGGGAAGCTCCGTCTGCCAGCCGTCAACAAGTTTCTGTTTGAATATTCCGTATTCGTAAAGAATGGAATATCCTCTCGCGGGATAGCACTGCGTTGCGAGTCCGTCGAGATAGCACGCGGCAAGTCTGCCGAGTCCGCCGTTGCCGAGTCCCGCGTCGGGTTCGCAGTCAAATATCTTTTCAATATTGATATCGTAGCTTTTGAGAGCTTTCGTAAAGGTATCGAGCAGATTGAGATTGTAAAGATTGTTTTTAAGCGAACGTCCCATCAAAAATTCCATCGAAAGATAATAAACCCTCTTGGAATTTGATTTTTCGCCCCTCTCGGTAAATTCCGCTCTGCCCTGACCCATCATCTCTTTGAGAATCATTACAACGCTGCGGTAGTAGTGGTCGTATGTCGCGTTATCGGGGGTTACGCCGAAAAAATGCGAAAGCTTATTTTCGATAAGCTCTTTTGCCTTATCGGCAGAAATAGAATAATTCATACATTTCCTCCAAAAATAATTGAATAAAAAGAATTTTAAATCAATCCGTTTATACATTTTATACTATTTTCAACGGTTTTTCAATACCAATGCAAGAATTAGGTCAAATATATTTGTAATTTTATTTCAAATCGTTTTAATATATTTGTATATAAATAGTTCTTGAATGTATCTTTACTATATGATAAAATAAAATCAAGTAATATGCAAGGTGGATTTTAAATGTTTTATATAAAAAAACATATCGCCTCTTTAATTGCGATGCTTACGCTGTCCGCTGTCATAGTGTCGGGGATCAACGTTTCATCAAAAAAGAGCACGGCAGCTTCCGATAACGGCGCGTTTCTGAATTCTGCGGACGTAAAACAGATATCTTCTTCCGCCGCCGAACCCGAGAGCGTACCCGACGGCAGGAACGAAAACTCCGTCGGTCCCGTTATCAATACCGGCTCGCCTGCGTTCGCAGACAATACCGCAGGCGACGTAAAACCGAGAACCGACCCGTCCGCAATTCAGCGTTTTATGAACATCACGAGCGGTACGACCATACACGACTCGCTCTCGAATTCGGCAGGCGAAAATATTTATTCGTTCACGCTCGGCAGACGCGGAGCGGTGTCTTACACCTTTTATCAGAAAAAACCGACATCCGCCAAGCTTCGTATCTCGCTTTATCAGGAGTTTTGCCCCGACGGAAATTCCGATGAAAAACAGTACCGTGAGCTTTACAGCGTTTACACGTCCTCCGACTCGAACACGCAGACGAGCCTTCCGACGGGCGTTTACCCCGGAAATTACAGAATATACGTTTTGTGCGAATCATCGTTTTCGGTAAGCGACTACGACCTTACCATGAATTTTACGCAGTCGGACAAGTATGAATGTGAAAACAACTCCTCAATTACGCGATATAACGAGCTTGCTCTCAACAGAAGCGTTACGGGCAGCTGCGCTCAGCTGTCAAACGGACTCGACACGGACTGCTATATGTTCGAAATTACAAAAAAAGGATATATAAGCTTCGCCCTCGCACACAACGACATGAAGATCGATCAGGTCGCGTACAGAATTTACATATACGATTCGTACGGAAACGAATACTATTTCGCGCGTTCGTCGTTTACGGATATTATAATTTCGAGCGGAAACATCGCACTGACCCCGGGGTTTTATTTTATAAAAATCGACTCGCACATTTTCTGCGAAACGGAATATGTAATGTCCGTAAGATTTACGGAGGATAACGATTTCGAAAGCGAGCTTAACGACACAAAAGAGACCGCCGACATTATCACGCTCGGCAAGGAAGTTTACGGCAACATAACGCCGAGAAGCTCCGCTCCCGACAAGGACTGGTTTAAATTTACGGTTACAGAGGGTGCGAGCATTATGCTCGATTTTCTGCACGCCGATCAGGGCAGGGACAGAAACGGATGGAATATAAAAATGTATTCGTCCGATATGAAGCTGATATACTCCGCCGTTTCAAAGTGGACGGATCAGGTCGTCCAGTCGCCGTTTATCGGACTGTCTTCCGGCGATTACTACGTATGCGTTGACGCAGACGGACTCAATCTCTCCGCGTCTACGTACGCCCTGCTCATAACCTCCGACTCCGACGGCGCGTGGGAGGCAGAACCCAACGACACGTTCGACTCTGCAAACATGATAGCTCTTGACACGAGCGTAAACGGAACCATGCTCGAAAACGGCGTTGACTTCGACCGCGACGTTTTCAGATTTACGGTTAACGAAAAGAGCGACATTAAGCTTTCGTTCGCGCATACGCCTCTGGGCGAGAACCGCGAGGGCTGGGTCATTACCCTTTACGGCGAGGATGAAAAAGAGATAACGTCGTTTACATCTAACTGGAACACATCAAAAACCGAGACGGATTCAATTTCTCTCGAAGCGGGCGACTACTATATAGCCGTCGACACGGGTAAATTCTATTCGAACATCCGCTATATTCTCACCGCGTCAAAGAATAAATCGAGCGATATTATAATAATCGTAAATCCGGGCGAAAAGGATAAATGACCGCACGGATGTTAAAAAACCGTACAAATTTACGTACAATTTTTCTTAAAATTTATTGACGAATCGGATTTATATATGGTATTATATATTATGCGGATTTACATTTTATTTTAATTATTAGTTATAAGAACTTTTTAATTATCGAGGTAACACAAAATGAAAAGATTTTCAAAACTGATTTGCGTTATTACAACCGTAATTATGCTCGCCGCAATGATTCCCGGAACGGCTCTCATATCCGAGGCTTCGTCGGGCAAATGGGTAGGCTCGTGGAGTACCGCTCCGATAAAAAGCGGAATTCAGATAATCAACGGAAACTATACCGACTATCTCTCCGCGAGAACTACCGTCAGATCGACCATTACCCCGACGCTGAGCGGTAATTCCATCCGTCTTAAATTCTCTAACATCTACGGAAACGATACGGTTTATATAAACGAAACCACCATTGCCGTAACGGGAAAAACCGACGACGAGATAGACACCTCTACGTTAAAGCAGGTTACGTTCAACAACGGTTCGAAATACGCAAACATTCTCCCCGGCAGTGAGATTTATTCGGACGAGATAGAATTCTCCGTAGAGGCTCTTAAAAAGATCAGCATAAGCACGTATTACGAAAATTCAACCAATTTAATGACCTCGGGACTTTCCGGCGGAGTATCGTATACGGCTCTCGGCTTCGGCAATAAAACGCATAAGAAGAATCTTTCGTCTCTTGCAACAAAACTCGACCTTACTTCGGGTACTATCACTTATCACACTATTCCTTTTCTTATAAATCTTGACGTTAAACGTACGGACGACGCATATTCGGTCGTTATAATCGGAGACTCGACAGTCACAAACGACACATATCTGTTCCTTGCTACGAAGCTTATCAAGAACGGTATTACAAACGTCGGCGTTCTCAACGAGTCAATAATCGGAAACCGCGTACTTTACGACGGAGCCAGCGCGCTCGGAAACCTCTACGGATATTCGCTTTTGTCACGGTTCGAAAAGGACGCGCTGAATCAGGCGGGCTGTAAATACATCATTGTCAAAGAGGGACTTAACGATATTCTTCATCCCATGACAAAAAGTATGAAAGACATTGCGCCGTATGCCTCCGTCGACGATATAATAAACGGATACAAGACCATCGCGAGCGAAGCGAAGCAGGTCGGCAAAAAAATATATATTGTAACAAGAACGCCGTATAAAGGCTATACCCGCGACTATTTCATGTCTACGGACGCCGACCTTGAATGGTCACAGACCGGCGAGGACATGATCAATCAGATAAACAACTGGATTGTCAAGGCTTCGTCAACATATTACGACGGATATATAAACGCCGACCCGATGCGAGACAAGTCCGATCCTACAAAACTTATGGATCAGCTGACGCTCGACGGTGCGCATCTTACCACGTACGGACAGATAGCGCTTGCCGATCTTCTGACCCCCGAATCATACGGACAATCAGGCAAAAAGCTTGCACCGCTTTCCTCCATACTTAATATTGACCCGTACAAAGCGTCATCGTCCGGCAACGGAACTTCAAACTCGTCATCATCGGGAATTTCCGATTTCTTCAAAACCGCAACGGGCGCGCTGGCAGGACTTCTCAATCCGTCAGGTTCGGGAAATTCAGGAAACTCGAACAATTCGAACGGCAATTCTTCGTCGTCCGGCACGTTAAAGCCTAACGTAATCACGCCCAGTATAGATTTTGACAGTAATAACGCGTCAAACGGCACGCAGAACGGCAATTCACAGCAAGGTTCAAATTCGAATTCCATGGTTGCCGATCTTCAGAATAACGGAAATTCACAGGCGCAAAACACGCAGTCATCCTCCGGCGGAATGAGCGTAAAGCAGATAATGGGCGTTATGCTCCTGTCCGCAGTCGGAATTCTTCTTGTGGTCGTCGCAATGGTCGTTCTTTACAATAAGGACTCAGGCGAACATTCGACACTGTCGAGAGGCGTTAAGAAGTTAAGAATTTAAATATTGTTACCGATAACAAAACACCGCAGGGTATTAAAGCCTTGCGGTGATTTTTTTGTCTGCGGTTCTTATTTGTCCTTAATATTAAGTCCCCTGTCTTTAAGCGACTTTCTCGCCTGCAGGGTTCTTCTTCTGGCTGCAAATTCATATTGAATAAACGACGCGGGAATCTTGCTGACTGCAAGAGACGAGAATACTCTGTAATCTATAACGTCCTTTCCTCTTAAAGTCAGAACGTATTTTCCGTGCGACTTTGCACGGGCGGAACGGAAGAAATCTTTTTCATCGATGACTGTAAGATTCTTCATATTTTTAAGCTCTTCGGGGAAATATCCGCTCTCAAAATCCGAACGTCTTATAAAAACCTCAAAGAACGGATAATTCTGAAGATATACTGATTTTATAACGTCCGTCATGTGCTCGCCGGAAACGTCGAACATAACGGAAATAAGACTCTCGCCGACAGCCTCGTCCTTGCTTACATATATATAAGGCAGTCTTAAATCGGGATTATCCTTTACGAGCTGTTCAAACTTCTCCTTTTTGATTCTCGCGGACATACGCTTGAATTCCTCGCGCATATTCTCTAAAACTTCCTCGTCGGCAAACCAGAAACGCCTGTAAAAATTTTCTGTCATCAGCGCGTAGCTGTGATACATAACCGCCTGCAAATACGCCTCGTCTCCGTCCGTACGCTCACCCGTCAGACGTTCTATCGAATCGTTCGCGATATCGTATATTTCATCGCACACGTATACCGCGCTCTTAAAATTCTCCATGGTCGGTTTTTCAAAACGCGAGTATCCGTCGGTGAGATGCGGCACATGCTTTTCAAGTATAAACTCCGTGCATCCGCCTATTTTAGACGAGTTCATAACGCACTGCATTATAAAAAGATACTCGCCGTATGCGCTCAAATCCGCAAACGAAACATTATATAATTCGATAATTTTCTTCTTTATGGCTTTGTTTCCGAGCACTCCGCTGTATAAAAGACTCGTTTCGTGCTTGTCAACGTCGTTCATAACAACGAGCGTATCGTCGCGCTTAAAGTATTTATACTCGATATCGCCGAAACGCCACTGCCTGCCTAGCACGATATCAAGCGAATCTGCTTCACCCTTTTCGAGCAGTTTTTCAATCGATTCAAAAGTAAGCATATCACCGCAGTCGAGAAAAAGAATGTACTCTCCTCTCGCCTTTTTTATTCCCGCGTTGCGAGCCGCATACACACCGGAATGAGCCTGGCTTATATAAAAGAAATCAACGTATTCATCACAGTATTTTTTTATAATTTCACCCGTCTTATCGTCGCTGCCGTCGTCGATTATTATAGCTTCAAAATTCTCGACAGTCTGCTCGACAAGAGAATCAAGCGTCTTTTCAATATATTTTTCACCGTTGTAAACGGGTATGATAACGGAAAGCTTTACCATGCCGTCAATCCTCCGAATTATTTAAAATTATCTGTTCGGCTCTGCCGATGTCGCTTTTATAAGTTATTTTAATATTATTCTGATCCCCGTCGACGAGCGCGACTTTTTTACCGTATTTCAGAAAAACGGAACACGCGTCGGTCATGTTTTCCTTTTCGTCGTCGGTCATCTTCTCATATATATTAAGAAGCTCCGTAAAATTAAAGCTCTGCGGAGTCTGCGCGTTATAAAGCTTCTTTCGCTCGGGAACGGACGAAATAAACCTCCCGTCCTCGCTGACAAGAACGGTATCAACGCATTTTACAACCGTATTGCACCCGCCGAATTCGCGTACGGCTTTTATATTATCCGCAATTATCCTTTTATTTATAAACGGGCGAACCGCATCGTGAGTAAGGACAACAGCAGCTTCGTCGTACGGCTTATTCAGCTTTATAAATTCGAGAGCGTTCAGAAGCGAGGAGTTTCTGTTTTGCCCTCCCGATACAACGTCGATTTTGCATTCGGGAAGATATTCGTTTACAAGCGAACGCGTATATTCCTTAAACTCTGCGGGAACCGTAATTATAATCGACTCGCACAGACCCGAAGAAACAAACGCATCCGCGCTTCTTATAATAACTGGGCGCGAGCATATATTTAAAAACTGCTTCGGCATTTTTGCACCCATGCGCGTCCCGCTTCCGCCGGCAAGTATTACGGCGTATACCATAGCCATTTCCCCTTAATCGTAATAAATATAATTTTAACAGACATTCGGTTTAATGTCAACAAATCAAATCTTCCTATTGATTTTTTCAGATAAAAAGCGTACAATAAATACAGAACATTTGTTTGGGAGATTAAAAGCCGTGGAGAATAAATCGTATATTGCAATTGACTTAAAATCGTTTTACGCGTCCGCGGAGTGCGTTTCCCGAAATCTCGATCCGCTTAAGGTAAACCTTGTCGTAGCCGACCCGACGCGGACGGAAAAGACTATTTGCTTAGCCGTGTCACCCACTCTCAAATCATACGGAATTTCCGGCAGAGCAAGACTTTTCGAGGTTGTTCAAAGAGTAAGGGAGATAAACGCAGAGCGCAGGTCAAGAATTCCGGACGGCAGATTCACGGGCAAATCATACGTCGACGAGGAGTTAAAAAACGACCCGACTCTTGAACTTGACTTTATTATCGCTCCGCCGAGAATGGGCTATTACGTAAATTTAAGCTCGAAAATATACTCGATTTATTTAAAATACATCGCCCCCGAGGACATACACGTCTACTCCGTGGACGAGGTTTTCATGGACGTTACGAATTATCTTAAAACATATAATAAAACGCCGAGAGAACTCGCAATGTATATGATTCTCGACGTATTGAGAAACACCGGAATTACCGCAACGGCAGGAATCGGGACGAATCTGTACCTGTGCAAAATCGCCATGGATATATGGGCAAAGCATATACCCGCGGATAAAAACGGTGTCAGAATTGCAGAGCTTGACGAAAGCTCATACAGAAGGTATCTGTGGAATCACACTCCGCTTACCGATTTTTGGCGAATAGGCAAAGGTTACAGCAAAAAACTTGCTGATCACGGACTGCACACCATGGGAGATATCGCGCGATGTTCCGTCGGAAAGAGCGGAGAATATTACAGCGAGGATCTTTTATATAAAATGTTCGGGGTGAACGCCGAGCTTCTCATAGACCATGCGTGGGGATGGGAGCCGTGCGAAATCAAGGACATAAAAAATTACAAAGCCGTATCGAATTCGATAAGCTCCGGACAGGTGCTTCAGGAGGCATACGAATACGACAAGGCTCTGCTTGTCTTAAAGGAGATGACCGACATTCTGACTCTCGACCTCGTAGATAAATCGCTTGTTACCGACCAGATAGTCCTGACAGTCTGCTACGATACGGAGAATATGAAAAAAGGTTATTCCGATATAATCGCCGAGACCGATCACTACGGACGAAAAATGCCGAAGCAGGCGCACGGTTCTATAAATTTGGGCAGATTCACGTCCTCGGGCAAACTGATACTCAAAAAGACTCGGGAGCTTTTTGAAAATATAGCCGACAAACGTCTTAGCGTAAGAAAGATATACGTAGTCGCAAACCATGTGACGGATGAAAATTCGGCAGATACAGGCGTCAGCGAGCAGCTCGATATTCTCTCCGCAATTCAAAACGCAGACAAGCCCGTAAAGGATAATAAAAAAAACGACGAGAAGGAAAAGAAAATTCAGAAAACGGTAATAGATATAAAAAAGAAATTCGGCAAAAACGCGATTTTAAAAGGTATGAATTTAGAAAAGGGCGCAACCGCAAGGGAACGCAACAGACAAATAGGAGGACACAAGGAATGACGGACAGATACGACGATATAATAGATATGCCTCACCATGTTTCAAACAACAGACCTCGTATGTCCATGTCGGACAGAGCGGCACAGTTCGCCCCGTTCGCCGCGCTTACGGGATTCGGAGCGGTAATAACGGAGGCCGGCAGACAGACGGACGAGAGAATACCTTTGGGCGAATCTGACCTCGAAGCCCTCAACGAAAAAGTACGCGACGTAATGCGCAGAGCGTTTCAGCACCCGCTGATAACGGTGACGTACTTTGTCCCCGACAGTAAAAAAGCCGGCGGAACATATAAGGTCCACACCGGCAACGTACGAACGGTCAGCGAATTCGACCGCGTTATAATATTCGATGACGGAACAAAAATCCTGCTCGACGACACGTCGGATATTTGCTTTACGTCATAAAATATTTTATATTCAATAAAACACCATTCGAATGACACAGATCGGTCATTCAAACATTTTTATTTATGTCTTTTAAGAAAATTATTTCTGACTTCCTCCTTAAATTCATCCGTATACTCATATCCCCACAGCGCGAATATTCCGTCGAAATTCTCCGTCGTTTCATCCGGGTATACAATCTCGCTCCCCGCCTTATACGGCAGGGGCAGTCCTACGGTTCCCTCGCTTGAAACGTAATATCTGTCGGCGAGCTCTATAATTCTGCGGTTTTCCTCGAGCTTCTCGTTTTCCTCGTCAAGTTTGATTCTCGTATTCGGGAACAGCGCGGTTTTCGCGTTCGATTTTTCATAGAATTCCGTCCTGCATCCCATGTGTCCGTGGTGGGAAACCTGCATAATATCGCACTTTAATTCATCCGAATATCTCGATGTCATAATGTCGCTTATCATACGTCCGCCGTCGCCGGGGAAGCTTACGCGCGTCCCCGCATACGTCATCAGCAGAGCCGTCGACGTATCATTAAAGTTGCTCATCGAATTCGGGTACACGTCCTCATGAGTCGCAAGTACATAAAATTCAAGCTCGTTTATATAAAAATGCTGACCCGAATGAAGCTTGTATTTTTTAATCTCGGGATGCTCCTTTAAAAGAGACGCAAAATTTATTCTGACGGCTCTTTCGGATTCCTCCCACTCACCCTCGTCCTTATGACCGGGAGCGACAAAGTTATAATAAATTCCGTCGATAACACAGTCGGACATGTTATATTTGAGAAAATCCATGAATTTACATATATGATCCGTATGTCCGTGGCTGAAAAACCAGCCTGCGATATGTATTTTCTCTCCTGCTCCGTTAATCGAACGCAAAAAATCGTGAAGCCTGTCGTTGTCGTTTACCGAGTACATGTGCGCAGAATCGATTATAAAAAAGCTTCCGTCGGAGCATTTAACTATATAGCACATTCCGCAGTCGATAAGACTGTGATCCGTTTCGAACTGATAGAGAACGGTATCTGTAATTTTCGCTGCGCATTCGGGATCTTTCGAGGGCAGAACAGTGTAATTATCAATAATAATTCTCACTGTATTATCGCACTCGCAGAAACTTGCAAATACTTTTGTATCGCCCAAAAAGAAAACGTAAAAGCTATTATTCTCTCTTATCTGCTTATCGTAAAGAGAGAATCCCGCCGACAATAATTCGTCGACATACAAATCTAATTCTCCCATTGACGAAGAACGGTATATTTTCATTATCACGCCGTCGCCGCAGTCGTAATCAGGTAAATCCGCATTTCTGAAAAACGCGGGGACGCTTTTTGTGTTATTCATATCTTATTTTATGATTCCCTGTTGTTATTGTTAAGATCGACGCGGTATATATCCTGATTGTCTATGTCCGCATTCGGAATTATGACGGGCGGAATACCCGCGTTCGACGTAAGAGTTATAATATATGAGCGAACAACCGGAAAAAGAGTCTTGAATGTCTCGACGTGAAGCTTTTCCTTTTTCGTTCCGTCGTTAAATGAGAAAACTCCGACGAGAACAACCTTTATGTAAAAATTGTCCCTGTTGTTTTTATCAAATATTTCAGCCGTGAATTCGCCCCGGCATATATCGTTTTTAGAATATCCGACGTTATATGAATACTTGTTGCCTATCTCGATTTTCGTATTCGGAACGAGTCTGTTTACAAACGATACGTCGTTTACTCTGAATGTTTTAAACGTAAAATCAGTCAAGATAATTCTCCTCCGCAAGAATTTTAACTATATCCCTGTCCGCAGGGCAGAAATCGTAATCGGACAGTTCGCTTTTTGTTATGTATTTGATATCAACATGCTCTTTCATTTCGGGCGTTCCCGATACTATTTCCGAGAGCAGGAAGTGAAGCTTTACCGTGATATCCGGATATTCGTATTGAGTCGCGCAAATCTCCCTGCCGACGGAAATTTCGATTCCGAGCTCCTCATCGCATTCGCGCCTTAAACACTCCTCAAGAGTCTCGCCCGGTTCGGATTTCCCCCCGGGGAACTCCCATTTGAGGGCGTTGCCCTTATTCGGCGGACGCCGGCATATCATAACTTTGCCTTCCTTGATAAAAACGGCGGCTGTAACGTCTCTTATCATTTTATATTTCCTCCGTATCGTCATAAAAAATACAATTTACAAGCACTGCGTTCGACGGTGTATCGGATTTATTCATATCGGACGAAATTATATTAATACATATAACGCTCACCGCCGATATAAGAATCTGAATTATTATAAGATTCGCCCTTTTCATTTTTATGTCATCCGCCCTTTAAAAGTCTTTCCCGCTCTTTCCAATCGGGAAGAATACTCTGAACCAGCGCGTAAAACCGCGCGGAGTGGTTCATATGTACGGTATGACACAGCTCGTGAACAACGACGTAATCAACGGCGCGCTTGTCGTAAAGCATGAGACGGTACGAATAGCATATCCCGCCATTTGAATTACAGCTCCCGAACCGCTTTTCGGCGGACGTTATTTTAATGTAAGAATATTTTAACCCGGTTTTTCCGCTGTAATACCTCGTGCGTTCGCTCAAATATTCGTACGCTTCTTTTTTAAGCCGTTCCTTTTCTGTCTCATTCAAGCACGGCTTTTCACACGCCCGTTTTTTAATTTTTTTCCGCGTGTTTTCTATCCACTTTTCGTGTTTTTCGACTTCTCTTTTTATAACCTCGTCAGACAGAAACAGCGGAGCCTTTACCGTCACGGACAAATCGTTTTCTATATGAATCGCAAGCGTCTTTCGCCGGCTTCTTACAACATTGTACTTTTCCATATTTTGATTATACATTATTATTTGCACAATTTCAACATTGATACTTTATATTCCATAACAAAAAAACTAATACCGTAAAACCAATGAATTTACGGTATTATTATATACTATACAAACATCGGTTCGGGGATCTCATCGTCGGGTCCGTGCCGGGAGTCGGCATATGAACGTGTAAAGTTTGAATTCTTCGGTCTTTGCGAATTGTCGAACTCAAAAACCGTTTTATCCTTATCGAGCTTTAAATACGCGTCGAACGGCGTTCCCGTTTTCGAAACAAAGCCCTTGATAAATCCGCTTTTCCCCGTTTCAAGAAGCAGTTTAACGTTGCTTACGGAAATAACGCGTTTTGCAACAACAAGATTTACCTTGAATTTACATCCCGATTTATACCCCGTGCATCCATAGGAGTATCTGCCCTTTTTAACGTCGCACCCGCAAATCGGACATTTACCGACGATATCTCCGTAGAATCCGTTGTCCGCATCATCGGACAGGTCTGTATTTTTCTTATTGAACACCTCGGAAATTTCATCCCTTGCGAGCTTTACGCTCTCATCTACGGTCATTCTGCCGTGATAAACGCTTTTTAAAGCCTTTGAAAGCGTGCTCGTTTTGTATTTGTCCATCGAAATATTCATATACGAAATCGACTCTATCAAAAATTCTCCGCCCGGCAGAATTTTGTAAACGTCCTTTTTAAGCTCGATATATCCGCTCTTTACGGCGTTGTCGATTATGCCCGTACGAGTAGCCTCCGTTCCGAGCTCGAGTCCCTCGAATATCGCGCGGTAATCCTCCGAATCGTCCTCGTTCTCACTGTCGGATGCGGCGGCCTTCTCCTCCCTGAACGGATTTTTAAGATAATTATTAAGAGTCTCTATCGTATAATGCTTTGGCGGAGACGTCTCCTTTTCGCATAACTTAAAGTCTATATTTACTTCGTCGCCCTTTTTTAATTTCGGCAAAAGCTTATCTTTTCTGTTCGGGTCGTCGTATTTCATCCAGCCCTTTTCGAGAATTACCGTTCCCTTTAAAACAAAATCCTCATATCCGCCGACGTTTACGGTAAGCTCCGTTTTCTGCGCCGTACAGTCCTCCGCACAGAACACGGCGGCGAACCGTCTGAACACTGTCGAATAAACCTTGTTTTCGTCCTCCGAAAGCTTGCCCTTGGGCGGAATCTTATATGTCGGAGTAAGTGCTGAGTGCGACTCTATTTTGCTGTCGTCGAATATGGTCTTTTTATCCTTGAATTCAATGTGATAACCCATATCCGCTATATTTTTTATAATCGTTTTTATCTTATCCTTTTCGGCAGCCGCAAGATATTCGGAGTTTGTTCTCGGGTAAGTAAGATATCCGTCCTCATAAAGCTTCTGAACTGTTTTAAGGCTCTGCTCCATTGACATCTTATATTTTTTACCCAGTACGTTCTGAAGCTTTGACAATGAGTAAAGCTTGCCGGGCTTTATGATATCCTTTTTCGACTTAACGTTCGTTACAACCGCTTTTGAAGAATTATACTTTTCACATAAAGCAAGAGCCTTGTCCTTTTCATCCTTTGAAAACCTCGACTTGCTCGTAAGCTCGACCGTCTCGCCGTCGGTTTTTGCACTGCTTGTCACGGAGTAATATATATCGGGCTTAAAATTCCTTATAGCCATGTCGCGGTCGTATATCGCCTTGACAATAGGAACTATAACCCTGCCTACACGAAGCAGAGTTCCTGTTTTCAGTGTCGCGTAACGCGTTAAATTCACGCCGAAAAGCCAGTCTATGTAAGTCCTCGCAAAGCCCTTGGAGGCAAGCAGATCGTATTCGGACTCGGGCTTCATCTCCCCCAGCGCTTTTCTGACCGTTTCGGGTGTCTGGTCGGGCAGCCACAGTCTGTAAAAAGGCTTTTCGTTTTCGAGCGCGTTCATAACGCACAGTCTTATTATAATTTCGCCCTCTCTGTCCGCGTCGCCCGCGTTGACAATAGCTTCGACATCCGAACGCATACACAGCGATTTTATAATGTCGAACTGTCGCTGTACACCAGGGTCAACCTGCTTGTCGGCGTTCGTTTTTAATTTGAATTTAAAATTATCGGGAAAGCACGGCAGGTTCTCCATGCTCCAGCGTCCCGTGGACGTAGGTCCCGTATAATCCTCGATATCGCATAAAGAAAAGAGGTGACCGAACGCCCACGTTACGATATACCTCTCTGACTGAAGATATCCGTTTCTTTTTTGCATACCGCCGATACCGGCCGCTATATTCCTTGCAAGCGACGGCTTCTCCGCTATAATCAGGTACATATTTTTTTCTCCAGTATATCTATAACGTCGGCAATGCATCCGTCGTCATTTGAACAGACAATATATTTTGCGCACTCCTTCGCTTTTTCGCATCCGTTTTCGGGAACGAATGAATTTTCAACGGACAAAAGCATATCAACATCGTTATACCCGTCGCCTACGGCTATCAGTTTATCATCATCAATTCCCAGAGCCGAGCCGAGCGCGTGAAGCCCCGTTCCCTTGTCCGCGCCCTCGCCGACTATTTCGAGCCATTTTTTAAATCCCCGGATATACGAAACTCCCTCAAAATCAGCGATAACATTCTCTGCGATATCGGCAAGAATATCATGTCCGTCAGCTCCCGCGTACAGCATCATTTTCATAACGGGAGTCTCAATGGAAGAGCCGTTTTCTGTTATTTTAAATTCAATATCCTGATTAATAAGATGCGCGTCGGTTTTTTCGCACGGGGAGTAAACGTACGTTTTTCCGAACGGATAAACCTCAATCGATACGTCAGGATAAACCTCATGAATTCTGTCCGCTGCGCTTAACGCGTTTCTGCCCATTCCGAGGTTAAATATCATCTCATTTTTTTCATAATCGTAGGCGGTGACTCCGTTGCATAAAAGCACGGGCGCGTTTATATACGCGGGGGCATACTTATGAAATCCCTGATAGGTTCTGCCGGTAGAGACGGTAAATTTCCCGCCCTCTGATATATAATATTTAATTTTATCTATATTCCTCTGCGGAATTTCGCCGTTGCCGCCGGCAAACGTTCCGTCAAAATCGGAGGCTATGAGATACCCGTTGAAAATCCCCATATCAAGCCTGACCCTCCGTTATTTCATATGCGGTGAGGTCGATAACGGGCATGTTTTTCTTTACGTAATCCTCATCCGTATTTATACCTTTAAGTTCCCAGCTCAAAAGCATCTCTCTCGACGAATTGTAGAATTCGAGCTTTGAAGTAAATCCGTACAGATCATCGACGTATATTTTTGCGGTTCCCTGCTGATTATCCGTACCGTAAACGCCCGTCTGAATATACTCGGTCGCGTTTCTGCCGGCGATAAGCGTAATTCCTGTTTTGTTGGTATTAGAATAATCGGGCAGGCGTACGTCCGTTGCGCTCAAAGCATAAAATCCCGTCACAATGCTTTTTAAATCGGTTCCCCCGACTATACTTACGGTGCCTTTTTGCTCCTTTGTATCAAGAAAATACTCGGTAAGAAAACCGTCCGCAGGGACGATGTACGTTACGATTCCGGACTGGGCATCGGCGGAAATATACTTCGTTCCGTCATAAAATTCGGTTATGGTCGACGAGCCCTCACGGCTGTCAAAAAAATCGTATGTCAGTGCGTAGCACTCGCGCCATGACTCGTCGAGATGAAGAGACTGCGACGGGGGGACGGAATCGGAATTGTTATTCTGCGCGTCGTTCGATGTTGACTCGCCGTACGGGTCGACTATTTTATTATCATTCTTCGAGCACGCGGAAAAAACCGCGGTCAGAAAAATTAAACTTATAAATATTGATAAAACGGATCGAAATTTCATCGTTTACCTCCGAAAAAGTATATATATAATTATGATATTAAAAAGCGTCTTTGTCAACACATATAAAAAAAATTAGTTCTATATTTACAACACCACTTGAAAAATATTGAAATATATTTTATAATATCACCAAACAGTAATAAAGAAAGCAGGTAAATTTTATGTTTATTTACTACTTCAGCATCATTTTAGGCGTAATCGCTCTCGTCGTGTTTTTAAAAATGAGAGTCTCCGCCTCCACAGCAAAGGCGGCTATGGCAAAGTCGTTCGTATCGGCTCTGTTCATGTCGACTGCTGTTTCCGCGCTGTTATGCTCGGACGCGCTCGCCTCTCCTATCGGCAGGTTCTCCTATTATATTATCATAGGGCTTCTGTTCGGGCTGTTCGGCGATATATGGCTCGACCTCAAATTCGTTTATAAGCCGGACGAGGATGTTCACACGTTTGCGGGATTCCTCGCGTTCGCTGCGGGTCACATTCTCTTTATAATAGGAATTATCCGTTACTTTGCCGACACATCGAAGCTTCTCTACGTTATTCTTCCCCTCGTTATCGGTATTGCGCTCGGATGCGCCACGGTTCTCGGAGCAAAGCTCATGAAGCTCGAATACGGCAAATTTAAGGCAATTTCGATGGTCTATGCGTCCATCCTCATTTCAATGACTCTGTTAAGCGGTTCACTCGCGCTTATGAATTCGTTTAAGGTTATGACGCTCAACTTCATGTTCGTCGGCGGAATATTCTTCCTCATCTCCGACCTCATTCTCTCGGGAACATATTTCGGCGAGGGCAAAAACAGACCCGTAGATATTATAACCAATCACGTAACGTACTATATAGCGCAGTTCGTTATCGCTTCTTCGCTTCTGTTTCTTAAATAAAACTAATTATTTTTGTCCCGAGGCTTTACGGCTTCGGGATTTTTTTATTGACAAGCTTCATTTAATGTGGTATATTTGTCTCAAATGAGACACTTACGGTGATTTTAATGATATCCGAAAACTGTATTAAGCTGAAAAACTGTCCCGTATTCGCCTCCTGCGAGACAACGGTGCTGAATAAAATAGAAAAAGAGTATTCGCATATAAAAAAAGCAAAAAAGGGCGAAATACTTATTTCAAAGGATAATTTCATCCCCGGACTGTACATAATAATACATGGGCGCGCCGCGGTCAGAAAAACAAATACGTCCGATGTATTAATGAGCGTGATAGAGGAGGGCGGAACGTTCGGCATGGCTTCGATATTTTCGTCGGGAGAAACCGAATTTCCGACCGAGATAACCGCGCTGACCGACTGCGAAATGATTGTGATATATGAAAAAGAGCTTGAAATCATTTTCGGAGAATATCCCGATATCGCAATCAATTACATTAAGCTGCTCACAAAAAAAATACGCTTTCTTAACTTAAAAATCGATACATATACGTCCCCTAACGCAAATAAAAAGCTTGCATTTTATCTTAACTCAAATGCCGATTCCCTAAACCGCGTTTTTATCCCGGAGCAGGGCATGACCGCGCTTGCAAAACAGCTTAACACCGGCAGAGCCTCGCTTTACAGAGCTTTCGATTATCTCGAAAGTATTAATTTGATCAAACGCGACGGAAGAATAATATCCGTCCTTGATAAAGATAAATTAAAAAACATACAGGAGTGAAAATTCAATGAAAAAATCAAGAATTATCGCCGTACTGCTCGCGCTCGTAATCACGCTGTCGGTATTTGCGTCTTGTTCGAATTCGGCAAAAGAACCCGAGGCTTCGACCGCAGAGCCTGCAAGCGTACAGGATTCTTCATCGTCCGCAAACATTAAGATAGGCGTTCTCAAGGGTCCCACCGGTATGGGCGCGGCTTACCTCTGGGATAAGTCGGAGCATGGCAAAACCGAGGACAAATACTCGTTCTCTCTCGAAACCGACGCTTCGGTAATGGGCGGTAAGCTTATAAGCGGAGAGTATGATATCGCCGCCATTCCGACGAACGCGGCCGCCGCACTTGCGAAAAAATCGGACGGCAAGGTTCAGATTTTAGCCGTTAACACACTCGGAATTCTTTACGTCCTTTCCAAAAGCGATATTTCGTCGGTGAAAGACCTCGAAAACAAAACAGTTCTCACATCAGGTCAGGGCTCTGCCGCCGACTACGTATTTCAGTATGTTCTCAAGAAGAACGGACTCACCCCCGGTGAGAATGTAAAGCTTGAATACGCTTCGGAGCATTCCGAGGCTCTTACAAAGGCTGTTAAGGGAGAAGCCGATATCGTAATGCTTCCCGAGCCCTTCGTAACACAGCTTACGAGCAAAAACGCGGAGTTTAAGGTCTGCCTTGACCTTACGAAGGAATGGAAGGCATGCTCCGACGGCGAGCCTTGCATAGGCGCACTCGCAATTAACACCGCATTTGCTCAAAAGAATGCGGACGCTGTTGCAAAATTCCTCAAGGAATACAAAGAAAGCGTCGACTTTACAAACGCGTCGCCCGTTGAAGCGGGCAAGCTTATAGAAAAGTGCGACATTTTAGCCGCCGCAGTCGCTCAGAAAGCTATCCCGAACTGCAATATAACATGCATAACGGGCGCGGAAATGAAGAAGAGTCTTGTTTCGTTCTATCAGGTTCTCTTCGACTTCAATCCCGCGGCAATCGGCGGAACAATGCCTGCCGACAGCTTCTACTACGGGGCTTGATTATATTACACAATGCGGGCTGTAAAACACGTTTTACAGCCCATATTTTTAAGAAAGTGAATTTTTTGATATGAAAAAAGCGGTAAAATACATCGTCACTGCTTTGATATGGCTCGGAATATGGCAGGTATTGAGCATGATTGCAAACCTCGAAATGCTCCTGCCCTCGCCCGCCGGCACGGTTAAGGCATTAATTTCAACAGCCCGAACCGAATATTTTTGGATGAGCATTTTTTATACGCTTATACGAATCGCAGTAGGATTCATCCTCGGATGCGTTATCGGAATTCTCCCGGGCTTTATAACGTTTTTTTCAAAGAACGCACAGACGTTTTTCTCTCCGCTTCTGCACATAATCAAGGCTACTCCCGTAGCTTCGTTTATAATCCTTGCGCTCGTATGGATGAAATCAACGTTTGTCCCGTCGTTTATCTCGGCTCTTATCGTAATTCCGTTCGTGTGGTCTAACGTCAACACTGGACTCAAGAGCGCCGACCCGCTTTTGCTCGAGGCGTCGCGCGCATTCGCCGTTCCGATGAAAAAACAGCTTAAAAATATTTATTTTCCCGCCGTAAAACCGTATCTGCTCTCGGCGTTTTCGACGGCGGCGGGACTTGCGTGGAAAGCGGGAGTCGCCGCCGAGGTCATATGCTATCCTCCGTATTCTATCGGCAAGGGCATTTACAACTCGAAAATATACCTCGAAACGCCCGAGCTTTTCGCATGGACGGCAACGGTTATAATATTGAGCGTCGGACTCGAGAAATTGATATTATTCATAACGAAAAGGACAGGGGCGAAAAAAGAATGATCAAGCTTAAAAACGTATCGAAAGCATACGATAATAAAAAGATAATCGACTCGCTCACGTGCTCGTTTGAGCACGGAAAAACGTATGTGCTCACAGGCAAATCGGGTATAGGAAAAACAACTCTCCTGCGCGTTATGTCGGGACTCGAAAAATATTCGGGCAGTATAACAGGGCTTAAAAACATGAGAAAAACGTTTCTCTTTCCCGAGGACAGGCTTCTTGAAAATCTCACCGCCAGCGAAAACATACGCTTTGTTTATCCCGAATTCAAAGACGAAAAAGAATGGTTTTCCCGTTTTCTCCTCGACGGGTGCGAAAGCATGAAAATCGGTGAAATGAGTACGGGAATGAAAAGACGGCTTTCGCTGATGCGTGCATTTGCATACTCCGGCGACGTGTTCTTTCTCGACGAACCGACGAACGGGTTAGATGCTCAAACCGCCCAAACGATACTCAAAACAATGAAAGAAATGTTAAAAGGAAAAACCGCGTTTATAATAAGCCATTCAGAACGCGACGCAGCATATCTTGCCGACAGTGAAATCGTCCTTGACTCACAGCCCGTATGCAATTTAATATTCAAATAAAAACCTTTTGTAACTATTTATTATTTTTCTTGCAATAGTCCGCCCTTTTATGTATAATTGAAAAGAATTATATTTTTTGAAAGGAAAGAATAGGATGAAATCAGAAGAATCTATGCCCAATTACCGCCCTAAGGTAAGAGAGTATACAAACTACGCGATTAAAAGCGTAAAGAACGTCTGCAAAGCCTACGGTCCCAGACCTGTCGGCAGCGAGTCGGAAAAACAGGCGCAGGAATACATGGTCAAGGATCTTGAATCCTGCTGCGACGAGGTTAAGAGAGAGGAATTCAAATGCTCCGACAAGGCGTTTATGTCGTGGGTACCCATAGGAGCCGTTCTTATAATATTAAGTACCCTTGCATTCACGTTCGGCGCACCTGTACTTTCGATAGTATTCAACGTTCTCGCGCTCTTCTTCATTGTTACGGAATTCATTTTCTACATCCCCGTACTTGACGTATTTTTCCCGAAAAAGACTTCCGGCAACGTTGTCGGCGTAAGAAAGCCGACGGGCGAAGTTAAGAGAAGAATTATCGTTTCGGGTCACACAGATTCGGCATTTGAATGGACCTACACATACCACGGAGGCAGACCGGCGGTTATGACAATAATCATTACGGCTATCGTTGACATTCTGTTAGGTCTTGTTTCGGGTATCGTTTCAACCGTTATGAACGGCGCGTTCTGCTCAATCGTATGGACTGATGATATTGCCGTCGGCTTCAAGATTGTCGCAGTCGTTACATACGTATGCCTCCCCGTTATCGGCGCGGCAATCGGATTCTGCAACTACAAGCGTCCCGTTACCGGAGCAAACGACAACCTTACGGGTACGTTTATCTCCTGTGCGGTCGCTAAATTCATGGCGGCTAACAACTTCCGTTTCGAAAATACCGAGGTTATGGTACTCTGCGTCGGCGGAGAGGAAGCCGGACTCAGAGGCTCCTCCGCATTCGCAAAGGCTCATCCCGAGCTTCTTAACGACGGAGTCGAGACTATATTCATAGGACTTGACACCATCTGCGAGCTTGAATATGCAAAAATTTACGATAAGGACATGACCGGTATGGTCAAGAACTCGCCCGAGGTTGCCCGTCTTATTCAGAAAGCCGCAAAGCAGGCTTGCGATATCGACGTTCCGATAGGAACCATCGAGCTCGGGGCTACCGACGCGGCGGCAATGTCGAGAGCGGGATTCAAGGCTTCGTCCATGGTAATGATGGATCCCTCCCCCGCGAGATATTACCACACCCGTCTTGACACTCCCGAGCTTTTAAGTCCGAAGGCTATCGAAACGGGACTTCTCACCGTACTCGAAGCGGCATTCATATTTGACGAAAAGGGTCTCGAACAATAATAAAAAAATACAGAATCCCCGTTTTATGCGGGGATTTCTTCTTGCATAGATTATAATTATGTTGTAAAATATTATCATAAAAAATCGAATCGGAGGTATGCGCAATGCGCCGTATTGACCTTAATAATAAAACAGTTCTCGTCACGGGAGCGGCGGGATTCATCGGAGCAAATTTATGTATGAAACTGCTGACCGATTTTGACTCTGTCCGCGTTGTCGGACTCGATAACTTAAACGATTACTACGATGTAAAGCTTAAAGAATACAGGCTTTCACTTCTCTCGAAATTCGACAATTTCATATTTATAAAAGGCGATATCAGCGATAAGGAAACGGTGGAAAACGTATTCGATGAGTACAGACCGTCGGTTACGGTAAACCTCGCCGCACAGGCGGGCGTGCGTTATTCGATAACAAATCCCGACGCGTACATTTCGAGCAATCTCGTAGGCTTTTTCAATATTCTCGAAGCATGCCGGAATTACCCGACCGAGCATCTTGTTTATGCATCGAGCTCGTCCGTTTACGGATCAAATAAAAAAGTGCCGTACTCCGTCGACGATAAGGTTGACAACCCCGTTTCGCTTTACGCAGCTACGAAAAAATCAAATGAGCTTATGGCTCACGCATATTCAAAGCTCTATGACATCCCCTGCACGGGACTGAGATTTTTCACGGTTTACGGCCCCGCCGGCAGACCCGATATGGCGTATTTCGGATTCACGAATAAGCTGATAAACGGCGAGACAATTAAAATATTCAACTACGGCAACTGCAAACGTGATTTTACGTATGTAGACGATATTGTCGAGGGAGTTCAGCGCGTTATGCAGGGCGCGCCGGACAAACAGACGGGTGACGACGGGCTGCCGGTTCCTCCCTGCGCCGTTTACAATATCGGAAATTCAAACCCCGAAAACCTGCTCACTTTCGTAGAGATTTTACAGCAGGAGCTTGTCAGAGCAGGCGTTCTGCCTGAGGATTACGATTTCGAATCGCATAAGGAGTTAGTCCCCATGCAGCCGGGCGACGTTCCCGTAACATATGCGGACGTTTCCGCGCTCGAACGCGACTATAATTTCAAACCCTCGACCGATTTGAGAACCGGACTTCGCAGATTTGCAAAATGGTATAAAGAGTTTTATTTAAAATAAAAAAACGCAAGTATCAAAAGTCAACCCTCCAAATACAGGCTGTTCAGTGTAAGGTATCAACATTTGACATAAACTTTCCTAACTCTAATAAAAAATAGAAAATCTCCGGGAATTCTGTATTCAGCAGTTTCCTCGGAGATTTGTTTATTCTTTAACCCCCGTTAAATCCTTTACAACCTCTCCGGCAATTATCAGCCCGACAACCGACGGAACGAACGCAGTCGAGCCGGGTATCGCTCTTCTCTGCGTACATTTTCTCTGCGTTCCGGGCGGACAGATACAGTTCTCCCGGCAGCTCGACGACATATCGTCCGCGGGCTTTATCGGAGACTCCTCGGAGTAAACGACCTTTAAATGCTTAACTCCGCGTTTCCTTAATTCATACCGCATGACCTTAGCAAGCGGGCAGACGGAGGTTTTATAAATATCCGCGACCTTAAAAGCCGTGGGATCTGTCTTGTTTCCCGCGCCCATAGAGCTGATTATCGGCACGCCCGCCTCCGTCGCCTGCAGAACAAGCTCTATTTTTCCGCTGACGGTGTCGATAGCGTCAACAACATAGTCATACTGCGAAAAATCGAATTGATCCCTCGTTTCGGGTACGTAAAACATCCTGTGCTTATATACTGTGCAGTCGGGATTTATGTCCTTTATCCGCTCCTCGGCAACGTCGACCTTATATCTGCCGACGGTGCTTCTTAACGCGATTATCTGACGGTTGATATTAGTAAGACATACCTTATCGTCGTCCACTATATCAATCGCCCCGACGCCCGAGCGGACGAGAGCCTCGACGGTATAACCGCCGACTCCCCCGACTCCGAAAACCGCGACGCGTGAATTCTTAAGCTTCTCCATAGCCTCTTCGCCGAAAAGAAGCTGTGTTCTTGAAAACTGATTAAGCATACTTTATCAAACACTCAGAAGTCCTGCGTCTATAACGAACTGCGAGCCCGTAGCGTATCTCGCCTTATCGCTTGCAAGGAACTTAACGAGATTTGCAACGTCCTCAGGCTCAATCCACGGTACGGGAAGAAGATTGCCCGCCGAACGCTCTGCGATTTCGATAGGAGTCATGCCCTCCATGGCGGCAAGTCCGTCGTTCATGGGAGTGTTAACGCCCGTGGGATGTATGCTTACAACTCTGATATTATAGGGAGCAAGCTCAATAGCCCACGCCTTTGTAAGTCCGGTAAGTCCCCACTTAGAAGCTGTGTAATGGGAAAGACGGTTTCCGCCTCTCAAACCCATTACGGACGAGTTATTGATGATAACTCCGCTCTTTTTCTCTTTCATATAAGGAACGACGCGTCTTGTAACGTTGAAAGGTCCCTTGAGGTTTATGTCTATCATTGCGTTCCACTCGTCGTCGGTCATTTTATCGACCTCTGCGTAAGCGCAGATTCCCGCATTATTAAAAAGAATATCGATTTTTCCGAGCTCGGCAATCGTCTTTTCCACAGCTGCCGTTACGGATTTATCGTCGCGTACGTCGCCGGCGCAGATAACGCATTTTCTGCCTAATTTCTCAACCTCTTCTTTAAGACTCTTTAACTCGTCGCTCGTTCCGAATTCATATGCGGGATATTCGATTTTTTTAGCAACGTCGAACGCGGCGATATCCGCGCCCTCCTCGGCTAAAGCGAGAGCACACGCTCTGCCCTGTCCGTGAGCCGCGCCTGTTATAAATGCAACTTTATTTTCAAATTCTTTCATAACAAAACCCCCGTAAATTTATTCTTCGTCCGTATTTGTTGCAGAACGGTATTTGTACAAAACCTCGTCAAGCGGAACCTTGGCTATCGTGTTGAAAAGGTTTGTTGCGTACATAATTCCCGCAAACGAGAGAAGCAGAACTATCTGCTCGTCGTCGAATTTGGCTTTAAGCCCGTCGTAAATCTCGTCGGGAATATTGTGAGGATCGGTGCATATCGCGCTGCCGAGATCCATTAACAGCGTTTCCGTCTCGGATAAAGTCGGATTATCCGGGTCGTCGCCCGAATCGATAAGAATTTTTCTGAAAAACGTCGAGCAGATAAGGCACTCATTGCCCTTTGAAACAGCGTACGAATAAAGAGAGACAGCTCTCTCTCCGATAACGGGTACGAGAAGATCGTAGAGCGTGTACCACTCCATATAAGCCTTGAATGCGGGAACCGAATGAAGAAGCGTGCGCTTCATGTTCGTGATTCTGCCGTGCTTTGCTATCTGGTCGTCATATTCTCTTTTGACCTCATCGCTTGCGGATTCATAGTCCGTCATAGGTATAGAAAAACCCATAAAAGAAGCTCCTTTTATATTAAATTATTTTTTTCTGTTTTTAAGTCTCTTATCGCATCTCGTCGCAAGTTGCGTACCGACGCTCTGGAAAACCTGAACAATAACGATAAGGCATATAACGGCAAGTGCCATTACAAGATATTTATATCTGTAATAACCGTAGTTTATCGCGATTTTACCGAGACCGCCGCCGCCGATAATACCGCTCATCGCCGAATATCCGAGTATGGTCGTAACGGCGATCGTCGCATTGGAAATAAGCGAGGGAACGCTCTCGGGAAGCATTACTTTAATAATAATCTCCCAAGGCGACGCGCCCATACTCTGCGCAGTCTCAATAATGTTGGGATTAATCTCTCTTAAACTGCTCTCTACGAGTCTTGCGATAAACGGAAACGACGCGATAACAAGAGGAACAATCGAAGCCGTGGTTCCGACAGCAGTTCCGACGATAAGACGCGTCAGAGGAAATACGAGTATCATAAGTATGAGGAACGGAACGCTTCTCAAAAGGTTTATTATAACATTGATAACATGGAGAACGCCTTTAGGTATTTTCAGAATTTTTCCGTCCTCGCCCGCAACGAGAATTATTCCGAGGGGCAGACCGATTATAATTGCGAATAACGTGGAAATAAGAGTTACGTAAATTGTTTCGACAATTGCAAGAGGGAACGAGCTTTTGACTATCTCTATTGCATCTAAAAACGTATCGGATTTAAAATAGTCAAACATATCAATTCGCCTCCTGTACCGTGATACCCGGCATTTTCTTTAAATACTCCATGGCTTTGTTCATTTCGTCTCTGCCTCCGGGTATGCCGAGCATCATGTTACCGTAGGCTTTAGAGCCGATACTCTTAGTCGACGCATACAGAATACTCGCCGGAACGTTTATATCAATAGCCATCTGCGCGATGAGAGGCGTGTTCGTAGCCTCCGCGCCGTTGAAAACGACTCTGATAACGCCCGTACCGTTCGACGACTGCAATACGTCCGAATCGAAGCCCTCGGGGTAAACAAGACTCTTGGCGGCTTTCGATTTCGGAGAAGAGAATACCTCGCTTACGTCGCCGATTTCGGCAACCTCGCCGCGGTCGAGAATCGCAACCTTTGTGCATATCTGTTCGACAACGCTCATCTGATGCGTTATGACGATAACGGTAAGTCCGAGCTTATCGTGAAGCTCTCTGATAAGAGAGAGAATCGACTGTGTGGTCTGCGGGTCGAGCGCACTCGTCGCCTCGTCGCAGAGAAGAATTTTCGGACGCGTTGCAAGAGCGCGCGCAATCGCTACTCTCTGCTGCTGACCGCCGGACAGCTGTGCGGGATAGCTTTTAAGCTTATCGCCCAGTCCTACAATATCTAAAAGTTCGGCGGCTCTTTTCTGTGCCTCCGCCTTTTTTACACCAGCGAGTTCGAGCGGGAAGCAGACGTTTTTAAGGCAGTTTCTCTGCATGAGCAGATTAAAGCCCTGGAATATCATAGTAATATTCCGTCTCTCGTTTCTAAGCTCCTTCGGAGTAAGAGTGCTCATGTCCACGCCGTCGATAAAAATCGAGCCTTCTGTCGGTCTTTCAAGCATATTGATACATCTTACCAGCGTGCTTTTGCCCGCGCCGGACATTCCGATAATTCCGTAGATATCACCGTCGTTTATCGTAAGATTGATATTTTTTAACGCCTCGACCTGTCCGTCGGATACGGAGAATGTTTTTGATAAGTTTTTAATTTCAATCATAATTATAAATCCCGTCTGTCAAAATAACGCCGACGGCAAGGTCAGCGTTATTTTATATTGTTTTTTATATGTTACTTAATAGCGTCAAGACTCGTCTGCTTACCGCCGTAAAGTCCCATGGGCTCAACGTGAACTGCACAAGCGTTCACAATGTGAGTTCCGTTCTCCTTGTTGAAATCATCAAGGTAAGGAATGTGCTGGAAGTAGTTAGCGTCTACCTCGCCCGCCTCAACGACATTGTTGGGCTGTACATAGTCGGTGAACTCCTTTATGTCAAGGGTGATGCCCTTAGCCGCGAGAATTTCCTTTGCTACTGCGAGAATCTCTGCGTGAGGCGCGGGGGAGGCGGCTACGGAAACAGTCTTACCCTTAAGCGCGTCATAATTTACGCTTGAATCATATCCGTCTCCGGGATTCTCGACAACGCTTACAACAGAACCCGCATATTTTTCGGTAATGAAGTCGGCAACCTTTTTACTCTCGAGAGCGGCTTTAAGAGCCTTGATTGAATCGGTGTTCTCGTTACCCTCTTTTACTGCGAGGATATTAACGTACTCGGAAGCGGAGTTCTCGATTGCAAGAGAATCCTTTACGGGGTTAAGTCCCGCCTCGATAGCGTAGTTAGAATTGATAACAGCATAGTCAACGTCTTTTAAAACATTGGGAATCTGTGCAGCCTCAACCTCATTGAACTTGATGTTATGAGGATTCTCTGCAATATCGTTGATCGTTGCGGTTACGCCGGCGCCGTCTTTAAGCTTTATGTAACCTTTTTCCTGGAGAAGAAGAAGAGCTCTCGCCTCGTTGGTGGCGTCATTGGGAACGGCGATGGTTATCGACGATTTTGAAGAAGCGGCGGCGTCTCCGGTGGAGCTTTCATCGCCTTTCTTAACCGAACAGCCCGCAAATACGGCAAGTACAAGAATTACCGATAAAAGTAATGCAGCAAATTTTTTCATTTTTAATTCAACCTTTCTTTAATCAAGATGCAAACATTAATAAAGTAATAACCGAGTGCTGATATATAATCACATTCGCTTTGTGAACCAAACGTAATTGCACATTCGTTCTTTAAACGTAAACTTCATAATATGTTTACCTCCTTCATCTGACGTATGTCATTATAATCCATAACGCACAGAATGTCAAATACCATATATAAATAGTAGGTTATAGGTTATAGTTATAACTGTATGCACTTATTTAAGTACGCTTCTATGTTTTCGATATACAGTTTACCGATTTCCGACGGTATCTGATCGTTACGCATTATATAGCCTATCTCCATAACGCCGTCCTCCTCGCTCTCAAAAGGAACCGCAACATAATCACCGCCGTTTAGCTCCTCGCATATAATGCCCGAGCACAGCGTAAAACCGTTAAGTCCTACCATCAAATTAAGCATTGTCGCACGGTCGTTCGCTTTAATGGTACGGGGAAATTCCACCGTGCTGAATATTTCCTCGGCAAAGTAAAACGAGCTGTCGACGCCCTGTTCGAACGTAAGACACGGATAATCTTTCAGGTCGTCGGCTGAAATCGACTTTTTATGAGCAAGCGGATGATCCTTCCACATGTAAACATACGTATTGCACGCAATCAGTTTTTTAAATTTAAGCTCGTTCGATTTCAATATTTTCGTAATAACGCTTCTGTTAAAATCGCTTAAATAAATAATACCGATTTCGCTTCTTAACGTTCTGACGTCCTCGATAACCTCTTTTGTCTTATCCTCTCTTATCGCGAATTCGTATTTTTTCGAATCGAAATTCTTTACTGTTTCAACGAACGCCTTAACAGCGAACGAATAGTGCTGCGTTGAAACTCCGAACTTCTTTTTTAATTCATGTCCGCCGGAATAACGCTCTTCGAGAGATTCGTACTGATAATAGACCTGACGGGCATACATCAAAAATTCCTGTCCGTCGTTTGTAAGAGAAACTCCGCGTCCGCTTCTGTAAAATATCGTGATTCCGAGTTCCTTTTCAAGCTCCCTGACTGCGCCTGTGAGCGACGGCTGGGTAATATACAGCTTTTCCGCCGCCTTGTTCATCGACCCCGTCTGCGCGATTACGATAGCGTAACGGATCTGCTGAATTGTCATACTCTTACCCTCCGCATAATCGATTTATTAAATTATACTTTATATCGACGAATCCGTCAATATTTTTTATATCAAACGAGCAAAGGGAGGATTTTTACACTATGAATATGATACAATGTATTCAGAACGAAAGGGAGGAATAAACATGAATTTATTTTACGTAACCATAACCGGACTTCAATTCAGATACGGCTCCGATTTTCTCGAACCGAATATGAGAATTAAACTTACGAAAGAACCCGATAACGAATTTGACACAGAGGCAATTAAAGCCGAACTGCCGGGACTCGGAACGATAGGCTACGTCGCAAATTCTCCGAAAACCGTACTCGGCGAGTGCTATTCCGCAGGCAGGCTTTACGATAAGATTCCCGACTCGATTTACGCGGAGGTCTGCTATGTAACGGACAGGGGCGTTGTCTGCTCGGTCGACGTTTTACAGCCGAAGCCCGCCAAAATAAGAGTAAAACGCGAATCGGTTTTACGTTTTTAATAAGACATCACCGAATTTATACATACACTTCCAAACAGGCAAAAGGCACGCGGAGTAACATCCGCGTGCCTTTTGCCGCAGCCTGTCGATAAAGCACCTGAACCACGCCTTAAAGACACGTTATGTTTTGTTATATCAGAAAAAAGTTTTTTATTGATCACTTGCAAACATATTTTGATTTTTTTAATGAAATGCCCCGAAACCTGATGATTTCGGGGCATTTGCG
>UQQT01000008.1 GCA_900543395.1 uncultured Oscillospiraceae bacterium | reverse complement strand
AATCAGCAGGTCGGGGGTTCAAGTCCGTCCACCAGCTCCAATTTAATAAAGATAAGGAAGAGTTCCCGAGCGGCCAAAGGGAACAGACTGTAAATCTGTCGTCAGTGACTTCGGTGGTTCGAATCCACCCTCTTCCACCATGAAGGAATCCTTTTTTGTCGTTAGACAAAAGAGGATTTTTTCATCATACGTCCGCACGGCAAAGAAGGACGCATTACTCGTTATAAGCAACGAATACAGTCCGACAGACTTAATCAAAAGTATCCGTTTGACGACAGAATGCAAAGCTGTATAAAAGAAGCGTCATGCAGCTGAATCATTTTCCGATGAAACAGCCTAAATACTATTCGGAGGCAATAGAATAACATGTTCAATTATAAAAAAATCATAATAATCGGATGTCCCGGCTCGGGCAAAAGCACCTTCGGCAAAAAACTGCATATGAAAACAAAAATTGATTTATTCCATTTGGACGCGCTGTATTGGAAAAAGGACTGCACCCATATTACGAGAGAAGAATTGATTTTAAAACAAAAAGAAATATTAAATAAAAACAACTTTATTATTGACGGAAATTATAGATCTACTCTTGAATTGAGAATCAAAGAGGCTGACGTCGTTTTTCTGTTTGACCTGCCGACGGAAGATTGCATAAAAGGCGTAAAAAACAGAAACTCCAACACCCCCGATATGCCTTGCAGACCGCCGTCAAACGATGAATTAATTGATTTTATTATTAATTTCAATACATCCGTAATGCCTGACATAAAAAGGCTGTTAAAGAAATACGCAAGCAATGTAATTACATTTCATTCCCACAAGGAGGCTGATGAATATATCAATAAAATCAATACAATTTCAGTTAAAATTGACAGACCTCTCGGCTCATTTCATCCGGAGCATAGAGAAATGCGTTATCCGATAAATTACGGCTATGTTGAGGGCGTTTTCGCACCCGACGGCGAGGAGCAGGACGCTTATGTTATCGGCGTTGACAAACCCTTGACTACATTTACGGGGATATTAACGGCGATAATTCACAGGATAAATGATATCGAAGACAAATGGGTGGTTATACCCGAAAATTACAACATAGACATTCCCGAAATTGAAAAGCAGGTTTATTTTCAGGAACGTTATTTTGAGCATTACATAGAATTGTTATAAATCAGTTTAGAATTCAAAATCGAACTCGATAAGGACAAAATAAGCTTTTTCGGTTTTATAGAAATTATTTTTATTGAATCAAAACAATTTATTATGATAAAATATAAAAAACAAAGCTTCTCAAAAAAAAACAGAGGCTTTAATTCGATAAAAAACGCATTAAATTATTATAGAACAATTCACAATCCGCGCGGATTTCATTAAAAAAACCGCAATCAAAGGAGAATGGAAATGAAGGAAGGATTTATAAAAACCGCCGCCGTTGTTTCGACGATAAAGCGAGTATTTCAATCAAAACTTTGAAAATATTTTGAGCGATTCAATTCTCGGATTTACGGCGGTTATAATCGGACTGACCGCATGGGTTATTATAATTCTTATAAAAGGCCCCAAAAATGTCTTTAAGAAATCAAAAATCAAATAATTAATAAGCTGTCCCGCATCCGTTTTCTTTCGGACGCGGGATGAATTTATGCAATTAATCAAATTCCCATTCAGGCTCATACGGGTCAAACAATCTGCAGTTTGAACCCATATAATATCTCTCTACGTCGAGGCAGTAATTTTTTTCACCGAAATCACTGCTTATAATATCGGGATCGTTATTCTCGGCAATGCGTTTTACCCACAAAAGTGCGCCCGCCGACGGCATAGAAATTGACACCCAAAGATTTACAAGAGTATAAAAAAGATGATTATCATTGTATTTCATTCTGATATAACATGCGATATTCGCCGCTGGGACAACGGTTCGTTCGGGGTATTTACAGCCGAGACCCAAAAGCCCGTTTGCTCTTTCAAACGCCGCGTCGGCAAACGAAATAATATCATTATAATCTTCGCCGAAAATCCAATCGTCGTTAATATCGCACTCTATTCCGAGCAGCCGAGATATAATTTGAGCAGACATCCATCTGTCGGTATTGAGAAGCTCCTCCGCAGTGTCAATAATTTTTCTTAAGAACATACACGAATTCTCTATCCGTTTTTCCTGCGGAGTAAGGTATATGTTCGGATTCATCAAAACATTGACAATACCGTCGATTTCGTCGAACAAATCGTCATCGTCATACTCATAGATATCGTCAGTATCGTAATCTCCCGGAGCAGATGTGTTTTCGTCGAATAAAATCTCCGCGTCGTCCTTATAAAAATGAATTTCGTCGTCGACCAATTTTTCAGAATACAAATTACGTCCGCAAACCGTAAATTCACCGTTTTTCTTACCCGACTGAAACTGTCCCTCGTAACAGACATAACCGTATTTTTTGTCCTTAATGTCGTCGGTGTATTCCATAAGCGTTCCGCGTCCGTCGGGTAGTCCGTTCTTAAACTCGCCGTCATATATGTCCTTATCTGCAAAAATATAAATTCCGCACCCGTCGGGGTTACCGTCGGAATTCAACTGTCCCTCATATACATCACCCGATTCAAAAACAACACGTTTTATGTTTTTCATCGGCTTTCCTTTTTTATCAAGCGGAATACCGCAGTCGGTTTCATTTTCAAGTCTCTTCTTAAAAACTTTGTACATCCCGAGCGAATTATCATTAATATACTGCTGTGTCCATGCATAAATAATCATGTTCAGCTCATCATCCGGAATAAAGTCGGAATACTTTATGTATCTGTGCAAAGGATTTCCGAATGTTGCTTTTACGGACATGGACGCAAGATCACCGCAAAGCGAAGTAACAGCCCTTTCGTAATTATATCTATACATATATCCCGTAACGTATTTATAATAATTTTTTGCTTTCTGCCACGGCGTTTCAGTCCATGCGATTTCTAAGAACTTATAGTGAAAATATTTCTCCAAATCAAAACCGAGATTTCTTTTATCTCCGATACTCTTAGTAACAGCGCTTATTTGAGAGTAACACGCCGCCGCATAGTCCGCCGCCGAAGGCTCGCCGTTTAAAGAGGCAAAATCAAGATATGATATACCTTTTTCGGGACTGCCCTCATTTACATAGTAGCTTCCCATAAGATAATAGGCGTACGGAACTTTCATGTCGAGCAGTTCTTTCAGGGCATGTTCTTTTTTTTCGGCAGTGGTCGCTTTTTCAAACTTAGGAATGGCATGTTTCAGTTTTTTTACTGCCTTGTCAGCCAGTGAAGAATTAACATTACCGTAATCGGCTGAAACCATGGACGCATATTTTTTTATGCTGTCCATATCCCCGAATTGTCCGGCTTTGAAATAATATGAGGCTTTTTCAGCTTTATCGGCGCATGCTTCGGCTTTCTTTTTATACTCATCAATAATTTCATGCGTTTTTAACATATTTTACACCTCTTAATAAAAATTTTTATCATAATAACATATTTTACAGAAATAAACAATAAGAAAAATGAATTATAATAACACATTGATTCAATCAATAAAATATGGTATTATATTAAATATAAATATATCGTTTGGCTCTGGAAGGAGAACGAAATGAAAGACGGATTTATAAAAACCGCCGCCGCCGTTATAAATACAGAGGTTACGGATGTAATTCATAATGAAGAACAAATAAAAACTGCAATCGACGAAGCCGATAAGGAAAAAATCAATATTCTCGTACTGCCCGAACTGTGTATAACGGGCTATACGTGTTCGGATTTATTCTTTTCGGACAGATTAAAAAAATCGGCTCTTGACTCGCTTATAAATTTAAAGAAATACACAAAAGGCAAATATCCCGTCGTCGCGGTCGGCTTGCCGATTGTTCATACAGGTAAATTATACAATACTGCCGCCGTACTGCACGACGGAAAAATTCTCGGACTCGTTCCGAAAATTAACATACCGAACTACGGCGAATTCTATGAAAAAAGACATTTTGCATCCGGCATTTCGTTTAAAGCCGATTCAACAATCAGAATAGACGGCGAGGATATTCCGTTTACGTCTAAACAGCTTTTTACATGCGAAAAGATGCAGGACTTTACATTCGGAATTGAAATATGCGAGGATTTATGGGCTGTATCTCCCCCGTCGGAAAAGCTTGCACTGTGCGGAGCAACGATAATTGCAAATCTTTCGGCTTCGGATGAAACAATCGGCAAAGACGACTACCGCAGAACGCTTATTTCGTCAACAAGCGCGCGTCTGCTCTCGGGATATATCTACGCCTCGGCTGGCGCAGACGAATCGACGCAGGACATGGTTTACTCCGCGCACTGCATTGTCGCGGAAAACGGCGTTATTCTAAACGAAAATAAACCTTTTGAAAATAAAAAAATGACCGTCTCGGAGATAGACGTGTCAAGACTTATTTCAGAACGTGAAAAAAACACGTCATTTTCTCCGATTGATGAAGAATGTGTAAGAGTTTATTTTAATCAGGAAATAAAAGAAACTCCCCTCACCCGATTTTATGCAAAAAATCCGTTCGTTCCCGATTCTAAATCAGACCTCGACCGCCGCGCGGGAGCGATTCTCGACATTCAGTCTTACGGATTGAGAAAACGAATCAAACATACCCGCGCTTCATGTGTTGTGCTGGGCATTTCGGGAGGACTCGATTCAACGCTCGCGCTCATTGTTGCGATAAAAGCCATGGACTTATTAAACCGCCCGCATTCGGATATAATTGCAGTAACAATGCCTTGCTTCGGCACGACAAAGAGAACAAAAAGCAACGCCGTAAAGCTATGCGAGGAATACGGCGTTACTCTTAAAGAGGTCAATATTACAAATGCCGTAAAACAGCATTTTAAAGACATAGAACAGGACGAAACAAAGCTTGACGTTACGTTCGAAAACTCGCAGGCACGCGAACGCACGCAGGTCATTATGGATATAGCGAATAAAAACGGCGGATTCGTAATCGGAACGGGCGATTTATCGGAGCTTGCGCTCGGCTGGGCGACATACAACGGCGACCACATGTCAATGTACGCGGTCAATTCATCGGTTCCGAAAACGCTCGTAAGATATATAGTCCGTTATGAAGCGGGCAGAAGCAAAAAAGAGCTTGCAAACATTCTGTACGACATTCTCGATACGCCCGTTTCACCCGAACTGCTGCCTGTTGACAAGGACGGCAACATGACGCAGAAAACGGAGGATTTAGTAGGTCCGTATGAGCTTCACGACTTTTTCCTTTATCATACGCTCAGATTCGGCTCTACGCCGTCTAAGATATTCAGACTCGCACGGTATGTTTATTCGGATATTTATGACGATAAAACGATTCTTCACTGGCTGAGAACATTTACAAAACGGTTTTTCAACCAGCAGTTCAAACGTTCGTGCATGCCCGACGGAGTAAAGGTCGGCTCGGTTACCCTATCCCCCCGCGGAGACTGGAGAATGCCGTCCGACGCATCGTCAAGAATATGGCTCGACGAAATCAGCGAGCTTGAAAAAGAATATTTATCATAAAATTCAATAATGATAAAATATATTATTCAGTGATATATATTGAAATAATTACACCCCCGAAGTTTTCCGCTTCGGGGGCGATTTTATGTATGCTTACTATTTAGGCTGTTCATTCTAATGACGATGAAAGTCTTGCGGCATATCTTAATACCGCGCGGGCTTCCGCCGCCGATATTTTACCGTTGGAATCCACGTCGGCAGCCGCACTCGTTACCTCGTCGGGAGATTCGAGACGGGCAGAGATACGAAGAATTCGTCTTGCGTCGGCGGCCGTAATCTTGCCGTCGGCTTCGGTGTCACCCTTGACGATAACGGTATACTCGTCGTCACCGTGCTTGAATTTCATACCGTTGCAGACAAGACCGTTTTTATCGTTTTCGATCGATATTCCGTTTGTAAACATCGCCATATAGTAATCAAGAGTCGTTCCGCTCGCCTTTTCGAGCACGACAGAAACCGTCTTTTTAACCTTATCTAGAACCTGTTTGCAGCCCTCGACAAGCGACAGCTCCTTTTTGTCGGCAGGGGCGGTCGTAGGAATGTCCGGTATTGTCGTGGGTTCATTGGACTTAGTTGTCGGATCGTTCGGCTTAGTTGTAGGCTCATTAGGCGTTGTTGCAGGATCGTTCGGATCAGTCGTCGGATCTTTGGGCATATCTGTCGGTTTTTCAGTAGGTTTGTCTGTCGGCTTTTCGGCAGGTTTATAATCGGGATCAACCGCGGAGCATCAGCTCGGCAGGAATGCTGTGTTCCTAGATATCAAGCTCCTCCTCAGAGTAGAGTGCCTTCATGAAGATGCTGTACTCAGAGTCGAGGATCTTCATCGTGCGGACGAAAATCTCGAAAGCCATCTCGCCAATGCCGTTATCGGGGCTGTGTACGGGGAAGTCATACTCAACATTGATGTCACCTTCCGTATCAAGATAGAACTTCATGTAACGAATCTTATTGTTAAGCATATTACAGGCTTCTATAACACGAGATCTCTTCTCCTTGGGAGTATTGGTAATCAAACCGAAGATGCGTGCCGCAACGTCGTTGTTGTTTCCGTCGCTGATGAACCTCATAATCACGTTGGGCCCGCATTCAACAGAAAAACCTGCCAGAATCTGTTCACTGTCATTATGACTTACAACGTCGAAAATGATGCCGCGCTTCTCAAAGGTCTCTGCAATAAGGTTGGTTGCATTGAATTCGTACTTGTTCATTTTCATATTATCCTTTCGTTTTTAATGTTTTGGCTTGTTCGTGTTTGCTTTCTGTCTCTGTATGCGTGGGCATTTTGGGAATCTCCGCTTTTTCAATGTGTTTGATTTCTGTGGTCAAAATAAGAGAATATATACCGTCTTTTCCCGACCACAGGCTTTATTCACCGACGTTTCGTCTCATAAGGGATAGCAACCCATTAACGATTTTATAGATATCCTTAGTATCAAACACGACATCGCTTTTGTCCTCGAAACGGACATAGATTTTCCGTGTCCAGTAGTCATGAGGGATGGCATCCTCAACGGTTTCGAATACTCTCTTGGGATGGAGAATCTCGTCACCGATTTCGTAGTAAGTATAGGGGTTACGTTCTTTGATACGAGCGAGAGTCTTGGAGGCGGTCTCATAATCGACCCGCGCCGAACATCTTACAGACCAACTTCGAGTCATCACCATGGGATGTCTTGCGACGGGAGTGTCCAAGGTATCGCTTCAGATTAGCGACATCGAAATAGCAACAAGCGTACTCATGCCGGATAATATCGATTACCTATGCTTCTTCGATGGACGGATCATTGAAAAACTTACGGTATACTTGTCGTTTTCGAATTTAAGACCTAAAGCCGTGATATCTTTCTGTGCTATAAGAATAAAATCCGAATTCGAAGCATTTTACACCGTCGGTTAAGCCGGTTTCCGTACAAGTCGCGGGCTTGCCCGGCATCGTAACTTCCGTATAATCTAACGCGTCAATTATTTCCTGATCGGTAAGAACTTTTCCTCAAACCGTGCAGTATTCCCCCCTCTGTCTTTACGTCCAATGTACACGTTGCGCCGACAGCATCATCAACAGCTATCGTTTTAATGTAATATCCTCCGTTTTATGTACATATAGAAACAGACAAAAACTGTATTTATGTTTTTAGTATACCACATAAAATTACCTTTTTTCAAGCAATTTGCTAAATTCGGTATGAGATGCAAAAATTCAGCTTGAACTACATTGTTTTATACAGTTAAACATAAAAAAGCCTCCCGCCGACTTAATTTTACGTCAGCGGGAGGTGCATTTTATCAATATTTTCCCTTTTAAACATTATTTATTTCAACAAATAATTAACCGTCTTTACAGCCTTGCCGTCTTTTACATACACTCTGGGTACGCGTCTGGCAACTCTGCACGGGAGCTCATAATTAAACGAATGCGCTGCCTCGCTTACTTCTTCCATAGAAAGCTCGTTATCGCCCTGTTTGCCGACAAGAACAACCTCGTCCCCGGTTTCACAGTCGATATCGGTTACATTAACCATAAACTGATCCATGCATACTCTGCCGACTATATCGGCAAATTTGCCGTTAATCAGCACTCTGCCGATATTTGAAAGACAGCGGGGATAGCCGTCGGCATATCCTATCGGAACGGTAGCGACGCGCGTGGGCTTCGTTGTCTTGAACGTTCCGCCGTAGGAAATCTCTCTGCCCGCTTCGAGCGTTTTTATGTACGAAATTCTCGTCTTCCAGCTCATGACGGGTTTAATATCGAGCTTTGCGGGGTCAACCTCGTTCGACGGGTAAAGACCGTAGAGTATGATACCCATTCGGCACATGTCGAAAAATTCGGTAAAATTCATTATACCCGCACTGTTGTTAAGATGCTTAACGGGAATATTAACTCCCCTTTTTTCGAGCATTGAAACAAACTTCTTATATCTGTCTCTCTGAGCTTCGGCTTTTGATAAATCTGTTTCGTCCGCAGTCGCGAAATGCGAGAACAGTCCCTCCGCCTTAATATTCGGTAGTTTAGCAATTTCGGCGCAGATATCCGCGCTTTCCTCGGTTATCTGAAAACCTATACGGCTCATGCCCGTATCGATTGCAAAATGAAAATCCGCAGTCTTTCCCTGTTTTACTGCTTCATCCGATAAAGCCTTCGCGTCGTCAAACGAAAAAACGGGAATTCGTACGTCATATTTTACAACGGTTTCATAATCCCACGGAAAAACTCTGCCCAGCACAAGAACGGGCGTTTTGATTCCCGCCTTTTTAAGTTCGACGGCTTCCTCAATGCATGCAACTCCGAAAAAATCGCACTTATTATCAAGAAATCTGCCTATCTCAACCGCGCCGTGACCGTACGCGTCGGCTTTTATAACGCCTAACAGCTTTACGCCCTCGGGAAGCTTCGCCCTTGTATTTTTATAATTATATTCAACGGCGTCAAGGTCAATCTCTGCGTATGTTCTGAGATTCATCATCCTATGACCTCGGAAAGAGGTGCTGTCTTTATACCGTTTTCTACGAACGCTTTATTGAGCGCGCGTACAAAGTCGAGAGCCTTTTCTCCGTCGCCGTGAACGCATACCGAATGAGCCTCGATATCGATATCCTCGCCCGTATACGATGTGACCTTGCCCTCTTTTATCATTCTGATAACACGATTGATAGCTTCATTTTCGTCCGTTATCATAGAGCCTTCAAGCTTTCTCGCCCTCAGCGTTCCGTCGGATTCATACGCTCTGTCGGCAAAAACCTCGCTTGCGTATTTAATCCCCTTAGACTTTGCCGCTTTAATCATCTCGGAACCGGAAAGAGCAAGCAGAATCAGCGAATCGTCATAATCCTTCACCGCGTCGACTATAGCATTTGAAAGCTCCGCGTTTTTTGCCGCCATATTATACATAGCGCCGTGAGGCTTTACGTGACTCATTTTAACTCCGTTCGCCTTTGCAAACGCGCCGAGCGCGCCGAGCTGATACAGCGTGTATTCGTAAACCTGTTCGGGCGTAACGTCCATGTTGGTTCTGCCGAAATTCTCTCTGTCGGGATATCCCGGGTGTGCGCCGAAGGAAACCGAATTCGATTTGCAAAGCTCAACGGTTTTCTTCATAAGAGCGCAGTCGCCCGCATGAAATCCGCATGCAACGTTCGCACTTGTTATAAGAGGAATTATGTCCGCGTCAAATAGCGCGCCCTCTCCGAGGTCGGAGTTTAAATCAATCTTATACATAAAAATCACCTTGTTATATATCAGTATTTAAGACTCGAATTCTTAACGTCCGTAATAAACATGTGTCCCGGTGCGTGAGTTATCGCTATCGGGGGCTTTGTCTGCATTATAACGTTCTGCGGAGTAACTCCGCACGCCCAGAATACGGGTGTTTCGCCTTTATTTATTGTAACGGAATCGCCGTAATCGGGTTTTGTAACGTCCATGATTCCGATTGACTCGGGATTGCCTATCTGAACGGGTGCCCCGTGTACTCTCGGCATTGCCGCAGTGACGTTAACGCTCTTTACAACAAGTCCGTCGGGAATCGGTCGCATGGAAACGACCATGTTTCCGTGGAATTTACCCGCGGACTGCAATTTAATATTTGTATTGAACATAGGTACGTTTCTGCCCTCTTGAATATGTCTTACGGGGATATCGGCTTCCAGCAATTCGCTTTCAAAGCTGAATGAACATCCGATAAGGAAATAGACATAATCGTCCTGCCAGTATTCGGATATGTCGGTTACTTCCTTTTCGAGCACTCCGTTTTTCCAAATTCTGTACTTCGGGAAATCCTTGCATATATCTCCGCCGTCAGCCATGGTTTTAATCTCCCTGCTTCCGACGTCGCCGACCTCCAATACGGGGCACGGCTTGGGATTTCTCATGCAGAACAGAAGAAAATCAAAAGCATATTCCTTCGGCAGTATGCAGAGGTTTGCCTGCGCGTAGCCGTTACACATTCCCGATGTCTGAAAATCTATTTTACCCTCGCGGATAAGTTTTTTTACATCCTGAGGGCGCATTGATGAATAATCCATATTTTATCTCCCCGCAAGTTTTCTGAAATAATTCTTTTCTTTTTTTACGGCTCTTTCCGCCTGTTTAACGCTCACGATATCGAACATGACTTTATCATACGGTCTTGCCTGCGCAAGCTTAGGCAGATCGACGCTTATAACCGTCGCAATTTTCGCATATCCGCCCGTGGTCTGGTGATCCGCCATTAAAATTATAGGCATACCGCTTCTGGCAATCTGAATTGAGCCGAATGTGATACCGTCCGAAATTATATCCATCCCGTCCCTGCCTCTGAGCGCAATACCGCTGAGACGAATACCCATTCTGTCAAGATCGGGCGTTACGGTGTAAATCTGCTTTGAAAAGAATTTCAAATCGGTATCCGTAAACATATCGTCCTGCGGACCTAAAACGACTCTGACCTTTATATGGTCGGGATAATCGCATTTTTCCGCAGTTTTAGTCATATCCGGTTCAAAAGAACAATTGCCGATTTTAATTTTATCTCCGGTTTTGAGTTTTCTGCCCTCATAACCGCCTGTTTTTATTTTTAAATTCGTTGACGCACTGCCCATAACAAGAGGTACTTCAATTCCTCCGGTAACGCCCAAATAACATCTCATACCCGATTTTGCTGCGCCCAATTGAAGAACGGAGCCTGCGTTCACCTTATAAGGTCTGTTATTCTCAATCGGTTTTCCGTCCAGCTTCGGCGAAAAATCACCGCCGGAGAGACAGAACACATGCGAATCGGTAAATTCAGCCGTAATACCGAACATCGTCATTTCAATAACGGGAGCTGACAGATCGTTTCCGCACAGGGCGTTTACCGTCTTCATTGAATGAAAATCCATCGCGCCCGACTGGGTAAATCCGTTTTTCATAACGCCGAAACGTCCCGCGTCCTGTACGGTCGAAAGCATACCGCCGTTCAATATTTCAATCATAAGCGAGCCTCCCGTATTTCGGGCTTATAAGTCCCGTCGAAAACCTGTTTTTCTATCTCGTCGAATTCACTGCGCGTTACGTTGTAGAACTTTATATAGTCGCCCGCGTTATATAAAATCGGATTTTCTTTCGACGGGTCGTATACGAGAACGGGCGTTTTTCCTATAAGCTGCCAGCCTCCGGGCGAAGCGATAGGGTAAATACCCGTCTGCTCTCCGCCTATGCCGACAGCGCCTTTGAAAATTTCAAGTCTCGGACTTTTGAGTCTCGGAGTTGCAAGACGTTTGTCCATACCGCCGAGATACGCGAATCCGGGTAGGAAACCGAGCATGTAAATAAGATACGGCTTCGACGTATGAATAGAAATAACCTCATCGCGTGTGAGTCCCGTATGCGAGCAGACATTATCCATATCGGGTGAAAACTCACCGTCGTAACAAACGGGAATATCAAAAACTCTGACGGGCGAATCCCCCTTTGCGGTTATATTATCGATAAGACCGGACAATTTGTTTTTTAATTTTTTTGACGAAATAACGGTGCAGTCATACAGAACCGTAAGCGAGGCGAACGTCGGTATCGTCTCTATAACGCCTCCTATATCCGCCTGTTCGATAAGTGCCGTCAACGCTGTTACATAACCGTTGATTTCTTTGCTTATTTCCTTTTCAAACTGAACGGTCAGTGCAGAATCTCCGTTCTGAAGAAATAAGTATTTCATTTTGAGAAAAATCCTTTCTTGAGCGTGTTGTCAAACCAAGCCTCTGTTTTATCCTCAACCGTGGGCGGATATTCGATAAGAGCCTTCATCATTGAGATAAGAGGAAGATTTATATTCTTTCCGAATCCGTCTATAAACGGTCTCGGTTCGCCGTACATGTCGAGCATACCCGCGCCCGCCGCGGCGTCCATAGCAGCCGCCTGATCATCAACCGAATGGAAAAGTTCGGGTTTGCCGAGCATAAAAGCCGTCGCAGCCATCATAGCGTCGCATCCCCAGTCGGAGCATGTGGCGGTGATTATGTTATCCGTCGCGGTATCGGTAAGAATTCCGCAGCCTGTACCTGCCTTGCATCCTCCCATTTCGGCATAGGGAATATATTTTCTGATATGCTCCCCTATCGCATTCATGCCTATCTCGTTTCCGAGGTCGCCTATGGATATATTAAAAATACCTGCATCCTGACACTTTTTGAATAAAACATCGTACTTCGGCTCAACTTCTGTCGTATTAACGCCTACCGCATTATGATAATATCCGTTTTCGTTTCTGCCGGGAGCCTCATTCGTAATAATCGCGCAGGGCTTGCCGTGAGAGAGGATTTCGTCCGCCTGTTTTTCCGCTTCGTCAAAATCCTTTGTAAATTCAACTACGCAGACGGTGTTGTCCGGAATATTATCAATATCCTCCGTTATCTTGAACGAAAGAACGTTACTCATAGCCTTAATTCCTTTTTTACACTGCGAGGGAACGATCATAACGGGCTTTGCACCGAAAGCTCTCATAAGAAAACGAGCAAAAATCGTAGACGAAACAATACCGTCCGTCTCCGCCTCATTCCAAGGAAGAAGGACAAAGCCCGTTAAAATAAACACCTTTTCGCCTTTTTTAACATTTTTAATAAGTCCTCTGGCGGCGTTAATGCTGAGCGGTTCGCCAACCTTTGCCCTTGAACCCTCATAAAGTATACGACAGACTCCGTATCCTCTCGGGTCAAGATTCATGAGCGTGTCAAGGTCGTCGCCTATATTAAGAAGAGTTAATTCGTCTCTGTTCATTTCAAATTCCCCCTGTAAATTTATTAATTACTCTGCCGCGCACTGTGCTTCAAAGTCGGCAACAAGAGCGTCCTGTATTTTTTTAAGCATTTCGGGAGCTTTTCCGCCTACAGGTTTACCGTCTACGGTCTTAACGGGTATGCAGAATGATCCGGTAGAATGAACGATAACCTCATCGGCATTCATAAGCTCGTCAAGCGTATAATCTCTCTCCTCTACGCCGTAGCCGAGCTTTTCGGCAAATGCAAGAAGTCTGATACGCGCGGTACCGGGGAGAACCTTATCGTCAAGCGGATGGGAGATGACCTTGCCGTCCTTAAAAATCGAGCAGTTTGAATGCGCGCACTCGGTTACGATATCTCCTCTGTGGAATATAGCTTCCTTGCATCCTGCTCTGTCGGCTGCGGTAGCGGCAAGACATGAGGGAATAAGGTTAAGAGTTTTGCAGTTGCAGTAGAAGAATCTCTTGTCTTCATATGTAATAACGTCGATAGGCTCGTAAGTATCCGCAACATGACTGGGAGTAAGAGTAATCCAGAGATTGCCGACCATATCCTTATCGTATATATGACCTCTCAATCCGCTTCCTCTGGTAACCTGCATATAAACGAACTGGTCGCCGTCGTCAACCTTATTAACAAGGTCTCTCAAAAGCTTATCGAGTTCTTCTCTTTCGATAGGCATATTTATATCAAGAAGCTTTGCGCTGTTATAGAATCTGTTAAGGTGTGCGTCCATGTCGAATACGACGTGATTATGTGCATATGTTGCGTCGTAAATTCCGTCGCCGAACCAGCATACTCTGTCAAGCATGGGAACAGACATTTTTTCGATTTCATCATATTTACCGTTGTAGTAGCCTAAGTTCTTCATTACAAAATAACCTCACATAAAAAAATAAGCAATAAGGCACCCTTGTGCGAACCCCATTGCTCCAATCGCCATTATAATACTCATTGTAAAAAAAGTAAACAACTTTTTTTATAAATTGCAAAAAAATTCATAATTTTTTATTTATTCGTAAAATTTATATCGTTTTTATTAATTTTTTCTTATAAATTTATTAAGATCGTTGTTTTAATTTAATTACACGCGTTAATATATACTCGCAAATACGGGAGGTTATACACCATGGAAAAAAGAAAAAACATTATATTTACCGTCGTATCGGTTTTTCTGTGCCTTTGTCTGGCAGGGTCGAACTTAATATGGTATAAATTATATACAAGAGAAAAACAGACTCTGCGAAACGCCGTAATACCGACCGTTTCAGGCGACTATTTTACAGCGCAGCTGAACGCAGTCAAAAATATTACAGTTTATCCCGACGAATATATCCACGATTTCAACGAGCATATTTCGGAAAAATATTATAATGAGCAGGAAATTTATTTTACAAGAAAAGATTATGAAAAAATGCTTGAGGGCAAGTATTTTCAAGACCTGTTTGAGGCAAAACAGCAAGGTATACCGGTTATTTTCGACATACCGTTCATTTCGCAGAATCCCGATTACCCGAACGGATGCGAAGCCGCAAGCGCGGTAATGCTCCTAAACTGGGCAGGCATAAACATATCGCTTCATGATTTTATTACTTCGTTTCTCCCCTGTTCGAACGTTTACGAAGAAAACGGTTACAGATACGGCCCCGACCCGTCCGTATACTATGCGGGCAATCCCGCCGACAAATCGCGCGGTTGGGGCGTATTCGAACCAGCCGTCTATACGGCTATGAATAACATAACAACAAAGGATTACGAGGAATCGGACGAGAATATCGCTTATTTTATTCGTTCGAGCAATGTTAACGGAAAAATCTCACTTTCAGAGCTATGTAAATTGAACGAACCCGCTATAATATGGGTAACACAGGATTATTCCGAAGCCTCCGACGTTTACGAGTGGTTCAGCTATGACAGAAAGAAAACGTATACATATCCCAAAAACGCGCATGTCGTCGTTCTGACCGGAAGCGACAGCGACAACTATTACATAAACGACCCGTTAAAAGGCAAAGACATAAAGGTCGCAAAACAGCAGTTATCCGATTCTTTCAACTCTATGGGAGCGCAGTATATAAGCATTTTAAAATATTATTATCAAAGTCCTTTTTAATGTTGACATTCAATTCATACATTGTTAAAATATTCAATAGAATAATATACAGAGGTGCATCAAATGTCAAAAATCATCGCTCTATTCATGTCAATAATAATGTTTTTTATCCCGACTGCAAATTATCCCGAGGCTCAAAAGGCAGAGAACACTCCGACCGATTACTCTTTTGTTTTTGTTCACGGTCTTTCAGGCTGGGGCAGTTATGATTTTGCTTATAAAATTATGCCGTACTGGGGAATGTTCGGCGGAGATCTCATGCAGTATTTAAACGCCCGCGGATTTGACTGTTACAGCGCGTCCGTATCGGGAGCAGACAGTGCATGGGACAGAGCGTGCGAGCTTTACGCCCAGCTTACCGGCACAAAAACCGACTACGGCGCAGAACACAGCGAAAGATGCAAGCATCCGCGTTACGGCAAAGATTTTACCGGCAAGGCTCTTGTTCCCGAATTTGATTCTGAACACAAAATTAATCTCCTCGGTCATTCTTTCGGCGGAACTACTGTAAGACTGTTTGCAGAGCTTATGGCTAACGGAAGCGAAACTGAACGCGAATATACAGACTCCGCAGACATTTCTCCCCTTTTCACCGGCGGAAAAGCGGATATGATTTACTCCGTCACGACTCTTGCCGCTCCGCACAACGGAACGACGGCATATGACGCGCAGGCGGCTATCGAAGCCGACAAAAACTCCTCTTTAAGAGAACGCGCTACGGTTAAAATGTTTCTTCTCGCATCATTAAAAAAGAACGACGGCAGAATTGACGAGGATACAGTAACATACGACCTTCATGTAGACGGAGCCGCCGAGCTTAACGAAAAAATTTCGACTGTTGACAGCATCTATTATTTTTCGTACGCCTGTTATGCTACAAAACAGCAGGAAGACGGAACGTATAAAGCCGAGGACGATATAATGGAATTCATTTTCGTTCCCGCGGCAAACAGAATGGGATCGCTTACAGGCGTTTCGGAAAACGGAATAATAAAGGATGAAAGCTGGCAGTTAAACGACGGAATAGTCAATACAAGATCGGCTCTCCATCCCGACAACGCACCGTATACGGATTTTGACAATAACAATATTAATCCCGGTATATGGAACGTAATGCCTCTGTACCACGGTGACCACATGTCGCTCCAGGGCGGAATGACAAAGAATAACAATGTCAGACTTTTCTATGTCGATCTTCTTAATATGATAAACTCAATTAAATAATCCGACAAAACCCAATCCGCTTTTTGCTCAATACAGCAAAAGGCGGATTAATTATTATTTTATTTTAATATTGATTATTAATATTATTTATGATATACTTATCTTCGAAACGGAGGAGATAAAATGATAATTTCAGAAACTGTAAAATATGCGGGCGTCAACGATCATAACATCGATTTATTCGAGGGTCAGTATGTCGTACCCAACGGAATGGCATACAACTCATATGTAATACTTGACGATAAAATCGCAGTTACCGACACAGTCGACGCTTCTTTTAAAGATGAATGGCTTAACAATATTAAAAATATACTTGACGGCAGAATGCCGGATTATCTTATCGTTCATCACATGGAACCCGATCATTCCGGTAATATTGAAGCGTTTATGAACGAATATCCCGAGGCGGTAATCGTTTCATCGGCTAAGGCTTTTGTTATGATGAATCAGTTTTTCGGCAGGGATTACAGCGACAGACGAATTGTTGTCGGAGAATCCGATAAACTCTCCCTCGGAAATCACGAACTTACATTCATAACGGCTCCCATGGTTCACTGGCCGGAGGTTATCGTTTCTTATGATTCGCTTGATAAGATTCTTTTCTCCGCGGACGGATTCGGCAAATTCGGTGCACTCGATACAGAGGAAGACTGGGCATGCGAAGCGAGAAGATACTACTTCGGCATAGTCGGAAAATACGGTGCGCAGGTTCAGACACTTCTCAAAAAAATCTCCACACTCGAAATAAAAACGATATGTCCGCTTCACGGTCCCGTTTTAAACGACAATCTCGGTTATTATCTCGGTCTTTATAACACATGGTCGTCATATATGCCTGAATCCGACGGAGTATTCATCGCCTACTGCTCCGTGTACGGAAATACAGAAAAAGCCGCTCTTGCGTTGGCAGAAAAACTTAAAGAAAAAGGATGCAAAAAAGTCGTCACATCAGACCTTGCACGTTCCGACAATGCGGAGAACGTTGAGGACGCATTCAGATATTCAAAACTTGTACTCGCTTCCCCGACATACAACGCCGACGTTTTCCCGTTTATGAAAACATTTATCGACGCTTTGACCGAACGCGGATACAAAAACAGGACAATCGGCATTATAGAAAACGGCTCGTGGGCTCCCGTCGCGGGAAAAGTAATGAGAACAATGCTTGACAAGTCAAAAAACATTACATTTGCAGAGCCTGTCGTTACGGTTAAATCCGCATTAAATGCTGACAGTTTAAACGCCATTGAATCTCTTGCCGAAGAATTAAAATAAAAAAAGTAAAGGTGTAAGCTTGACAATGTAAGCTTACACCTTTACACTTAATTATTATAAATTATACGCTTCTCGCTTCGGCGGGTTTTATTTTTTTATCTTCGGCAACCGCTTTTTCGGGGTCACGTTCGATAATCGGCTGCGCTCCGTCGAGTATACATTCCTTTGTTATTCGAACCCTATCAATAGAATAATCGGACGGAATCGTATACATTATCGGGGTCAGAGCGTTTTCCATAATGGCTCTTAATCCTCGTGCACCCGTTGATTTTTCGAGAGCGAGCTTAGCGACGGCTTTTAGCGCGTCATCGTCGAAATCAAGTTCGGCTCTGTCCATCATAAACAGACTCTTATACTGTTTAACGAGGGCGTTTTTCGGTTCTGTCAGAATTCTGACAAGCTGTTCCTCGCTAAGATTTTCGAGAGCCGTTATAACAGGCATTCTGCCGACAAGCTCGGGAATAAGTCCGTACTTAACAAGATCCTGCGGAATAACCTCGGACATAATTTTGTCCTCGTCAAGCTCGGATTTAGTCTTGATATCGGCTCCGAATCCCAGTACGGAATTACCCATTCTCTTTTCGACAATTTTTTCAATTCCGGCAAAAGCTCCGCCGAGAATAAAAAGAATATTTGTCGTATCTATCTGAATGAACTCCTGCTGAGGATGCTTTCTTCCGCCCTGCGGAGGAACGTTGGCAAGAGTACCCTCGAGAATTTTCAGCAGAGCCTGCTGAACTCCCTCACCGCTTACGTCTCTGGTTATCGACGGGTTTTCGCTTCGTCTTGAAATCTTGTCTATTTCATCAATATAGATTATACCGTGCTCGGCTTTTTCTATATCGTAATCGGCCGCCTGTATAAGTCTTAACAGTATATTTTCAACGTCCTCGCCGACATATCCCGCTTCTGTAAGCGTTGTAGCGTCCGCAATAGCAAACGGAACGTCGAGAATCTGAGCGAGTGTCTGGGCAAGCATGGTTTTTCCCACGCCTGTAGGACCGAGCATAAGAACGTTGCTCTTTTTGATATCAACATCGTCGAACGAGCCGTAGTTTACTCTTTTATAATGATTATAAACGGCTACGGACAGCGCAATTTTCGCTTTGTTCTGTCCGATTACGTACTCATCAAGCTTAGCCTTGATCTCAATCGGCTTCGGCAGGTTACGTCTTGACGCTGACGGACCTTTCTTATGGGGAGGAACGTACGAATCGTCCTCTTCTATAATCGAACTGCAAAGAGCCACACACTCGTCGCATATAAAAACATTTTTCGGACCTGCTATCAGTTTGCGTACCTTATCCTGCGATTTACCGCAGAACGAACAGCAAACCTCTTTGGTCGAAGAATCGTCGTTTCTCGGCAATGAATATTCACTCCTATCGAAATTATGAATCTCAGAAAAACGGGGCGAACGGATGTCCGCCCTTATTTTCGATTAATTAATCACGGTTTTTGATAACTCTGTCGATCAGACCGTAATCCATTGCCTCCTGCGCGGTCATGTAATTATCGCGCTCGGTGTCCCTTTTAATCTCATCAATACTTCTGCCTGTATTCTCGGCAAGAATATTATTAATATTTTCTCTGATTTTTAAAATCTGAGTTGCGACGATCTCAATCTCCGTCGCCTGTCCCTGCGCTCCGCCCAAGGGCTGATGAATCATAATCTGGCTGTTGGGAAGCGCGAATCTCTTTCCCTTAGCGCCTGATGAAAGCAGAAACGCGCCCATGCTTGCCGCCATGCCCATGCAGATAGTTGAAACATCGCACTTGATATACTGCATTGTATCGTATATCGCGAAACCTGCGGAAACGGAACCGCCGGGGCTGTTGATATAGAGACTGATGTCCTTTTCCGCGTCCTGTCCCTCGAGGAACAGAAGCTGGGCTACAACGAGACTTGCGGTCGCGTCGTTAACCTCGTCGGAAAGAACTATTATTCTGTCGTTTAAGAGGCGGGAGAAAATATCGTAAGCTCTCTCCCCTCTGTTTGTCTGTTCTATAACGGTAGGTACCAATGCCATAGAATTTATCCTCCTTTTATTACTTATGTCATTATTGACACAATCAAGAAGATATAATCACCGAACGAATATTATTCCTCGGTTTTGGCCTCTTCCTCAGCGGGCTTCGCCTCCGTATCGGCGGCAGCCTTTTTCTTTGTCGTTCTCTTAGCGGCGGGCTTCTTTACCTTAGCAGCGGAAACGACGGCGTCGATAGCCTTACGGTTAGCGATATCACCCTTAACGGTGTCCTCGGAAACCGCTTTCTTTATATCTTCAATCTTCATCTGATATGCGTCTGCAAACTTCTGATACTCGGCGTTAAGGTCGTCCTCGGTAACCTCGATACCCTCAAGCTCTGCAATCTTTTCAAGAGCAAGCATGATCTTAACATCCTTGAGAGCCTTATCTTTATAAGAATCACGGAAAGCTTCCATGGTCATACCGGTGTACTGAAGGTATGTATCAAGGTTCATGCCCTGCATCTGAAGTCTGTAATTAAACTCGTTCGCGGCGTCGTCGATTGCATGCTCAACCATAGCGTCGGGAATCTCCGCATTAACGAGATCTGCAACCATGTCGAGAATCTTATTCTCAAACGCTCTGTCCGCGTTTTTCTGTTTATTGTCAAGAATAGACTTCTTAAGATCGTCCTTATACTCTGCGATAGTATCAAACTCGCTTACGTCCTTGGCAAAGTCATCGTCAGCCTTGGGAAGTTCTTTGTACTTAATCTCGTGAAGCTTAACTTTGAATACTGCGGGCTTGCCTGCAAGAGACTTTTCGCCGTAATCCTCAGGGAACGTAACGTTAACGTCGAACTCTTCGTCAATATTATGACCGATAATCTGCTCCTCGAATCCGGGGATGAACTGACCGCTTCCGATTTCAAGCTCGTATCCCTCTGCCTTTCCGCCGTCAAAAGCAACGCCGTCGTTAAAGCCCTCGAAGTCGATAGTGACAATATCGCCGTTCTCTACGGCTCTGTCCTCTACGGGAATGATTCTCGCATTCTCCTCAAGCTTGCGGTTAAGAGCCTCGTCAACCTCTTCGTCTGTTACCGCTACGGTCTCTTTCTCCGCTTTAAGTCCCTTGTACTCGCCTAACTCAACCTCAGGTTTAACGGTTACTTTGCATACAAGTTCAACACCGTCCTTGCCGATCGACTTGATATCAAAATCAAAGGGATGATCTACGGGTTCGATTCCCGATTCCTTAACAGCGTCGGAATAAACCTCGGGGAACGCTATATCAAGAGCGTCTTCATAAAATACGCCCTCTCCGTAATACTTCTCAATAAACGCCTTGGGAGCCTTGCCTTTTCTGAATCCGGGAACCTGGATCTTGCCCTTTTCGCGGTTAAATGCCTTGTCGTTCGCTTTTGCAAACGTATCCGCGTCAATTGAAAGTTCAAGAGTATATACGTTTGTGTCTGTCTTGTTCGATGATTTTAAGCTCATATTGAAAAATCCTCCTGTCCCTGAGACCAGGGATATATTTTAACTTATGTATTATAACAGATAAAATAAAAATTTTCCACTGTTATTTAAAAAAAATCGCCGTAAATACGCTTTGCTATCAGAATTTTTCTATCAATTTTGGACAAAATGAAAGAAAATCGGCTGAAATTAATCCGAATTTAATTGAATCAGATTCAAACGAAGCGTACTGCGCCGTACGCTGGGCGTGAAGATGACCGAAATAACAGCGTTTTATTTTATATTCTTTTAATACGGAATATATTTCCTCGCATTTTTCATTAAGGGATATCGGCGGATAGTGAAGAAAAACCACAGGTTCGCCGCCGAGTTCAAGTCCCGCTTCTATACTCGTACGAAGTCTCTGCGCTTCCCTCAGAACCGTTTTTCTGTCAGTATCGTTTTCCGCGTCAAAAAACCATCCGCGAGTCCCGCATACGGAAATATCGCCGACCCTGTATGCGTTGTTATATAGTATTTTTATCGAATCAAAATAATTATCGGCTAAATACGCATTCATTTTTTTCATTGTATTCCACCAGTAATCGTGATTTCCCTTAACGATTATCTTACTGCCGTTTAAACTGTTTATAAAGTTAAAATCCTCATAGCACTCCTCAAGCTTCATCGCCCATGAAATATCGCCCGCAAGTAAAACGGTATCCTTATCGGAAACAACGGCATTCCAGTTTTTTTCGAGTCTTTTTACATAGTCGCTCCATCCGTAAAAAACATCCATGGGCTTATCCGTACCGAGCGACAGATGCGTGTCGCCCAAAGCAAATAAAGACATATCGCCGAAGCCTCCTTTTTTGAATAATAAGATAATTAGCGGGCACAATAAAGTCAAGAGTGCTCTTTAATATATATTAACGGTGATGAAAAAAATGGATAAGAAAATCAAAGAAGTTAAAAACATCAAATGCGACGCTCAAAATTGTGTTTACCACACGGGTGAATGTTCATGCATGGCTGGAAGCATTCATGTCGGCAGTCCCGAAGCATGCTCCTGCGGTGAGACAAAATGCTCTACCTTTGAATTAAACAAAGACGCGCATTCATTCTGATTTCAAACCGAAAAAGCGGGTGGAAGTAAGCTTATCCACCCGCCGATTTTTTATATTCCGAGCATATCGAAAACGACTTTTCTCATGCTGTCGGGATCTTTTTCGCAAACAGAGTCGAATCTGACTTTCTTGTTTTTAAGTCCGGAAAGCTGTTCGGGAGCTTTAATACCCGTATATTCTTCAAGCTCGTGAACCATGTCAAATTCGTTATCCGACTCAATATTTCCGTTCTTCAACGCTTCAAGAACGCTGTGAGAGAACTTATAGGGGCTTGCCGTAGAGGCGATAACGACAGGGGTTTTATCTCCGGTCGAAGCAATATAATCCTCGCATACCTTTATCGCGACGGCGGTATGCGTATCGGAAAGATAGTTATACTTATTATACGTATCTCTGATGGTTTCCTCGGTCTGAACGTCGTCACAGCAGCCGCAGGAATAAACGCACTTTATTTTATTAAGAACCTCGTCGGTAACCTTGTATTTTCCCGTTTCTTTCAATGAAGCGAAAATATCTCTTACCGCTTTGTCGTCGTTATTATAAAGAGAGAAAAGGAGCCTCTCGAGGTTGGACGAAATAAGAATATCCATAGACGGCGAAATCGTCGTATAGAAATCCCTGTTTTTATCGTAAACACCCGTTGTGATAAAATCGGTGAGGATGTTATTTTTATTTGAAGCGCATATAAGGCGTGCAACGGGAAGTCCCATATTTTTAGCATAGTTTGCGGCAAGGATGTTGCCGAAGTTTCCCGTGGGAACGACAATGTTTATCTTATCGCCGAGCCTTATTCTGCCCTGCTTTATAAGATCGCAGTAGGCAGAAAAATAATAAACGATCTGCGGAACGAGTCTGCCCCAGTTTATTGAATTCGCGGATGAGAATACAAGCGAATGTTCCTCGAACTTCTCTTTAATTTTCCTATCCGTAAAAATAGTTTTAACGCCCGTCTGCGCATCGTCGAAATTTCCGTTTATCGCGCAAACTCCGACATTATCGCCCGACTGTGTGCACATCTGAAGCTTCTGCATAGGGCTTACGCCGTTATTGGGATAAAAAACAAGTATTTTTGTTTTTTCAACGTCGCAGAATCCCTCAAGAGCGGCTTTGCCCGTATCTCCCGATGTCGCGACGAGAATAACGATTTCCTTATTGTCAAGCGTTTTCTTCGCAGCCCCGGTAAGCAAGTGCGGAAGAAGCTGCAGAGCCATATCCTTGAACGCGCATGTGGGACCTTTCCACAGTTCGAGAATATTTACGTTATCATGAAGATTAACGACGGGAGCAATGTCCTCGGACGAAAATTTACCGTCGGCATAAGCGCCCTCAACGAACGACGAAACCTCGTCCGGCGTAAAATCGGTAAGATAAAGCGAAAGAATCTTTTTCGCTCTCTGTTTATACGAATCGTTAACCATTGAATTTATAAAATCAAGGTCAGCCTCGGGAACTTCGCACGGAACGAACAGTCCGCCCTCTTTGGATATACCCGAAGTTACCGCCTCGGCGGAGGTAACCTTTAATGAATTGTCTCTCGTTGAAGTATATAACATGGTTTTACCCTCACTTTCAATCAAATGATATTATATCAAATAGAATCCGTAAAGTAAACATCATTTTTTTAAAATGCGTTTTTTATGTGATTGATAACATATTTATCGTCGGATTCTATCTCAACTTCTACGATATCGAACCTGCTCGGCAGATCGAACTCGTATTTTGACCTGAAATATGCCGCGGTGCTTTTAATATTTTCCTCTTTTTCTTCATCGACGGCATAAGACGGAGGAAGCATGCCTCCGGCTTTTCTCGTTTTAACCTCGATAAAACAAAGACATCCGTCGCCCTCGGCAACAACGTCGATCTCGCCCGTGGCGGTCGCATAATTTCCCGACAGGATGTAATAATCGTGATTTCTTAAATAAACGACAGCGAGATGCTCGCCGAGCGCGCCTAATCTTAAATGCTCGGGCATCATTTCTTTTCACCCGTTATTTTCTTTAAAAACGAACGTCTGTGTACGGGAGAAATACCGTACTCTCTTATCAGCTCATAATGAAGAGCAGTCGGATATCCCTTATGTTTTTTGAATTGATATTGCGGATATTTTTCGTCAAGCTCTTTCATGTAACGGTCACGGCTTACCTTTGCAAGAATCGAAGCCGCCGCAATAGAAATTGATTTCGCGTCGCCTTTTACTATCGCATATTCTTTAATTCCCGTATGAGGTTCGCGGTTTCCGTCGACAAGAGCGAGGTCGGGTTTAATGTTAAGCTGTTCGACGGCGCGCCTCATTGCAAGAAACGCCGCGTTGAGAATATTAATTTCATCGATTTCCGCTTCGCTTGCGGTTCCGATACCGTATGAAACCGCCTTTTCGCAGATGAGCTCAAACAGTGACTCTCGTTTTTTTTCCGAAATCTTTTTCGAATCGTTTATACCTATATCTTCAAGCCCATCCGGCAGAATAACCGCCGCCGCAAAAACAGGACCTGCGAGCGGACCTCTGCCCGCTTCGTCTATTCCGCATACGACCTCAAAGCCGTTTTCATGTGCCAAATGTTCAAATTCATATGTCATTTTACAATATCCTCCGGCAGTTCGAACGTAATTCTTCCGAGCTTTCCCGCTCTGTATTCGTCAAGAACGGCAACGGCGGCGCGTTCGGTGTTGACTTCTCCGCCCGATATCAGCATACCGCGTTTTCTGCCTATCATTTCGAGTATTTCGTAAGACTGCTCGTCTTCAAAATCGGTTATCTTATATCTTTCGGTAAGTCTTTCGGGATAATTTTTCTTCATCATATCAAGGAAACGGCATACGAGGATTTCCATATCAAGTATCTGATCCTTGACTCCGCCCGTAAATGCGAGTCTGTCGCCTACGTCAGGATCGTCAAATTTCGGCCACAAAACGCCCGGAGTATCGAGAAGTTCTATACCTCCGCCGATAACGAACCACTGATTGTTTCTCGTAACGCCCGCTCTGTCCTCGACCTTAGCCTTACCGCCCGCGCCCATTTTGTTAACAAATGACGACTTACCCGTATTCGGAATTCCTATGACCATAATGCGAAGCGTTTTTCCTTTCATTCCCTTGTCTTCGTTCTGCCTGATTTTATCTTTGAGAACTTCTCTTACAAGAGGTCTGAACGCGTTTAATCCTCTGCCCGTACGGCAATCGACGGCAAGAGCCGAGACGCCGAGAGAATTATAGTATTTAATCCATTCCGCAGTAGCTTTTTCGTCTGCGAGATCGGCTTTGTTGAGTAAAACTATCTTAGGCTTACCCTCGGTTATCTCGTCTATTTCGGGGTTTAAACTGCTTATGGGGATACGCGCGTCAAGGAGCATCGTTACCGCGTCGACAAGCTTTAACTGCTCTTTTATGAGACGGCGCGTTTTCGCCATGTGTCCGGGGAACCACTGTATAATCTGCTTTTGCTGATCTGCCATAAATATAAACCTCGCTTAAAAAAAGACGGTAACCGAAATTCGATTTACCGTCTGACAAACAAAATATTAAAATGTACTTCATTTATTCGGCGGTCTTGCCTATTGACTTAAAACTCTCGTATATATCAAAGTTTCCGAACGGGAAAAGTCTGCCGTAGACTCTGCCGAGAATATATCTCTCGTCTATCTGACCTATGAGATTCGAACGGCTGTCGGTCGAGGCGTTTCTGTTATCGCCCATAACAAATACCTTGCCTTTTTCGACAGTAATCGGGCCCTCAAAATCCTCACGTACATTCGTGGGACAGTTTGTGTACGGCTCATCAAGAGCGTTGCCGTCGACATAAACAATACCTGCGTCGAAATCGATATCGACAGTCTGTCCCTCGGTCGCAATGACGCGTTTTACGATAGGTTTATGCAGAGCGTTCGGCTGAACAACAATAACAACGTCGCCGTAATCGTAATGAGTGCTTAACGCCGAAACCATAAGCCAGTCGCCGTGCTGTAATGTCGGAACCATGCTCGTACCGTCAACACCGACTAACCTGAACACGCACGAAAACAGAATTATAATCGTGATAATGGACGACATAACTACCGAAGCGAACTCGTAAATATTGTCTACAATTTTTTTATGCATAGTAAAACACCCGATTTTAAATAAAAAAGGGACAAACAATTGTCCCCTCGCGCCTGCGGTAAAAACAGACTTCACAGACAAAAAAACAAATTATAAAAATCGTCTCTGTCCGAAGAATTGCGATAAGCCGAAAGGGCAAAAGCCCTTTCGACCGATATCCGAAAATTATTTAACCAGCTCTTTAACCTTAGCTGCCTTACCGACTCTTGAACGAAGATAGTAAAGCTTAGCTCTGCGAACTTTACCGTTTCTGACAGTCTCAACCTTGGCAACGTTGGGCGAATGAACGGGGAAAACCCTCTCTACGCCTACGCCGTAGGAAACACGTCTTACGGTAAATGTCTCGCTGATTCCGCTGCCCTTGCGGGCAATAACGGTTCCTTCGAATACCTGAATTCTCTCTTTCTCACCCTCACGGATCTTAACGTGTACCTTAACGGTATCGCCGACCGTGATAACGGGAGGCTCAGCCTTAACGGAATCCTGAGCGATCATTTTTAATGCGTCCATAATTTACCTCCTGAATTTTCAGCCGTTCTTAACGTGATATATACGCGACAGAGGACCGACCGCTTTAATGTACGCTGCGTATCATTAACCGCCGTTCGGGCTCAAAACGCCCGAACGCACATGAACACTGATATATAATATCACACAAAATCACGGATTGCAAGTGTTTTTTTACCTAAAATCGGATTTATCGGAAATAAGCAGACCGTATCTTATCATGGAAACGGGCAGTATATTCTCGTTTGTATAAGCCTTAACAGCCGACATAAGATTTATGGGGTTAATATTGCTTTCATTCGAACACGGAAGCGTAACGTCGAGTATTATTTCGTTATTTTCTTTATTAATCGAATAATCGGAAAGCCCCGCGGAAATATCGACCGTTTTCATCGTTTTCCTGCCCCTTTGTTTTCCGGGTTTTTCGCATTTTAATTCACCCGACGACATGGCTTCGGCGATTTTATCATATAATCCGGGTTCGTCGTCTGTTTTTATAATATACTTTGCAAAAGCGAGTTCGTTCGTCTTATGAATAGGCTCTGTTATTTCAATTATTCTGAATCCCGGAGGAAGCTGGGCGTTTAATCTCTCGATTATTTCGCCGTCGGAAATCTCCCCCTCTATTCGCATATCCATAGGCTCTCTTACGCCCTCTACGCCCAAAGGCATGGGGGCGGGAAAATTAAGGTAAGGATGAGGGTTGAATCCCTCCGTGTACCAAAGAGGAATATCCGCCCTGCGTACGGCTCTCGTCATGCACCGCATTGTATCGAGGTGCGAAACAAATCTCAAAAGACCGATTTTTTTAAACCATACTCTTATGCATCGCATCGCATTTACCTCCGTTCAGTTTTGCAGCTCCGCAGCCCGCGCATTTTTCACGGCAGTTGGGAGTTGTAAGCCCGGCGTGCGCGCGTTTGTTTTCCTCGATAAGGAATTCTTTTCTTACCCCGACATCCATGTGATCCCACGGAAAAACCTCATCGTATTCACGCTTTCTGTTTGCATAAAAATGAGGGTCAATTCCGCATTTCTTAAACGCGTCCATCCATTTATCGTAATCAAAGTAATCGTCCCAGCTGTCGAATTTACATCCCGAACGCCACGCCGTTTCAATAACTTTACAAAGCCGTCTGTCTCCTCTTGCGAGAACGGCCTCCATGAAACTGACGGGGATATAATGGCACGACGCTTTGATTTTTTTAGAGGTAATGCTGTTTTTGAGATGCTCCTGTTTTTTTGCAAGTTCCTCCTGTGTATCCTGAGGTTCCCACTGAAACGGGGTAAACGGTTTCGGAACAAACGACGACGCGCTGACGGAAACGTTTACGCCCTTGCCTTTAGGCTTATCCGGATTTCTGTAAAACTCGTCAACGACAGACTGCGCAAGCTTTGCAATTCCCTCTATATCCTCAAGTGATTCTGTCGGAAGTCCCAGCATAAAGTAAAGCTTTACTGCAGTCCATCCGCCCGCGAACGCTTTAGCCGACGTTGTAAGTATTTCCTCCTCGGTTACGTTTTTATTTATAACGTCTCTTAATCTCTGCGTTCCCGCTTCCGCTGCAAACGTTAAGGAGCTTCGCCTTACCTCGTTGAGCTTTTTAACAAGCTCGTCCGGAAAATTGTCGGCTCGCAGAGACGGCAGCGCGATATTGATATTGTTCGGAATCGTCCAGTCGAGAAGCTTTGAGAGAAGCTCGGGAAGCTGTGTGTAATCACTGCTCGAAAGAGAGCAAAGAGAAATTTCATCATATCCCGAAGTCTCGCACAAAGCCCTGCACTGCTCGTTTATTGTATCGGCTTTTCTCTCTCTTATCGGACGGTAAATAAATCCCGCCTGACAGAATCTGCATCCTCTGATACATCCTCTGAATATTTCCGCGGTTGCTCTGTCGAAAACGACGTCTATATACGGAACTATAAATTTATCGGGATAGTAACATTTATCAAAATCGCTGACGACTCTTTTTCTGATTTTCTCCGGAGCGCCCGATTTGGGAACAATACGTTTTACCGTGTTGTCGTCGTTATATTCGACGTCGTAAAGAGACGGGACATATATACCCTCTATCCTTGACGCGGCAATAAGAAATTCATCCTTTGACGCATTCTTTTCCTTATATTCCTTATACAAATCGAGAAGCTCGTTCATAACCTCCTCGCCCTCGCCGAACTCGAATATATCAATAAATTCGGACAACGGCTCCGAGTTGCATACGCACGGTCCGCCGGCTATAACAAGAGGCGACAGCGATTTTCTGTCCGAGCTTCTTATGTTAAGTCCCGCAAGGTCAAGCATATTCAAAACGTTCGTATAACTCATTTCATATAAAAGAGTAAAACCTATAACGTCGAAGTCCTTTATATAATCCCCGCTTTCGAGCGCAAAAAGAGGAATATTTCTCTCCCTCATGACTTTTTCCATGTCCTCCCACGGCGCAAACACGCGTTCGCACCACGCATCGGGACGTTCGTTTATAAGAGAGTAAAGAATTTTCATACCGAGATGGGACATGCCTATCTCATAAGAATCGGGAAAACAGAACGCGAATCTTAAATCTACGTCCTCTTTATTTTTAATGCAAGAATTCAGCTCTCCGCCGATGTATCTCGCAGGTTTCTGCACTAAGGGCAGAAGTTTTTCGACTTCCCTGTTCATTTATACACATCCTTATGTATTATACAAAAAGTATTATATAATATATCCGTTATTTTTTCAACAACCATAAGATAAAAGAAACGGAAACATACAAAAAAACAGCGGTAACGCCGGGGGTAAACCGGACAAAAACAGTAAATAACGCAAATAAAATCAACGTCACAACACCGCATACATTCAAAACCGAATCGGCTTTGTCTGCCGTGAATTTCATCGAAATAATATTATACAGAAAACGTCCGCCGTCAAGCGGAATGACCGGCAGTAAATTAAACAAGCCAAGCGACGCGTTTATAATAAAAGAAATGCAGAAGAATTCAGAATCGGGTTGTATTTTATACAGTATAAAAAACGCTGTCCCCATAACCGCATTGACCGCAGGACCCGAAAATTCCGTAACAGCTTCGTTTTTTAAAGAAAAACGAACACAGTCGTCATATTGAAGTCTCATTCCGAACGCTCCGAATGTTACCGTAAAATCGCCGTCGTAAAGCTTTGAAAGGACGGCGATATGTGCAAATTCATGAATGCAAGCGTAAAAAAGCGATGTAATATAATACTTTCCGATCTCAAAAGAAAGCATATACGCAAGTACGATAAAAAATAAAAAATGAAGCTTTATTCCTACCCTGCCGAGGTAAAACGTCATAAATCGACAGCATACGCCGGGTTAAGCTTTACGCCGTTTTTCCTGACTTCAAAATGAAGATGACTGCCCGTCGAATTGCCCGTACTTCCGACAAGAGCTATCGTCTGCCCCTGCTCTACGCAGTCTCCGACGGCGCATTTTAATTTACTGCAATGCGCATACAGCGTATTCATTCCGTCGTCGTGAGCTATAAGAACGTAGTTTCCGTACCCGTTCGAATATTCCGCCTTTACGACCTTCCCGGCACGCGAGGCTTTTATTCTGTTTCCCTCACCCGACGCAAGATCAATTCCCGTATGCACGCCGTTTCCGCCCGCAATCGGATCCTCCCTGTAACCGAATTCGGACGATATATAATAGTCGTCGAGCGGTTTTATATACTCGCTTTTCGTCGAGTATTTTTCAAACGATATCCCCTCTAAAACGGACAGATTGTCCGAATGAACGTCGTTTCCGCCCATAGGTACGGACTCGTTTTCTTCGCTGTTTTTATTCTCTGCGGGCTTTGCCCTCTCGTCGCGTTCGCCCTTTATAAACGACGAAACCGCGCTGTATGCCTCCTTGTAGTCCTCAGACGAAAAATCTCTTTTCATAAGCTTTTCATACTGCGAACGAATCGATTTCCCTGCGGCGGAATCACCTCGGCAAAATATAAACATAACAGCAAGCAGTACGGTGCAGACAACGAACTGCGTAATCATAACAACTGAAAAAGCGTCTTTTTTCTTATCTTTCTTTTCTTTGCTTTCGGTCATAATAAAAAGTCCTTTACTAAGTTTTTCTCCCTAATTACTATGACGAAACAAAGAGTATTATTCGGTTTTGATATCGAGAACCTCCGATATATCGCTTATAACAAAGTCCGCGACGGTATCCTTTACGCCCTTTGAACAGAGACATGAGTACATTCCCGCGTTATATCCGCTTCCGACGTCGATTTCCCTGTCGCCGATCATCAGACATTCTTTTTTATTAAGGTTAAAAGTTTCAGCTATGTAATTGAGCGCGTCGGGCGACGGCTTGGACGGGAAATTATTAAGGCTCGTTACGAATCCGTCAAATAAATTTATAACGTTATATTTTGCAAGATAATATAGCGCGGTATGATCTCTGTGAGTATAAAGAAAATTTTTACCGCCGTTTTTAACTATCTTATTAAGAGTAAAAACCGTGTTCTTAAAAGGAGAAACGACCGGTTCAAAATGATAATCCGATTCGTACGAATCAAATCTTTCTATCATTTCGTCCGTACATCCGTAGTGTTCAAAGCATGTTTTGTAAGATATTTCAAATAAAGACTTTGATTCGTCATAATCGACCGTAACGCCGAATTCACTCATTGCCTTAACAAAACACGCCGTTATATGTCTGTAGCTGTCAAAAAGCATTCCGTCAAAGTCCCATATATAATTTTTAATCATGACTGCCTCCGGATAAAAAAATACAGCAAAATATTATCACAAAACAAAAATAAAATCAATGCGGCAATTTTTACTTTAAAAAAAATATTTAATGTGTTACAATACAGAAAAAAAAGAGCGAGGTATAAAAATTATATGCAAAGAAAAAGCGGTGTGCTTATGCACATTTCATCCCTCTGGGGAGATTATTCCGCGGGAGCTTTCGGAGACGAGGCAAAAGAGTGGATAGATTTTATTTCATCATGCGGATTCTCCGTCTGGCAGGTGCTTCCGTTCTGCCTTACGGACGAATGTAATTCTCCGTACAAATCATACAGCGCGTTCAGCCTGAACCCTAACTTCATTTCGCTTAAAAAGCTTTATGACAAGGGACTTCTGACATCGGACGAGCTTGAAAAAGCAAGACAGAAAACGCCGTATTCATGCGAATTCGAACGTCTTGAAAAGGAGCGTTTTACTCTTTTAAAGAAAGCCGTCGAACGAGTAAAAAACAAAAAGGCAATTGACGAATTTATTTCAAACCGCCCGCACATAAAAAAATTCTGTGAATTTATGGCTCTGAAAACGGCAAACGATTTAAAACCGTGGAACGAATGGAGCGTCGCCCTGCCGGACGGCGATACGTTCGAAGCATGGAAATTCATAGAGTATGAATTCTATAATCAGTGGCTGGAAATTAAGGAGTATGCAAACAAAAAGGGCGTTTCGATTATCGGAGACATTCCGATATATGTTTCCTACGACAGCTCCGACGTGTGGTCGAATCCCGAACAGTTTCTGCTCGACAATGATATGAGTCCTACGCTTACAGCCGGAGTTCCCCCTGATTATTTCTGCGAGGACGGTCAGCTTTGGGGCAATCCGCTGTATGACTGGGATGCCATGGAAAAAGACGGCTATAAATGGTGGCGTGAAAGAATTGAATTCATGACCGAACTTTTCGACGGCGTGCGAATTGACCATTTCAGGGGACTTGAATCTTACTATACTATCCCTGCGGGTGCAAAAACAGCAAAAAACGGAACGTGGAAAAAAGGACCCGGAATGAAGCTGATAAACGCCGTTAAGGATTTATGCAAAGACAAATTGATAATTGCTGAGGATCTCGGAGACATCACACCCGAGGTTTACGATCTTGTACTCGAAAGCGGATTTCCCGGCATGAGAGTTTTGCAGTTCGGTTTTCTCTCCGACGCGTCAAGTCCTCACTTACCCCATAACTACATAAACAACTGCGTGGCATATACGGGAACGCATGACAACAACACGCTTTTAGGTTATGTATGGGAGCTTGATGAAATCACAAGAAAGCGTCTGCTCGAATACTGCGGATTCAAAGGCTCCGACTGGAATTCATGCTATGACGATATATTAAGAACGGTATTTCAGTCGTCTGCGGGACTTGTCATTCTTCCTGTTCAGGATTTACTTCTGTACGGAAGCGATACAAGGCTCAACACTCCGGGAAAGGCATTCGGAAACTGGAGCTACAGAATTACAAAGGACCAGCTTAAAAATATTAATAAAGAAAAATTCATAAAATGGAATAGCCTGTACGGCAGATAAAAAGTCAGAGCGGACGCTTGATTTAATCAAGCATCCGCTTTATTATTTATTCAAATTATCCGAGTCTTAACATTTCGTCAATGCATTTTTTCGCCTTAAGTCTCGTTTCCTCGCTCATTTCTATCACGTCGCCGTCGGCACCCTTTAAGCAATTCAATACGTCGACGAGAGTCGTAAGCTTCATGTTATGGCATACGCAGTCCTTTGACAGCGGATAGAACATTTTATCCGGGCAGTCAAACTGCAAATGCTGAACTATGCTGTTCTCCGTTCCGATTATAAACTCCTTATTATCGGACTGTTTTGCATACTTCATAATTCCCGACGTGCTTCCGACATAGTCCGCAAGAGCCGTAACCTCGGGCTTACATTCGGGATGAACGAGAACAAGCGCACTCGGATGAGCTTCCTTTGCGGTCTTAACATGATCCGCGGACATTCTCGCATGGGTCGGACATCCGCCGTGAATTAATTTGAATTCCTTTTCGGGAACGTTATCCTTAATAAACGTACCGAGATTGATATCGGGGATAAAAAGTATTTTATCGCTGTCGAGCTTTCTGACAATATCGAGAGCGGACGCACTTGTTACACAAACGTCGCACTCTGTTTTAAGCTCGGCGGTTGTGTTTATGTACGCGACGACGGTGTAATCGGGGTACATTTTTTTAAGCTCTCGAAGAGTGGGCGCGTCAAGCTGTTCAGCCATGGGACATCCCGCATCGGCGGAGGATAAAACGACGTTTTTTTCGGGAGCGAGGATTTTCACGGTTTCAGCCATAAAACGGACTCCGCACATAAGAATATTCTTCTGACTCTGTTTTGCCGCCTCCTTGCTCAGCGCAAAAGAATCTCCGACGAAATCGGCAACCTCTAAAATATCGTGCGACTGATAGCAGTGTGCAAGAATGCAAAAGTCTTTTTCTTTTTTTAATTTGATAATTTCATCCTGTATATCACGAAGCATAAAAACTACCTCACATTTTGTTTTTCTCATTTTAACACTTTTATTTATTTAATTCAAGCACATATTCTCCGTTTTCAAGCTCTGCATAGTTTCCGCCGTTATTTTGAATAGAATATCCGTTCGGAATGATTATTTCTCCCCGAACGCCCTTGTCAGCGTTCACGGTAAGCTTTATTTTATCGTCTGTTCTGACCCAATTTACTTTTATCTTACCGCCGACGGTTTCATATTCACCATCAGCATAATCAAGTTCGCCGATAAAACACGGGGAAACCTGAACAAACGACGAGTCGTTTCTGTACGGATTTACCTTAATTCCCGCACAGTATTCGATAAACCATGCGGATATATCGCCGAACATGTGGTGATTCTGCGAATTAGGACGGTCGGTTTCCCTTAAAAAGTCCTCGGGAAGAGCCGTAAGTCCTCTTTCGACGAAATTTCCGTACGACGGATAATCACGGCGCGTTATCATTTTAAACGCAAGAGATGAATAACCGAAGTCGGAAAGAACTCTGAACAATACTCGCATACCGAGAATTCCTGCGTCAACATGACAATCGCTGCGATTTATAATCTCAACAAGACGATTTACGGCTTCCGGCTTTTCGGCGTTATCAAAAACATTATAAAATACCGCCATTGCCTGCGAGGTCTGGCACGAGCCTATCGCTGTCATTGTATTAAAATTTATAAGATATTTTCTTACACAAGAACGAATCGATGAATAAAGAGAATCGCAGTATGCTTTTTCGGCACATTTTCCGAGTACGCCGAAAATATACGAAGCCTTTTCGAGTATGCTCATACACGTTACGCTGTCCGTAAATTCAAGAGGCGATTTAACCTTTGTAACGGGACACCAGTCGCCGAGACCTATGGCAATCAGCCCGCGTTTGTTTCTCCGGGATGAAATGTATGCGCAGTATCTGAATATCGCACACGCGTTATCCTCGATAATCTGTCTGTCTCCTCTTAAAACATAAGAAAAATACGGGATATACGTTAAAGCGGCGTCCCATGCAGGCCCGTTGCCCCATTCAAATCCCCATCCTGCCGTGGGAACGATTCCGGGCAGAGCGCCGTCCGAACGCTGGGCTGCTCTTATATTATTAAGCCACTCCTTATAGCTGTTTACGGCGTCGAGGTTCATGAGTACGTGCTCGCATGAAAGAGCCGCGTCGCCCGTCCAGCCGTTTTTTCTCCCTGTGAGGACAGTCGGTCGGGAAATAATAAAAATTCGACAAATCGGAATTTCTCGTCATTTTTTGAAGTGCATTTGCCGTGTCATCGGAACAACTGAAACTTCCGATCTCTTTTATATCGGAACTGTAAACAATAAATTCAAGCAAATCGGCTGTCGCTTCCTCTTCGGTTATACCGAGAACAACGCAGTATCTGAATCCGTGATAGGTGAACACGGGTTCAAATTTTTCTATGCCTTCGCCTTTTAAAATATAGATATCCCTCTGTGAATATCCGTCGGGGCAGAAGCAAATATTGCTCGTATCGGGCTCGCCGTCCGTTGCATAATATTCGCCGAACTGCAAATCAATCTGCCGACCTCGTTCTCCGCTTATTTTAAGGCTTACTGTACCCGCCGTATTAATTCCGAAATCATATAAGAATCCATCATGTTCTTTCGACGGAAAATCCTTATACTCTTTCGTAACATCCCCTCTCGGATGATAGTCTTTCAGCACGCATTTTCTGATTTTTACGGGTTTTATAATTCTCTGCGGTTTTATCGCTTCGGCGGTACAGAGCTTCTTTTCTCCTCTTACCGGCATAGCACGCAGCGCGTTTTTCCAATTAGAATCGTCAAAATCGATATCCGCCCAGCCGTCAATTTCATTTCTTGCGTCATAAAAGCATCCGCATCTCAAATCGTCGAATAATACGGGCGAATCTGCGATTTTTACATTTTCATCGGCTTCTTCAAACGAATTCGAACCGTCCGTATACTCTGTTTCTATGCTGAAAGCCGTTTGGGGCGCGCTTCTGTACAGAGCTTCATCTAAATCCCAAATACCGCCTCCGACGGAGTTTAACATGCCGTTGCCCAAATGAATACCCAAAATGTTTTTTCCGTCTGAAACATACGGCGTTAAGTCGTATTCGTCGTAATAAACAATATCGTCCGGGTTTGAAATATACGGAGCGAGAATTCCCTTTGTGATCTTCCTGCCGTTTATATATGCGTCGTAAAAACCTAAACCGGTTATTGTCAAAACGCACTTTTTTACGCTTTTTTTTATTTCAAAACACTTTCTGAAATACGGCGCCGGAACGAAATGAGTATATGTCGAATAACAGTCCGACGCTTTTATAAATTTATTTGAAAACATAAATTATCCTTTCAAAAAAAGCGGGGCTGTCTGTTTCGGACGAAGCCCCGCGTAAATAGGTCTGTATTATTTGTTTATAACGGCAGTCTTACTCAAAATCATTTTAAAGATGTCAATAACTCTTAACAGGAACGATCTGATCTTATTGAGAGTATTTCCGGTATCATAACCTATATTTCCGTGATAATCTCCGTTATATACGATTTCGTCAAACACAGCGTTCTCAACATTTTCCTGCGTGTTATACGGTGCCTCTTCAAGATTTGCGGAGGGAAGATATTTCTTTGCGACGCCGTAAAGTCTCGCACGTGAGAAATTACCGCTGTTTGTCTGCATGGCTTCTCCCCACTTCTGAGCAATAGTCTCATACGAATCGGTTTGCGCATTAACGGTCAGATCAGCAGACGACGCACCATAAACAAACCAGTCGGACCACTTCGCCCATGAGTTATAGCCCTTATATGTCCAAAGAGTCCAGCTTAAATTGTTTGAGTCATAAGCGTTTATGGCAAAATCAAGGGAGACTTTATCTCCTACGGGATGAAATTCACCCGCGTACTGCGGTACGTTATATCCCATACGCCAGCCGAATTTTATTCTGTTTGTGTAATCGGATTGGGCATCATCGTACTGATGATACTGATAAACTACGCCTTTCCAGTTATACGACTTGGGATTCGGAAGCTTGTCTATCGACCACGTTCCTATCATCGTTATAATTCTCGCGGGATCCTTGGCTCTTATCGCATCATAAGCCATATCATAAAACTCCCAGATATGGCTGTGAATTCTTTTTATAAACGGAACGTCGCACATAGGTTCATTAAGCAAATCGAACATTGCAACGGCAGGATCGCCCGCGAAACGTTCGGCAATAACACTCCAAAGTTCCGCAGCCTGCTGACGGTAGCGTTTACCCGTATTGTTCTGATCAAAGAAATGATAGCTCTTGCCGTTGTCGTTGCCTCTGCCGCAGTGGTCGGTATACCCCTGACATCCGTTTGCCCCGTGGAGATCGAGAATTGCATAAATACCGTATTTACGGCACATATCGACAGCCCATTCAAGTCTCGAAAGATCAATTTCGCCGTTCTCGTCTCTTACCCAAGTACCGTTATCGTCAGACTGGAAGTTTCTGTACCAGAACGGAATTCTGACACAGTTGAAGCCCATGTCGGCGATATTCTGAAAATCGGTTTCCGTAATCCAGTTATCCTGATATATCTCATAAAGCTCTCTTGTCTTTTCAACCCCGAAACGATTTTCAAGGATGCTCATTGTATAATGGTCACCCTTTTTATCATTGCTTATCGGGCAGAACCAGTCCTCCATGATAAGCCATCCGCCGAGATTAAGACCGCGCAGTCTTATCTCCTCGCCCCGTCTGTTGTAAAGCTTTTCACCGTTGACATAAAGAGCGTCGGATAATGATATCGAGTTATATGACTGCGTACCGTTTTGGTCGTCATATGCGAATGAGGTTGAGGAAAACGTCGTTACAAGCATTAAAACCGTAAGCAGTAAAGCTGAAATTCTTACGGAAACTTTTTTCATGGTTTTTCTCCTTTCGGGAACAAAAAACATATCCGCGGCGGCAATAAATACTGTCGCCGCGAATATTAAAATACTAAACTACTTTTACACCTATAACGGCATTTTCGCCGTTAATATTCCACTCTGCGGTATTACCCTCCGCTTTGCCTACCTCAACGCTGTCGGCAAGAACGTCGCCGGCAATATCGGCTTTATGAGAAGCGACTATCGCATTGAGCTTATCGCTGCCGTTAATCGTAAGGGCGATATGATCGGTTACATTAAAGTCCGCATCCTTACGCATGGTCTGAACCTTACTGATGATCTCGCGTACAAAGCCCTCGTTTATAAGCTCCTCGGAAAGAACCGTGTCGAGAGCGACCGTAACGCCGTAATCCGTAAGAGTAAACAGACCGTCCTTCTGCTTCGTTTCAATGAGAAGATCATCTTCGCCGAGCTCAATATCCTCGCCTATATTTATAACAAGTTTACCGTCGGCTTTCAGCTGAGCATAAGCCTTTGCGCCGTCGAGAGAAGAAAGCGCATTTCTTATAGCGCCGAGCTTTGCACCGTATTTAGGTCCGAGAGTCTTCATCTGGGGCTTAAATATGTAATCGGTAAGAGCGGATGTATCGTCTACAAATTCAACGCTTTTTACGTTAAGCTCATCCTCGATTATATCAATATAGAGTTTGTCAAGCTTCTTATCGGCTTTTACAAACATCTTTGCAAGAGGCTGACGGTTCTTGATATTCGCGCCGTTTCTTGCGGCTCTGCCGAGACCGACAACAGAAAGTACCTCCTCCATGTCGTTTTCGAGATCTTTATTGATATAATCCTTGTTGACCTCGGGGAACGAGCAGAGATGTATGCTTTCAGGAGCGTTCTTGTCAACAGAGCGAACAAGATTCTGATATATTTCCTCGGTCATGAACGGAATCATGGGAGCCGCCGCTTTCGAAACGGTTACCAGTGCGGTGTAAAGAGTCATGTAAGCGTTAATCTTATCCTGCTCCATGCCCTGTTTCCAGAAACGCTCCCTTCCTCTGCGGACATACCAGTTGCTCATCTCGTCTACGAAATCCTGTAACGCCTTAGCAGCTTCGGGAATCTTATAGTCGTTGAGATTCGCGTCAACCTCGCCGACCATGGAATTGAGCTTAGAAAGAAGCCACTTATCCATAACGGAAAGTTTATCGTAATCAAGCTTATAATTATTCGGATCGAAATTATCTATATTTGCATACAGAACGAAGAATGCGTATGTGTTCCACAGCGTACCCATGAACTTGCGCTGACCCTCGGTAACGGCTTTACTGTAGAATCTGTTGGGAAGCCAGGGCGCCGAATTCGTATAGAAATACCAGCGTATAGCGTCCGCGCCGTATGTCTGAAGAGCGTCGAACGGGTCAACAGCGTTGCCCTTGGACTTCGACATTTTCTGACCGTTTTCATCCTGAACGTGTCCGAGAACTATAACATTCTTAAACGGAGCCTTGTCGAATATCAGAGTCGAAACGGCAAGAAGCGAATAGAACCAGCCTCTCGTCTGATCGACAGCCTCGGAAATAAAGTCTGCGGGGAACTGCGCTTTAAACAGCTCCTGATTTTCAAACGGATAATGATGCTGTGCAAAAGGCATTGAACCCGAATCGAACCAGCAGTCGATAACCTCGGGAACACGCTTCATTACGCCGCCGCACTCGGGGCATTTGAGCGTAACGGCGTCGATATACGGTCTGTGAAGCTCGATATCGTCAGGACAGTTGTCCGACATCGACTTTAATTCCTCAATAGAACCTATCGAGTGTCTGTGACCGCAGTCACAGCACTCCCATATATTAAGAGGAGTACCCCAGTAACGGTTACGGCTGATAGCCCAGTCCTGTACGTTTACAAGCCAGTCGCCGAATCTGCCTTTACCTATGCTTTCGGGAATCCAGTTGATAGTATTGTTGTTTCTGATAAGATGATCCTTAACAGCGGTCATCTGAATATACCACGATTCTCTCGCGTAGTAAATAAGCGGAGTGTCGCATCTCCAGCAGAAAGGATAGTCATGCTCGAATTTAGGAGCGGAGAAAAGCAGACCCTCCTTATCAAGGTCTTTCAAAACCTCGGGATCGGCGTCTTTAACAAACAAACCTGCGTATGGAGTTTCCTCTGTCATATCGCCCTTACCGTCGACAAACTGAACGAACGGGAGGTCATATTTTCTGCCGACTCTCGCGTCATCCTCGCCGAATGCGGGCGCACAGTGAACGATACCCGTACCGTCGGTCATGGTAACATAGTTGTCACACATGATGAAAAACGCTTTTTTCCTCTGTGCCTGAGCCTTTTCGTACGCACACTCGTAAAGAGGCTCGTATTCTCTGTACTCAAGGTCGCTTCCTTTGAATTTTTCGAGAATTTCATACGCGCTCTGCCCCTCTTGAGCAAGAGGTCCGAGAACCTTGTCAAGCAGAGCGACTGCCATATAATATACTCTGCCGTCGCACGCTTTAACCTTTGCGTACTCGTCGTCGGGATTTACGCACAGCGCAACGTTTGAGGGAAGAGTCCACGGAGTCGTAGTCCATGCAAGGAAGTAAGCGTCCTCGCCCTTGACTTTAAAACGAACGACAGCCGAACGCTCCTTGACTTCTTTATATCCCTGCGCGACTTCATGAGAAGACAGCGGGGTTCCGCAGCGGGGGCAGTAAGGAACTATTTTAAATCCTTTATAAATAAGACCTTTTTCATAAATCTTTTTAAGAGCCCACCATTCGGACTCGATGTATGAATTATGATAAGTTACATAAGGGTTCTCCATATCCGCCCAGAATCCGACGGTGAACGAGAAATCCTCCCACATCTTTTTATATTTCCATACGTTCTCCTTGCACATCTCGATAAAAGGCTCAAGACCGTATTCTTCAATCTGCTCTTTTCCGTCAAGACCGAGCTGTTTCTCAACCTCAAGCTCTACGGGCAGTCCGTGTGTATCCCAGCCCGCCTTACGCGGAACCTGATATCCCTTCATAGTGCGGTAACGCGGAATCATATCCTTAATAACGCGGGTCAGAACATGACCGATATGCGGTTTTCCGTTAGCCGTAGGCGGTCCGTCATAGAAAATATACGGAGTGCCTTTTTTTGCGGTTGTTTTTTCGAAAATTTCGTTGTCTTTCCAGAACTTCTCTATCTCTTTTTCACGCTGAACGAAATTCAGGTCGGTAGAGACTTTTTTGTACATAATTACAGCTCCTTTTATACGGCAGATGATAAATAAAAAAAGCTCTGCCCTGTAAGTCAGGACAAAGCAAGCTTTGTTTATACCACCGAAACATACAAATATATGCGTTCCCGTAACGGGGGAATACCGGCTGCGCTTAATCGACTCGGCTTTCGGCGTGCAGCTCGGGAGTGATACACGTATAAGGCTACTCACACCGCGCTCACACCGTCCGCGGTTCGCTTTGTCTTTCGCCGGAATACGACTGTCTCCGTCATAGCTTTTATTATATCAATTGTGATTTTACCACAGGAAAAAAGCGTTGTCAAGTAAACGGATAATTATTTCTTTTTCATTTTATAAATTCCGCCGGCAATCACGGCAGCCGCCGCGCAGACTGCCGTTCTTTTCAGAACAAACGGAACCGCCGCCGAAACGGAGGACGGAGAATGAGTATAAACGTATTCGGTAACGGGACGTTTAAGTTTTAACAAGAGCAGTTCCTCCGCCGTCAATGTATATGTCGAATATGAACGCGGATTTTCTTCGTCAATATCGAAAATTCTGACTCCCCTTTTCATACCCGGACCGTATGTATTGAATCCGCATCCCTGAGTGTACCCCAAATCTATTCCGTCATACTTTACAACGAACGAATTATTATGATCGTGTCCGAAATAAAGCCCGAGCACGTCGCCTTTTTCTTTAAGCGCGGACAAAAATCCGTCGTCGTATTTTATCGTCGCAAAATTTTCGCCCATAAACATATCTTTTTTATAAAGCGAATCGCAGAGTCTGTAATAATTTTTATTAAACTCTCCCGCGCCTTTAAATGAACGGCTGTCGCGTCTGTCGGAAACAACCGCCGTTTTATAAATTTCAATCGGAGGAATATGACAGAACGCAAGTGCAGACAGGGGGGTATTATACGAGTCTCTTATTTTTCTGTATTCGTCCTGCTGTTGGGTGCTTACGCCGTCGTACTTGCCCGTGTCAAACATATATACGTTGAATAACGGCTCGTTTCCGTTATGAGAGTAAACCGTCGCGTAAGAAAACGGAGAATATCCGCTTGATGAATTCGTACTGTTAAGGCACAGCCCGCTGTCCTTATAGGTTCTGAATTGAAAATCCGCAGGAGATTTTTTCGAAATATCGTGATTCCCGAACGTAAATAAAAAATTAATATTCCTTTTTATAAGAGGTTCAAGCACATTCTCTATCGTCATTTTCGTCTTAGCGCGGACGTCGCCCGAAACCATTGAAACGCCGTATCCCTTTACCTGATCGCCCGTAAAAACGACAAGATCGGGCTGTGCATATTCCAGCGCTCTGTCAATAAGATTTACCGTATTGGGATTCGTCATGCATATCTCCTGGGCGTCGGCTATCTGCATTATTCTGAAATGTCCGTTTTCGGAAAAAACAAGCTTGTCAGCCATATCAATCACCGCCGTTATTATACGTTATAATGCATGACGGTGTCAACTCGAATAAAAATTTATTAAATTCACTCTTGAAACTTCATAAGCATTGTGATAGTATCAATCAGGTGATACGAATGTATATTAATGATAAAACATTTAAACACGCGCCCGAATACGAGGTTTCGCCGGGCGAAAAAGCGGTTTACACAGTATTGAATGAACTCGGAATCGACTTTGAACGAGCCGAACACGACAGAGCCGATACGATAGACGACTGTCTCGCCGTTGAAAAAGTCCTCGGGGTCTCAATATGCAAAAATCTGTTTTTGTGCAACAGACAGAAAACTAAGTTTTATTTACTTCTCATGCCCGGAGACAAGCCTTTCAAAACAAAGGATCTTTCGTCACAGATAAACTCGGCGAGGCTCTCGTTTGCAGATGGTGACGCAATGGAAAAATATCTCGGAGTTACCCCGGGTTCCGTAAGCGTTTTGGGGCTTATTTTCGATAATGATAACGACGTTACTCTTTTAATCGATTCGGATTTATTGAATAACGAATTTATCGGATGTCATCCGTGCAAAAACACAGCGACTCTTAAAATCAGGACAAAAGATATTCTCGATAATTTCCTGCCTTATGTAAAACATGAATACACAACCGTTAAATTATAAAGAACAGAGGAATATATATCATGGCATATCAATCACCCGTTACGGCGATACTCGTCGGCGGAGGTCACAGATCATTTATTTACGCTTCATACGCGCAGAAGCATCCCGACGAGCTTAAAATAGTCGGAATAGCCGACCCGGATATAAACAGATGCCGTACGGCGGCGGAGACCTACGGCTTTGGGGAGGATATGATTTTTTCTTCCGCCGAAGAACTCGCAAAGCATGAAAAGCTTGCCGACGCAGTCATAAACGGCACTATGGACAAGCTTCATGTAAAAACTTCCGTTCCCCTGCTTGAAAAGGGATACGATATTCTCCTCGAAAAGCCTTTCGCGGCAAACGCAGAGGAAATGAACGAGCTTGTATCGGCGGTAAAAAAATATAACCGCAAGGTCATGGTCTGTCATGTTTTAAGATATGCGAAATTTTATAACGAAATAAAGAAAATAATCGCCTCCGGCAAAATCGGAAAAATCATAAATATCCAGACCCTCGAGGACGTAAGCTATCATCATCTTTCAACCTCGTACATACGCGGAAAATGGGCGAATTCGAATATCTGCGGAACATCAATGCTTCTTGCAAAATGTTGTCACGACATAGACATTGTAACATGGCTTATGTCAGAGACAAAACCCGTCAGAGTTTCAAGTTTCGGTTCTCTTTTTCAATTTAAAAGAGAGAACGCTCCCGAGGGAAGCGCGGACAAATGCATGGACTGCAAATATGCCGATTCATGCAGAATGTCGGCTAAGACGATATATCTCGAACATCCCGAAAGATGGACGTTTTACGTTTGGTCGGAATTGATGAAAGGAAACGAAAAACCGACTCTCGAACAAAAAGAACAGTATTTGAGAACGTTTACCCCGTACGGAAAATGCGCTTATAAATCCGACAACAACGTAGTCGACCATCAGTCTGTTCTTATTAATTTTGAGTCGGGCGCGACTGCGACGCATAACATGACGGGCGGAACTCCGTATTCGCAGAGAAGAATAAAAATAACCGGAACTCTCGGTTCGATTGAGGGTCGTTTCGAGGACAGCAAATTCACGGTTTATATGATAGAGCCGAAGCCCGAAAGCGGTTATACGTCAGAAGAATACGATTTAACCGAAATCGCTTCCGCATTCGAGGGACACGGCGGCGGAGATATGGCGATAGTCGAGGACTTTGTCAAATACGTAAGAGGCGAAAAGGTTTCAATCGCATGTACAAGCATATTTGACTCCGTTCTCGGTCACGAATGTGTTTTCGCGGCGGATAAATCCATGCTTAACAACGGCGAAAGCGTTGAAATAAAGTAACAAAAAATTACTCCTCCCATAAAATATTATTGAAGTCACGGCAATAAGCCGTAAGACTCATATTAATATTTTACGGGAGGATTTATTATGAACGACAGAAACGACGTTTCATGCAGAAAAATAAAAGAAGCCGTCTGTATCGATACCGACAGAGTTTATGATTCGTGCGCGGATAAAGACTGTCTGGCGGATCTGAGAGTATATTTTACGGATCAGACTCAGCAGATAATCGACAACGCGGTATCGGTAAGATGCAGAGGATGCGAAGTGCTCAACGTATGCACGGAAACGGAGCGCGTACCTTTTAATAAGGGATTCTATTCGGTTAACCTTACGTTCTTTTTCCTTGTTTCGCTCGACGTATTTACCTCCGCGCAGTGTCCGGGAGAGACGGTATGCGGACTGTGCATGTTCTCAAAGAAATGCATACTTTACGGCAGTGACGGAAACGTTAAAATTTTCTCGTCCGAATTCGCGGACAGACAGGGCGACGAACAGCTTCCGCCCTCGACAACCAGTCCCAAGACTAAGGTTCAGGTTGCTGAACCCATCTGTCTTGACGCTAAGCTCTGCCGCCCGTGCGACTGCTGCTGCAGTATGCGTGACGGTATAAACGTACCGCAGTACATCAGAAACAGATTCAGAGGTTCGCTCTGCGCTCCCTCGGATTCCAAAGCCGTAAAAGTTACGCTCGGCGTATTCACTATCGTACAGCTTGTCAGAAGCGTTCAGATGCTTATTCCCGCATACGATTTCTGCATGCCGTGCAAAGAGTGTTCGTGTGACACGGAGGATCCCTGCGACGCATTCAGAAGAATCAAGTTCCCCGTCGACGAGTTCTTCCCGCCCAATCAGAGAGATATGGGAGTATCGGAGATACCGGAAGCTCCCTCATCGGGATGCGGATGCTCATCAAACAGAATCTGATACAAAAAAAGTCCGCCGATTTCAAACCGGCGGATATTTTTTATATTATTCGGCTTTTTCCGTTTCCGATTTTCTCCCTTTGTAATCGGGATCAAGCTTCTTTCCTCTTAAATTAAAGAAAACAATCGAAACCGCGTACGACGCGATTCTTAATATTACCGAAAAATTCGTAAGAGCCGCGGACGTGTCCTTGTATGTAGCATTGTAAAGTATTGAGAGAACGTTTACAATTACCGCCGTCAGGGTGAATATCGCGCAGAACAGAGCGAAATTATCCGTTTTGTTCTGCGATTTTTCGATATTATAAGTACGCATCATATAAAGTCCCGTTATCGTCTGAAGCGAAAGAACCGTTACGAGTCCGTATACGATTCCGTAAATAATCTGAACGTTCTTCAACGCGTTCATAACCGACGCATCGTTCGGTGAAGTCTGAAGCTGATTCTGCAAAACGCTCGAACTCGCAAGCACAAAAACCATCACAACGGAAAGTATTACGGACAGAACGCAGAAAACTATCGACAGAATATTAAAATTGCGTCCCGTGTTCGGGTAAGCCGTATCTTCAAGCGCGTTGGCTTTTTTCAGCAGTGTAAATCCCCTGAAGGAAAGCACGTAACCGGCAATTACGACAGCCATTGCAAGACATAAAACGTAAATAAGAGCCGAACCGCCGAGCATTTGACCGACAGTCTGCAAAATGTACGACACAAGCAGAACTATGCTCATTATATACAGCATTTTATTGGAATAAATTTTATAATCCAACGCCAATTTTTGCTTTTCGTTCATAGCAAACGCTCCTTTATCTGAATTCTTCATACGCTTTTTCGGTGATGTCCGAAAGAACGCCGAGATTATTCTCTATATCCTTTGCAAGCTTGAACTGCGAACGGCATCTGTCAAGATTATGTTCGGGATAAGATATTCCGAAATATACGTCGCCGTCGATATAATCGTTTAAAAATCTCATTCCGCATTCAAATGTCATCATCCATGCCGACAGCGGAAGAAGCTCGACCTCTTTGGGAGTCAGAGACTTTGCGGCCTTTGACATATATCCTCTTACATACTGTCTGTAAAGCTCAATATCAAGAGATACCTTACTAAGATCCTTTTCATCCTCCGCACCGGTATTCGCGCCATAGCGAATCGCGTCGCCGAAGTCGTAAAGCGCGCTTCCCGGCATAACCGTGTCGAGATCGACTACACACACAGCCTTTTTTGTATCGGAGTCAAACATAACGTTATTGAGTTTTGTATCATTGTGCGTAACTCTTACCGGCAATTCTCCCGAGGAGAGAAGATCGACTATAACGCCCGTTTTATCCTTACTGCTTAAAACATACGCGATTTCGTCTTTAACGGAAGCGACCCTGCCCGCGGTATCGTTCTTTACGCTGTTCTCGAAATTATAAACTCTTTTTCTCGTATCATGAAAATCCGGTATCGTTTCATACAGTTCGTCCATAGGGAAATCGGAAAGCAGACCGAGGAAGTTTCCGAACGCCTCTCCGACAGAAAAGAATAGCTCCGGACTTTCTATAGCGTTATAGGTAAACGAATTTTCGACAAAATTATAAATTCTCCAGCATGATCCGTTTTCATCAAAATAACAGCTCTCTCCGCCCTTTGTCGGGTACACGGTGAGAGTTTCTCTGTTTACGTCGCCGCCGTTGAGAGAGATTTTATTTTTAAGAAATCCCGTAACCTTAATAACGTTTGACATAAGCTGAATCGGATTTTTAAATACAACCGTATTAATATTCTGTAATAAAAATCTATTTTCCTCGCCCGAATCCGAGCATACTATATAAAAAGTTTTATTGATATGTCCGTTATCTATAACGCCGTATCCCGTTATTTCCCCGGGAATATCAAAATTAGATGAAATTTTCTTAATCCTTTCAAAAAGCCCGTCCATGTTTTTTCCTTTCATGTTTCGTTGAGTTTTTCAAGTTTTGTTACATGCATAGATTATATACTTTTAAAACCTATTAGTCAATAATTATTGCGATTAACTCTTTACATAACAGAAAAAATATTGTAAGATATATACATATAATTATATTCGGAGGGCTGTTATGAAACCAAAATATAAGAGAATTTTGCTTAAATTAAGCGGTGAGGTTCTCGCGGGAGAACAGGGACACGGCTTTGATTTTTCCGTTATTTCTACCGTAACCGACGTTATCGCAAAATGCACGGAGTCGGGAATTCAGACAGGTATAGTCGTAGGCGGAGGAAACTTCTGGAGAGGTCGTTCATCCGGATCGATGAACAGAACGAAAGCCGACCATATAGGCATGCTCGCGACGGTTATGAATTCAATTTGCCTGTCCGACGCGCTGTGCCGGGCGGGCGTTAAATCAAAGGTTCTTTCAAGCGTCGAAATGTCGCCTATTGCAAAACAGTATTCTTACGATCTTGCAGATGAATATCTTTCCGACGGAAACGTCGTAATATTCGGAGGCGGTACAGGTTCGCCTTATTTCAGCACCGATACGGCGGCTTCGCTCAAGGCGGTTGAGATCGGCGCGGACGTTCTTTTAAAAGCGACGAACGTCGACGGCGTTTACAACAAAGATCCGCATAAATTCGGCGACGCCGTTAAATTCGACACGCTCTCGCATGAGGAAATCGTCGCAAAGGGCTACGGAGTTATGGACTCAACCGCGGCGGCAATGTGCAGGGATAACAATTTACCCGTACTCGTATTCAATCTCACAGACCCCGAAAATATAATAAGAGCCGTTTCGGGCGAAAATATCGGAACGCTCATTATCGACTGATTCTATATTAAATATACATATTACAGGAGGCTTAACCATGGAAGAATTATTTAACAAGACAAAGGAAAGAATGGACAAAAGTATCAAAGCGCTTAAAAGCGAATACGATTCTATAAGAGCCGGACGAGCAAACGCAAAGGTTCTCGACAAGGTTTACGTAGACTATTACGGCACTCCCACTCCTATTAACCAGATGGCGGCTATTTCAGTAGCTGAGGCGCGCGTTCTCGTAATTCAGCCGTGGGACAAGTCAACGTTAAAGCCCATAGAAAAAGCAATTCAGGCTTCCGACGTCGGCATTAATCCGCAGAACGACGGAAACGTTATAAGACTTAACTTCCCCGCTCTCGACGGAGACAGACGTAAGCAGTTAAGCCGCGACGTCGCAAAGGTTGCAGAGGAATCAAAGATTGCAATAAGACAAATCAGACGCGACTCCATCGACGCTCTTAAAAAGATGAAAAAGGACAACGAAATAACAGAGGACGATCAGAAGAACGGCGAGACAAAAATTCAGAAGATCACCGATGATTATACAAAGAAAATCGACTCGATAGCCGAAGCTAAAACAGAGGAAATCATGTCCGTATAAGGCGGTTATAAAATTGGATAAACAATTACCTGAATTTGAAGTACTGCCCCGCCATGTCGGCATTATTATGGACGGCAACGGCAGATGGGCGAAAAATAAAGGTCTGCCGAGAAGCGAGGGACATAAGGCAGGCGCGAAAACATTCCGTAAAATCGGCGAATTTGCGGCGGACTTAGGTATTAAATACCTTACGTTCTATGCGTTTTCGACGGAGAACTGGAAGCGTCCCGAGGAGGAAGTCCATGCGATAATGGACCTTTTCAAGGATTATCTTGACGAGGTTATCGACAGAATTCTCGAAAACCGGGAGCGCGGGATAAGACTGCATTTTATCGGCGACCGCTCCGCGTTAAGCGAAAATCTCCGCGATCTTATGGAGAAAACAGAGGCTATAACCGCCGATAAGGATAAGGTTCACCTCAACATTGCGATAAACTACGGGGGCAGAGCGGAAATAGTAAAATCGGTACGTGAAATAGCCGAGCTTGTAAAAAAAGGCGAACTCAATCCCGAGGATATCACCGATCAGACCATTTCCGACCGTCTCTACACCGCAGGACAGCCCGACCCCGATTTGATCATCCGTCCGAGCGGTGAATTCAGACTGTCAAATTTTCTGACATACCAGTCCGCATATTCGGAATTCTGGTTCTCGGATATTTTATGGCCGGACTTTACAGAGGACGACCTTGTAACCGCGTTGAGAGCGTTTGAAAAAAGAAACAGACGCTTCGGCGGAGTATAAATTAAAAAAATTCGGCTTGTATTATTAAGAGGTTTATTTTATGAAAACAAGAATTATTACAGCTCTTGCGGCGGCATGCGTTTTCATTGCCGGGCTCTGCGGAATGTTCACTCCGTTTTACCCGTGTTTCGTTGCTTTGATATGCAGTATAGCTTCATTTGAAATAGTAAAAGCAACGGGGGTTAAAAACACGCTTTTAAAAGTTCTGAGCGTAGTTACAAGCGCGGCGGTACCGTTCGTTTGTTTTTTCTATGACAAACTGCCCGATATTCCGCTGTTTCCCGTCGCAACGCTCTACATCGCACTTTACCTGATTATAATGGTTCTTTCATTTAAAAAGACCTCGTTTGAGGATGTGCTGAATTCACTGTTCGCGTCATTCATCATACCTTTTGCATTTTCATGTATGATATTCATAGCTAAGCTCTATGAATACTACCCGGACAAATATACTAAGGCAAGCTGTGTTTACTACACCCTGTTTGCGTATTTCTGCGCGTGGATGTCCGATATATTCGCGTACTTTGTAGGCAGAAAATTCGGCAAACATAAGCTTGCGCCGACCGTAAGCCCGAAGAAATCGGTCGAGGGGGCCGTCGGAGGCGTTGTCGGAGCCGTGCTTTTAAATATCGCTCTGTTGGCAGTTTTTGATAAATTCTTCTTTGAAACTCATCACATTACATACACGGAGATTATTATTCTGACAATATTTCTTTCTGTCATGTCGATATTCGGCGATCTTTCGGCTTCGGTTATCAAAAGAAAACACTCAATTAAGGATTTCGGAAACATTCTGCCCGGTCACGGCGGAGTAATGGACAGATTCGACAGCTGTTTATTTGTACTGCCGCTGCTTTATTCGGGAATAATAATTCTTAACACCGTGTGAGGAAAAAATCGATGAAAAAAATAGCGATATTAGGCTCGACGGGTTCGATCGGCGTTCAGTCGCTTGACGTCGCCGAAAAACAGAATTATAAAATAACGGCGCTGACTGCGAACACAAACGTAAAAAAAATCGAGGAGCAGGCACGAAGATGGAGACCCGAATGCGTCGCAATGTCCGATGAAAATTCCGCAAGGCTTTTAAAAATCGCTCTTGCCGATACTGATATAAAAGTGCATTCGGGAACAGAGGGAGTGTGTGAATGCGCCTCGAATTCGAGTGCCGACACAGTTATCAATTCGATAGTCGGACTTGCGGGACTTCACCCCACTCTCTCTGCTATAGAATCGGGAAAAACTCTCGCGCTTGCAAATAAGGAATCGCTTGTTGCCGGCGGAAAACTCGTTACGGATTCGGCAAAGAAAAATAACGTCCCGATTTTGCCGGTAGACAGTGAGCACTCCGCAATATTTCAGTGTTTACAAGGCAGACCGACGAATAACGCATTAAAGAAAATAATTCTCACAGCGTCCGGCGGTCCGTTTTTCGGAAAAACGAAGTCGGAGCTTGAAAACGTAACAGCCGAGCAGGCATTAAAACATCCAAACTGGAGCATGGGCGCAAAAATCACCATAGACTCGGCAACCATGTTTAACAAAGGACTTGAACTTATCGAAGCCGTTTGGCTTTTTTCAATGAAGCCGGAGGATGTCGATATTGTTGTTCACAGGGAGAGTATCGTTCATTCTCTTATAGAATACGACGATAATTCCGTTATAGCTCAGCTCGGACTTCCCGACATGAGAATTCCGATACAATACGCTCTGACATATCCCGAGAGATATCCGTCTCCCGTCGGCGAGCTTGATTTAGCCGAAATCATGTCACTTTCATTCTACAAACCCGACTACGAAGCGTTTGAATGTATTAATATATGTAAAAAAGCTATTTCACTCGGCGGACTTTATCCTGCTGCTATTAATTCGGCAAATGAGGAAGCTAACCGTCTTTTCCGCGAGGGAAAAATCAAATTCGGACAGATTCCCGAATTAATTTCAACCGCGTTTGACATAGTTGAGGACAAAAATACATATACTGTTTACGATATCGACAATCTCGACATTCTCGCAAGAGAACGCGTTAAGCAGTCGGCAAAATAAAGGAGTATAACCGTTGAGTCATTTATTACTGAACGTAACATTTGCCTCCGTCTGGAGCAAAGCGTGGCCGATAATAGTTGCAATACTGTTTTTCGGTCTGATAATAGCGATACACGAATTCGGTCACTTCATAACCGCAAAGCTGTTCAAGGTTAAGGTTAACGAATTCGCAATAGGCATGGGTCCCGCAATATTTAAAAAAAAGCGGGGCGAAACCACGTATGCGTTAAGACTCTTCCCTGTCGGCGGCTATGTAAGCATGGAGGGCGAGGACGAGGCAAGCGAGGACGAAAGAGCATTCTGCAACAAACGCGTGTGGCAGAAATTCATAATCGTAGCCGCAGGCGCAATAATGAACTTAATCCTCGGATTTATATTCGTTGCGGTTCTCACATGTCAATCCGACCTTATTTCTACAACTTACGTACGCAATTTCTACGACAACTCCGTTTCGTCACAGTTCGGACTCGAGGCAGGCGATAAGATAACAGCAATCGACGGAACCAGGATTTTTTCAACAACGGATATAAGCTATTCGTTCGGCCGTTCCGCCGACGAAATTCAAAAAATCAAAGTCACGAAGGACGGCAAGGAAACCGAAATCAACGCAAAACCTTTTGATATCACCGTAAAAAGAAACGGCGAGAAAAAAGAGCTTAAAAACGTCTATTTCGAAACATACGAAAAGGACGGGCAAACAATTATAATATACGACTTTGTCGTAATAGGCGTCGATAAAACGTTCGGCAATGTTATAAAAGCTACATTCAGGGACTCTGTTTCATACGCCCGTCTTGTATGGCTGAGTCTGTTTGATCTCGTAACAGGACATTACGGACTCAATGATTTATCGGGTCCGGTCGGAACCGTTACTCTCGTTGCCGACACGATATCAGACGCGGCGCAGTCAGCGTCAAGCGGAGGCAAGGTTGACCTTTCTTCAATTTATATCATAATGGCGTTTATTTCTATAAATATTGGAATATTCAATCTTATGCCCATACCCGCGCTTGACGGAGGCAGATTGTTTTTCCTGATAATAGAGACAATTCGCAGAAAACCGATTCCGGCAAAATACGAAGGACTTGTGCATGCAGTCGGTCTCGTGCTTCTGCTTCTGCTTATGGTTGTAATTTCATTTAACGATATTCTTAAACTGATAAAAGGATAGTGCTTTTAATGAGAAGAAAAACAAAGGAAGTGCGAATAGGGAATATCAAAATCGGAGGAGATAATCCGATAGCCGTTCAGTCAATGCTCAACACGCCGGCGTCGGATTCCGAGGCTTGTGTAAGACAGGCTAAACAACTCGAAAAATCGGGATGTGAAATAATCAGAACCGCGGTTCCGAATCTTGACTGCGTTAAAACCGTATACGCGCTTAAAGAAAATATAAATGTCCCCATTGTTGCGGATATTCATTTTGATTACAAAATCGCTCTCGAATGTGCGGAAGCGGGCGTTGACAAAATCAGAATCAACCCCGGAAATATCGGTTCCGACGACAGGGTTAAGGCGGTCGCCGACAAATGCCGGGAAAAGAATATTCCCATACGTGTCGGCGTAAACTCCGGTTCGCTTGAAAAAGAGATACTCGCAAAATACGGCTTCCCTACGCCCGAGGCACTATGTGAAAGCGCGCTTTACCACACGTCGCTTCTTGAAAAATTCGACTTTGACAATATCGTCATTTCATTAAAATCATCCGACGTAAAAAAAGCGTATGACGCTTATAGTCTTATTTCACAAAAATGCGATTACCCGTTACATATCGGAATAACCGAAGCCGGAACACAGCGCATGGGCATTATTAAGTCCTCTGCGGGACTGGGGGCGCTTTTATTAAACGGAATCGGTGACACTATGAGAGTTTCGCTCACCGCCGACCCCGTAAACGAGGTTTATGCCGCGTATGATATATTAAAAGCTCTGGGAATCAGAAAACACGGAGTGAATATCGTTTCATGTCCTACGTGCGGAAGAACGAAAATCGACCTTATTTCCCTTGCTTCAAAAGTTGAAGACGCACTCAAGGACTGCGATAAGCAAATTACCGTCGCGGTAATGGGCTGCATCGTAAACGGCCCCGGAGAAGCGAGAGAAGCCGACATCGGAATCGCCGGAGGCGACGGATGCGGACTCATATTCAAAAAGGGAGAAATCCTGAAAAAATTACCCGAAGCCGACCTCCTCCCCACACTTCTTGAAGAAATAGAAAAAATGTAATATAAAAAAATTCCCGGAAGTTCAAATGCTTCCGAGATTTTTTATATTTTTATAGTTAAAACTAAAATACAAATATAATTTAACCCTTAAGTTTTAAGAACAGCGAGGTCATATTTTCCTGTGCAAAGACAGTCGTTTTTGCAAGCAAAGAGGAGAGGAATACGTTTTTTGAAATGAGGATTTTCCGTATGATTTCGTCGGAGACTTTATCGAATTTAATATCGAGTACCGACGAGATTTCATCAGATGATATTATCTTTTTGTTATCGGACTGTTTTTCTGCGTTTGATTTTTTGCATTTTTTTGAATAAAGCACCGTAAGGCACGACAATACGGATTTCATATACATATATTTAATATCTCGTTTATCGCCCGACGGCTCGCAAATATCAGAAAGCGACGAAAACTCTTTATAAATTTCATTGCACGCATAGAATTTTTTATCATACCAGCCGGAAATAAGGCTTAACGACGAATCGATTATATAGTCATACAAAATGTCGTCGGCTATCTTAATTCCGTTCGCACATTTTAAGCACTGCGCGCAGAAAAGTCTGTCCTCGCCGTATTTTAAATCTGGAAAAACAATATTATTGTCAATAAGCATTTTCCTAAAAAAAGCCTTATTCCACACCTGATTTAAAACATCCGAACGGTACAGCTTACCGAACCGCGCGCCGATATCCGATAATTTTTCGGCATACATTGAGTCAAAACGGTAATCCTTTCGTTTGCCCGAATCCGTAAAAATCTGCGAAAAACCGAAAATCAGCATTTGAGTTTCATTCTCATTTAAATATCCGTTTATTTTCTCAAATGCTCCCGTATTAAATCGGTCATCGGAATCAATGAATAAAACATAGTCTCCCGACGAATTTTTAATGCCGAAATTTCTCGCTTTTGCGGGACCCGAGTTTTTTTGATAAAACGTTTTAACTCTGCCGTCAGATATGCTTATTTCGTTTAAAACATCCGTCGTCGAATCTGTCGAGCCGTCGTTTACTATTATTAATTCAAAATTATCATAGCTTTGACTCAATACGGAATCGACCGCATTTTTTATAGTGCCGGCGCAGTTGTATGCCGGGATAATTACACTGAATTTATAATCTGTCATAGTTTATCTGTCAAACAGCTCGTAGAGACTGTTTTTTATTTTAAGATTATAGCTGTCGAGCATATTTCTCGACTTTGTGTGTTTTTGCTCGAGAACAATACTCTTTACAATATCGCGGTTGCCGACAAGAGAATCATTATATTTTTCAAGGTTTTTTGAAAAAATAATATCAAGACCGAGAGCCTTTGCCTCCCAAAGAACCATTCCCTGCCCCTCATGACGGGATGTAAGCACAAGCGCGTCCATTTTATCCATATACGGATACGGATTTTCAACGCTGCCGACGAGAGTGACGTTTTCTCCGATTTTAAGAGAAGCTATCTGCTGTTCTACCGCTATACGCTCGGAGCCGTCGCCGAGCAGATACAAATGTATATCCGCTCTGTAAGAAAGAGCTTCTGCAAAATAGTCAAGAAGCATGTCAATACCCTTCTGTTTGGTGAATCTGCCGACAAATACGAAATTGACCTTGCTTTGATCGACTGTAAAATCAACGGGTTCCGATGCTTTTTTGAAAAGCATCTGCGTATTAATGGTATTGGGAATAACTCTTATTCTGACGTCGTTTCCTATTCCCGTCTGCTTACGGAACGGGGCGACGATTCCGCGTGAAACCGCGACAAATTCGTCAAAATACTTATATTTTCCTTTAAATGCGGAAAACAGAATTCTGTATTTCCGATTTTCCTTATACTCAATAATAAGGTCGTTATGAATCCACATAACGCGCTTTTTTGCATTAACCTTTACGGCGCATAAAGCACATTCATTTGAATAGCTGTTAAAATCAATTGCAAGATCATACTCCTTATCGGGCAAATCAAAATTGCATTTTTTTAACAAAACGTCAAATTTAACAACCCTGTTAAGATAAAATAACGGCTTCAGAACGGTAACGTTTATACCCTTTAAGTCTTCAAGCGTACAAATCGTCGGCTCTTTAAAGAGGAACAAATCGACCTCATATGCGGATAAATCCATATTCGTAACGAAATTAAGCAATGAACGCTGGATTCCGCCGATATCAAGGTCTTTTTGAAAAATAGCAATCTTTTTCATCAGCTTATCTGTTTGACGACAATCCGAGAACCGTATTCATATTGCCGAATCCGTTCTTTAGACAGAACCATATAACGTCCTTTTTGCCGTCCTTTTCAATACGGATAACGTATTTATCGCCTACGGCGCGGTCAACGGAAAGAACTTTAATATTCTTATTTTCAGAGAAAAACAATTTAAGCGCCTTGATATCGGACTCAACATATTCGCCGGCGTTGTCCGAAACGAACAGAACGCCTCCGAATATGTGATTGATTCCGCCCAAAAGAATTTTCTGATTCATATTGAATTTAAGGTTGGAATATCTTAAAAAGAATACGTCCGGGTCACTGCAGAACGCACGTCCGTTCAGATGACGGCGGTACATAGCGTTTATAATCGAATTCTGCGCCGACGGAATCTCACTGTTTATGCCGAGCTTGTTATAATACTTTCCGCTGTATTTCAAATCAACGTCGCAGCCGATTCTGCACGCGTCAACGTATCCGAACGCCGCGCCGAGCGGAACTCCGCAGCCGAGAATAATCTTATCTCCGCAGCATTCGCGCAGAAAAGCCATTGCCTCGCACATTATCGCACCTCTCGATTTTCCGTTTCGAGGATAAAGACACTGTGAGTAAAGGAAATCAAGCTTGACCATATCATAGCCCCAGTCGTTTAACACAACATCAAAGAAGCTGCGAATGTAGGCGCGCGCTTCTTCGTTATAAATGTCGAGCGTATACGCTCCTCCCCATCCCGGACAGCCGAGCAAAGGCTTGCCGTCTGAATTTTTTATAACCCAGTCGGGATGCTCTTTATAAATCCTCGACTTAATCTGAACATTAAAAGGCGCGAGCCAAATTCCCGCCTTATATCCCTTTTTATGAATTTCGTCGGCTATATAGCCCATGCCGTGAGGAAATTTCTCGGGGTTGGGGTCAAGCCAGTCGCCGACAAACGTTTCGTAGCCGTCGTCTATCTGATAAACGCTTACACTGTCCTTTACACTGTCAAGAGCGTTAAGATCTCTTAGAATAATCTCCTCGTTTATTTTCTGAAAATAATTATACCACGACGTATAACCTGCCATGTGTGAAACCTTGGGCGCAAGAATGCCGAATAAATCAAAATATTTATCAAAAACCTCATCGTATTTACCCTTAATGACGGCAATGTCGAACAGTGTGTATTTTTCACCGCCCTTAAGCAAGGCTCCGCAAGCGTCTTTCGCAATTTCAAGAGTGTTCAAATTCATGTCGGCATAAAAAACCGTAAATCCGTTTTTCTCCGAAAGAGAACCGAAAAGCTCGATTTCGTCATTATGTCTTATGTAAGTGTAACAATGACTGCAAAAAACACCCGCAGTTTTAATATCGTCGCAGAACCGGCAGTCGGACGATATACCTGCTAAATTTTTAAGCGAGGATGAAAAGGCAAGCGGAGTAACGCCGGTCATTTTTTCATCCCTTGAATACTCTTTCGACGTCGACCACGACTGATAGCCGTTTGCAAAAAAGAGGCCGCCGTTATAATCATAATTAAACGACAGTCGGACTTCACCCAAGGTCATATCACATTTAGGAGTCAAGACAGCCTTGATCGACGAGTCTGTAATACCGAGTTTAATATCGTACGACTCGTGATTTAAAACATCAGTCTCGTAATCGGTATTATCTTTTGTAAATCTGAATCTTAAAGCGGGATTTATCATTATTTATACAGTCCTTTCAAAAACCGAATTCTTTAAGCCACGCAGAAAACCGCGTCCACCATGATCGAGCAAGGGGCATATCCTCCGCAAGCCCGAGTCCGTGATTTCCGTACGGGAATATATTTAATTCAAAAGGTATTTTTTTCTCGCCCAAAGCGGCAGCCAATCGCATTGAATTTATAAAGTCAACGCTCCTGTCCTCCTCTGTATGCCATATAAAAAACGGCGGAGCGTCATCGGGGACGATATTTTCGGACGAATACTTTTTTGCGGTTTCGTCGTTCTTCGAGTCAACACCAAGAAAATTGTTTCTCGTTCCCCAATGCGTAATCTCACCGTCGAGCGAAGCGACGGCGTAGCACGAACAAACCGCGTCCGGTCTTGCGCTTGCAGAATCAATTTCGTCGTGTATTTCGTCCTCTCCGCAGTTAAAACGCAGTCCGCCCATGCACGCAAGATGTCCGCCCGCGCTGAAGCCGAGTATCCCTATTTTTTCGGGGTCGATATTCAATCTGTCCGAATTATATCTGATAAGACGAACGGCGCGTCTTAAATCTGTCTCCTGACACGGTTTCGAATAAGGATGAACGCGGTAACGGAGCATGTAAGCGGAGATGTTAAGTTTATTGAATTCTCCGCATATAACGTCTCCCTCATGATCCTCCGCCCTCATTGAATATCCGCCGCCGGGAATAACGATAAAGCACGGATGTTTTTTTCCGTCGTTTAAATTATAATCGACAAGTTCGGGTTTAAAATCCCCGTATTCTTCATTGTAAAAAGGGACGTCGTTTTCCCACAGCGAAACGGTCTTATTTTTCATTAACTTTCGTCTCCTTTATTTTAGAGAGCATTACGATATTCTCAATATGTGAAGTGTAGGGAAATTGATCCACCGGCTGAATTTTCCTTACTTTATATCCGCGTTTTGTAAGGTAAAACACGTCTCGCGCCTGCGTTTCGGGATTACACGAAATATAAACGATTCTGTCCGGCGAGAGTTCGCACGCGCAGTTTAAAAATTCCTTACTGCATCCGGCTCTTGGCGGGTCTGTAAAGACAATGTCGATATGTACGTTCTCTTTTGCAAGTTCTGTCATAAATTCGCCCGCGTCCATGCAGTAAAATTGAGCGTTTTCTATATTATTAAGCTTTGCGTTGATTTTAGCGTCGCGGACGGCTTCGGGGTTATTCTCAACGCAGATTACGTTTTTAACGTTTTTTGCGGCGCAAAGTCCGATGGTTCCTATACCGCTGTACGCGTCAAGAACCGTCTCGTTTTCTTTAAGACACGCAAACTCCATAGCCTTATTGTAAAGCTTCTGCGTCTGTTCGGGATTTATCTGATAAAAGGACTTCGGCGATATTCTGAATGTAAGGGAGCATAATTCGTCGGTAATATATCCGTTTCCGTACAAAACAGTCTGTTTATCGCCTAAAACCATGCTCGTAAATTTGTCGTTTATATTCTGTACTATCGTTGTGATCTCGGGATGAAGATCGAGCAGTGCTTTTATAAAATTATTCTTTGACGGAAAACGCTGTACGGCAGTAACGAGAACGACCATAACCTCACCGCTGACGCGCCCGGTGCGTATCAGAACATGACGGAGAAAACCGCGATCTCTCCTCTCGTCGTACGCAGTCAGTTTAAACGACGGCATAAGCCTTCTTATATCAACGACTATTCTGTCCGCCGTTTCATTTTCAAGCATGCAGGAATCGATCGAAACGATATTATGCGTACTCGACTGATACACGCCGGATATTATTTTTCCCGAACGGGTAACTCCGAACGCGGACTGCACCTTATTTCTGTACTTTACAGGATTATCCATACCGATTATATCGTTAACATGAGCGTATTTGCCCAGCAGAGAAACCACCTTAGACTGTTTGAAAGCCAGCTGGCGTTTATAACTCATATTCTGAAGCTGACAGCCTCCGCACTTTCCCGCAGCGGGACAGAATGATTTTTTTTGAGAATTTTTCTTATATTTATCCATCAAATTATTTCCGTTCATAAATTATAGAATAATTATAACAGAAAATATTATTAATTTCAATCCGAATTGTTGATATAAACGTAAACTCATGATATACTTTATTCGACATTATTTTATAATATCGGAGGGCTGTCAATGAAATACACGCTCAAAAAAACAAATTACAGAAACGTTAAAATTTTTAAAGACAATGTTCTTGACGCAAGAACTTATTTTATACCGTATTCATCGTTTGACAATTTAAAGAATACGGACGTTTTGAACGAACGTTATTTGTCCGATGAGGTAACCGTACTCTCGGGTGACTGGGATTTTAAATTTTACAAACACTGCGCAAAGGTTCCCGATGTATTCGACTCGTCGAGGGTCAAATTCGACAGTATAAAAGTTCCGTCCGTCTGGCAGAGAACGGGTTATCTCGAACCCGTGTATTTAAACTGGAAATACGAATTTACAACCGTCTGCCCGACTCTCCCCGAGGATATGCCCGCGGGCATTTACAGAAAAAAGTTCAAAATAACGGACATGTCAAAACAGTACGTTCTTACATTCCTCGGCGCGGCGAACAACCTCGAAGTGTACGTAAACGGAAGCTACGTCGGCTACTCCGAGGGTACGCACAACACAAGCGAATATGATATTACCGAGTACCTGACCGAGGGCGAGAACGAGCTTATCGCGCTTAGTTACAGATGGAGTACGGGATCATATCTTGAAGCGCAGGATATGTTCAGGGAGAACGGAATCATAAGGGACGTTCTTTTAACAAAACGCGGTAAAACGCATATCGACGATTTTCATTTCGATTATAAAAAAGTCGGAGAAAGCTATAAGTGCGCTCTTAACGTAAAAGTTGCGGGAGAAACGGATTCATACACGCTCGACGTTAAATTATTCGATAAAGACAATACCGTCTATACGAATACCGTAAAGGCGGACGGCAATACTTCTCTTGATTTCGAATTAAATAATATCAAAGAGTGGAACGCAGAAATCCCCTCGGTTTACGAGCTTTATATCACGCTGAAAAAAGACTCTGAAGAGACCGAAACAGTACGTCATATCGTGGGATTCAAGCATATCGAAACAGAAACGGACTTATTCAAATTCAACGATAAGCTGATTAAATTCAAAGGAGTAAACCACCACGACACGCACCCCGTACGCGGTTACTGCATGACGCATGAGGATTATCTGCGTGACATTAAGCTAATGAAGGAGTTTAACGTAAACGCAGTCAGGACGTCGCACTATCCCCCCGACCCGATCATGCTCACGCTGTGCGATATTTACGGATTATACGTTATCGACGAAGCCGATATCGAAACACACGGCATTGAAGATAACTGCGGGGATCCCAACGCAATAAGCGATAATTTAAAATGGAAAGAACACTATCTCGACAGAGTTCACAGAATGTACGAGAGAGATAAAAACCACCCGAGTATTACGATGTGGTCTCTCGGCAACGAATCGGGATGGCTTAAAAATCATATAAAATGCTATGAGTATTTAAAGTCAAGGGGTACGACGATTCCCGTTCACTACGAGGGCGCGTGTTCGAGTAAAATTTACGGATTCGACGTTATATCGAGAATGTATCCCTCGCCGGACGAGGTCGATTCGATAGGCAAAAAGACGTACGGCGACAAGCCCGCTATGAAAAAAGCGTACTCAACCAAGCCTCTGTTTTTGTGCGAATACGCTCACGCCATGGGCGTAGGCCCCGGTTCGCTCGAGGATTACTGTCGTCTGTTCCTTAAATACGATAACGTAACCGGCGGCTGTATCTGGGAATGGGCGGATCACTCCGTATTACATTCAAAGGATGATAAAAAATATAAAAACGAGTATACCTACGGCGGAGATCACGGCGAAAAACGCCACGACGGCAATTTCTGCGTAGACGGACTTTTCTACCCCGACAGGACTCCGCACACGGGTGCGTTCGAAATGAAAAACTGCTACCGTCCGATAAGAGCCGAGATAAACGAAAACGGTGAATACGTATTTACCAATACAAACAGATTCCGTTCCTCGCGTTATATCAACATTAAATGGTCGCTTGATAAGGACGGAATATCCGTCGACGGCGGAGAATTCTCTGCGGATATCGCGCCCGAAGAGTCAAAGTCTTTCAGGATCAAGCACATCCGCACGGACAAAAAATCAACGTGGATCATGAGCTTTAAATATACCGTCGACTCGTCCGAGATCGCGCAGGAACAGATTATATTAAACGACGTTCCGGTCTGCGCTCCGTTATCCGACGGCGGTTCGATTTCCGTTTCCTACGACAACGACACAACATACGTTCATTTTAATAACGGAACGATTGCGTTCGACGAAAAGAGCGGAAAACTTATTTCTTATATTAAGAATAATACGGAATTTATAAATCCCGCCCCCGCTTCGGGTATAATCGGCTTTACGCCCAACGTTTTCAGAGCACCTACGGACAACGACAGAAATATAAAATCAATTTGGGCAAGACATTCTCTTGATAAGCTTTGCGAAAGAACGGAATCGTTTAACGTTTTCGTCGAAAATTCCAGAGCCGAAATTTCTGTTTCATATTCGCTCTGCGCAGGCTCTGTAAAAAAATTCGGATGCGATATAAATTATTCTGTCGGCTCCGACGGAGATATTAAGGTTACTCTGTCGCTTGAAAAAACGACGAAAGCTAATTTAAAGCTTCCACGCTTCGGCGTAATAGTCGAACTGCCCGAGCAGTTTAACACCGTTAAATATTTCGGCAGAGGAATAAGGGAGAATCTCTCCGACTTTAATGCGCAGTCTCCCATCGGCGTTTATGAACAGAATGTTCACGATATGCATGAGGATTATATCTATCCGCAGGACAACTCGAATCATTCCGACGTTAAATATATTGAATTTAAAAATAACTCCGGATCAATGCTTAAAGTATATGCAGACGACAAACTGACGTTCTCCGCGCACGATTATACGCAGGAGAATCTGACAAAGGCTCTTCACCGTGAGGATATCGAAAGAGTCAGTTCGACGGTTGTATCGTTAGACGGATTTGTAAGAGGTGTAGGCTCCAACAGCTGCGGTCCCGAAACGCTCAAACAATACACGATCGACGAAGATAAAAAACTTACTTTCTCGTTTACCGTAACTGCGAGGTAATATATGCTTGAATTCAGATGGACAAAGGGAAACGAAAATATCGAGCCTATTCTTAAACTGCGTTACGACGTTTTCTGCAAAGAACAGGGCTACCCGTATATGCTCGAAAAGGATGAACTCGAAAAGGATTCATACCATCTCGGTGCATATAAAGACGGCAAACTTATAGGATGCGGACGTCTCGCGCCCGAATTCGAAAATTCATTTCACCTCGGCAGAATCGCGCTGTACCCCGAATACAGAGGGGGCGGAAACGGAGCGAAGCTTGTAAATGAAATATTGAGAAAAGCGAAGGAACTCGGCGCAAAGTACGTTACTATCGAAGCACAGACTCACGCAATAGGATTTTATAAAAAGCTCGGATTTATCCCCGACGGCTCGCTGTTATACCATGAGCAAATACCCCACATTCCCATGATTAAAAGCTTTGTATTCGACAACGCTAAGCTGTGCGAGTGCGATTCGTACGCAGGAGCGGTATTTGTACGCAGAGAATTCAGCGTTAAAAATAAAAAAATAACCGACGCGAAGCTTGAATACACAACCTTAGGCTTCTCCGTCCCTTATTTTAACGGAAATAAGCTTACGGATTATAAATTCATACCGGCGTGGTCGAATTATAAAAACCGCGATATGACGACGGCGATTTATCCGCTGTTTGACGAAATGCGCGAGCGCGTGTATTATCTCAAATACGACATCACGGATTATATAAAGGACAACAACGCATTTGTTCTGCATATCGGAAACGGCTGGTACAGACAGCTTGACCAAGCTATCGAGGGGCTGAACGCATACGGCGATAAACTAAAGTACATATACAAAATCACGCTTATTTACGACGACGGTTCGGTCTGTGAAATCTGTTCGGATTCTACGGAGGATGTGTACGACAGTTTTATAACTCATTCGAGCATTTATATAAACGAAACTGTCGACGGTCGGCTTTATGATAAAAATATCCTTAATTTCGGATATAAAAGCGCAAATAAAAAATCGCCTGCACTGTCAGACGAACCGACATTTGCATTGACAAAGCAGGATTTTGCGGGAGATACAGAGAAAGAGACCGTCATACCCGAATTGATATACGAAACCTCCGACTTTAAAATATACGATTTGAAAGAGGATATTTCGGGAATTCCGACAGTTAAATTCAATAAAGACGCGAAGTCGGGCGACAGGATAACGCTCGAATACGCGGAAGTTATTGACGATAATTTTAATTTTAAATTAAGACATACAGGGGGAGAAAACAGAGTTCAGAGAGACGTATTTATTTACGGCGAAAACGACTGCGAATTTACAAATTACTTTACCTGGCGCGCAGGTCAGTTTGTAAAGCTTACGGGTAACGGCGAACTCGTTTCGTTTACGTGCGTAAGCTCCGACATTAAGAAAACAAGCGAGTTTATTTCGTCCGACGAAAATATAAATTGGTTCTATAACGCGTATATCAGAACGCAGGTCAATAATATTCACTCGTTCGTCCCGTCCGACTGTCCCCACCGCGAGAGACTCGGCTACACCGGCGACGGTCAGCTCTGTTCGAGGGCTGTCATGACCCAGTTCGACGCTGAGGATCTATACAGAAAATGGGCGCAGGATATCGCCGACTGCCAGGATACATACAGCGGTCACGTTCAGCACACAGCCCCGTTCAACGGCGGAGGCGGCGGCCCCGGAGGCTGGGGAAGCGCGGTTATTGCGGTGCCTTATAATTACTATAAAATCTACGGCGATAAATCATTGTGCGAAAAATACTTTGACAATATGACTCTTTATCTCGACTACATGGAATCTCACTCCGAATTCGGTCTCGTAGTCAGAGAGGAAAAGGGCGGATGGTGTCTCGGCGACTGGTGTGCGCCCGACAACAGAAACGAACTGCCGGAGCCGTTTGTTAACACATATTTTTACATTAAATGTCTCAAAGAGTATATTGAACTGTCGTATCTGCTTAACCGCCCGCGTTACCGTCAGACTATGACCGAAAGGCTCGAAAAAGCCGTAAAAGCGTTTAAAAATGCGTATTATTCATCAAATACGCACAGCTTCTGCGGGGGAATACAGGGCGCGGACGCGTTCGCTTACGATATAGGTCTCGCAGATGAAAAATGCGTTGAGAATATCGTAAAAAAATACGAAAAGCTCGGCGAGTTCGACACGGGCATTTTCGGTACGGACGTTCTTATCAAAACGCTTTTCGAAACGGGTAACGGCATTACCGCCGTCAAACTCCTTACGTCAAACGGCGAAAACAGTTTTTACAACATGAAAAAGAACGGCGCGACAACGCTGTGGGAGAACTGGGACGGATGCGATTCTCATTCTCACCCGATGTTCGGAGCGGTAAGCGAGTATCTTTTTGCGTACCTGCTCGGCATAAAGCAAACAGAGGATTCCGTCGGATTCGAAAAGATAACTATATCCCCCGCCTATATAGACAACCTAAACGTCAAGGGATATATCGAAACGGTCAGAGGAAAAATAACGGTCAAGGTAACGTATGAAAATTCAAAACAGATTGTTAAATATACGATTCCCGATTCCGTTAAACTTATAAGCACAAATTAATCAAATATTCACATTAATTTTACTTATGTTTGGTAAATGTAATGTTGACATTTCTTTCATAAAAGTCTATTATATAAGTACATAAGGTTTTATTACATATATTGAAAAGGAGTGAAACATAATGGATTTAGCAAAGGACATTATCAAAGCTATTCTTTCTTTCTTCAAGATAATCGCTGATTTCTTAAAGAAGCTCTTCGGCAAGAAAGACGACGAGGCAACTACACTGTAATTTTTAAGGAGAGTTCGGAAAATTCCGAACTCTCCTTTTTTATCTTATGCCGGATAAATATATCCAAAACCGCTTATATCGACAAAATCAACGTCAATCAAATTTTTATTCTCTATTTCTTTTATCGCTTTTTTTACATTATCGCGCGACGGTTCTTTGAGATAAAGAATTATAATCTGCTGAAAATCATCCGCAAAGTATTCTTTGGTATCAGGTGTAATATACGCCGAATTATATGTTCTTTCTATCATATCAGAAAAATATTCGGGTTCATAAACCTTACTCGGACATAATGAGTATTCACTTTTTAATACTATTCCTACTTGGTCTATATAATATCCGCACAGCTCCTGAATCGTTATCGTTTCGTCTGCAAGTCCTGCGGCTACTCTCATAACAGCGCGGGCTTCTGTTCCCGATAATTTACCGTCATCGTCAATATCAACAGCATAACGACATCTGTCAGTTGTATTATCAAGCTTCGCAACGGCTCTCAGTGCAAGCTGAGCGTCTGCGGCAGTAATGATACCGTCTCCGTCAACGTCCATTAGTTTATATGAACTATCATCAGCGGCAGTGCATGATATACAAAGTGACAAGAAGCAAATAGCTGTTATTAAAAATAAAATAAATATTTTTTTCATAAAAATCACCTCTTAATACTAAATCGAAATATCTCCGGTATTTTCAAGATTAGCCGCTTTTCGTAATATAGTACGAGCGTCCTCTGCGGTCAAATCAAGATCAAGATTCATATCGCCAATTGCAAACTGAAAATCGGTAAAGGTTTCAAGTCTCGAAGCCCAACGCTGTACATATCTCGCATCTGTTGCCGTTAATTTACCGTCCATGTCTACATCGCCCTGAATCCAACCGTAGCCTGCCATTATCGGCTTAAAAACATTTAAACGACCGCCGGTCAAGACTTTATCGCTCATTCTATCCACTTTGTCTACATTGTCCAACAACAGTTTTTTAACTTCGGTCGCACTTGAACTATACTTTGTACTCCACAATAGGGCGACAGCTCCCGAAACAAAGGCCGCTGCCATAGAAGTTCCATCAAGTGTTTTATAACCGCTTTTATCTGCAAAATAAGGCACGGAACTCTTTATACTTACTCCGGGAGCATATAAATCTACATATTTTTTATGATAGTTTGATGATGCATACAAATAATCATTAGATGTACTTGCGGCAACCGAAATAATATTATCATAATTCAGCTTTGCAGGATAATAACATGTGTTTTGACCTCCATTGCCGGAAGAAGCAACTATTAGCCCTTTATAGTTTTTAATATATTTTCTTTGAGCTAAAGAAGGAGCATCAATAGATATGCTTGCATTTATTATTCTTATACTATTTTGAGAAGCGTACTGCACCGCATTATAGAACCAAGCAGACTCACAATGAGAATTAAATGCCGGTTTTCCCTTTACGTGTGTAGCAACCTTTAAATTTACCAACTTAACACCCGGCGCGACTCCGCTGAAACCTGTCGTTTGATTGGCGGTCGCCGCAATTATTCCCGCAACATGCGTTCCATGACCGTCTAAATCATTATCGGTAGATTCTGTTGTAAAATTCTTATCAAGACCCGTTCCGCCTTTTCCAACTAAATCAGGGTGATTAAAATATATTCCAGTATCGGCAACGCCGACAAGAATAGACGGAATTCCGATATTTATTTGCCATGCGTGAAGTGCGCAAATTGTAGTCATTTCAGGCTGCACATAATAATCTGCATTCATCGGAACTCTTGCAAAAGATGACCTTGATGACGGCAGAGTAACTGCAATTGTGTTGTCAACCGGATTTTCATTAATCTCCGGTTCTTCTATTTTATAAATATAATTTTTATCAACGTTCTCAACGCCGTCATACTGTGAAAGTTCGGCAATCAGCCTATCCACATTTTCAACAGAAGGTTCTTTCAGTTTAACTTCAACAACCTGCTGAAATTCCTCTACATTAAACAGCGATAAATCTTCACAGTCGTCAGGCAAATACATTACGTCTCTTACGGATTCAATTAAATCGGACTGAAAATAATTCATATTTTCATACTTTGTTCCGATAGCGGAATGTTCATGATCCATGAGGACAAGAACGCTGTCTAAAGCATATTCCGGCTCCTCGGTACCATCTTCGGCAAATACGGTTATATCGAAAAATAAAACCGAAACAATCACCAATACAAAAGAGACGATCACACTTACTGTTTTCTTCAAAGAAAAACTCATAAAAACCTTCCTTCCTTTTCCGACATATAAAAACAGTCGGGATTAATATAAACTTTTGCCGTTTTTTCCTGTTCGGCAATATCATTATATCATAATAATTCCATATTGGCAAGTATTTTTCAATAAAAAATATATTTGACTTGCAAAATAAATATTATATTTTAACAAATAAATTCCGCAATTAAGATTTCCGACAACTGCTTTCTCAATGTTGAATTAATAGTAGACAAATGTCGATTAGATGTTGAACATCCCTTGAAAACATTGACTTTTCTTTCTATCGTGATAATATATAAATGTAAATAAAAGTAAAGGAAGTGTCAATCATGGATCTCGCAAAAGATATCGTTAAGACTGTACTTTCATTCTTTACGATCATCATTAATTTCATCAAGTCGCTTTTCCATATTAAGGACGAGACGACCACCGAGTAAAAATCATAAATCAAAAGAAGAGCCTGAAATACGGCTCTTTTTTATTTACAAAAAACACTTTAATCAATGATGTTTTTATGTTACAATAATTCCATTCGAATTTAAGGAGAAAACACAATGAACGAAAAAGAAACAGGAGAAATCCGCCGCCGAATAAAGCTCGGCAAATGCGCGGTTAATTACATATACGGATGCTTCGTAAACGAGAAAAAGGAAGTCGTCAGCTCGTTCAGACAGTCATTGGGACTCATGGACAACGACGACGCGGACAATCTGCTGTCGATTATAAGAAAAACGCTGTCGGGAACGCTCGGTAAAAACCTTATCGATTTGCCGTATAAGAATCAGCAGGTCGTCGACTCGGACGAACACAGGCTGATGTCGGCGTTAAGAACACAGGCTCCCGAGAGCGAGGAAGCTATCAATATATTTTTCAATGCGACGGCTTCAACTCTCGCCATGGGAAACAACTATCTTATTTTATTGATTCAGGATTCGTACGACGTACCGCAGTACGGCTCGGACGAGAACAGAATAGAGGATTCGTCGAGCGTATATAATTACTGTCTGTGCGCGGTTTGCCCCGTAAAACAAAGCAAACAGGCATTGGGCTTTGTCGCACATGAAAACGCGTTTAAAACTCTCGCCGCGAATCAGCTTATCTCCCCTCCCGAAATCGGATTCTTATTCCCGACGTTCGACGACAGAACGGCTAATATATACGATATTTTATACTACACGAAGAATACGGCGGACAACCACCCCGAATTTATAGAAAAAATTTTAAGAACAGAGGTTCCCATGCCGGCAGAGGAACAGAAAGAGGTTTTCAACTCTATAATTGAAGAAACTCTTTCCGAGGACTGCAATCTTGAAGTCGCGGTAAACGTAAGGGACGTTCTGTGCGAAAAAATTGAGGAGCATAAACAGCAAAAGGACGAGGATCCGCCCGTCATCACAAAGAAATCCGTTTCAAACATTCTGACGAACTGCGGAGTCAACGAGGAACGCGTAAAATCCTTCGAGGATAAATTCGACGAGAGCTTCGGAGACAACGCGGAGCTTTCGCCCCGGAATTTCGTTAATACAAAGGAGCTGTCCGTATCGACTCCCGACGTCAGCATTAAAATTAATTCCGACCGTTCCGACCTTTTGGAAACACGCATTATCGACGGCAAAAAATATATAATGATTCGCGCGGAATCGAATGTTGAAGTAAACGGAATCACTGTTAAAATCTAATAGCAAAAGAGAGTCGAACTCATAAGGTTTATATCCACCCTCTTTCCGCTTCGA
>UQQT01000007.1 GCA_900543395.1 uncultured Oscillospiraceae bacterium | reverse complement strand
TCGTCGGGGCGGCTGTTATCGCAAGATTTCTGTTTTTTCCGGCTCTTGACCGTCAGACGCGGATAAACGCGAACTGTCGGCAAGCACCAGTTTGAGTAGCTTGTCGCGGAATGTTTCTGTGCTGCTGTGATTGAAAAATAACTCCGCAAGCATGACCGGTCCGTGCATCTGACCCGAGAAGCTGACGGCTTCAACGTCTTTCGGGTTAATATCTTTTATAAGAACACGAACCGCCCGTATTGAAGCGTTGTACCAATCCTGCGGATTCTGTTCGGACCACCCGTTTTCGGGATAATAAACAGGGCAGTCGAACGTTACGGTTTTTATGATTTCATCCTTACTGATAATCATGGCTTTTACGCCCGACGTTCCTATATCAAGACCGATAAAGTATTTCATAAAAGCTCCTTTCGGAAAAATATTTTTGTTCGTATAATATTATAAATATAAAATCTTGAAAATTAAAGAAAAATATTTTATAATAACAGAAAAATATTTGTGTGAGGTGGTATGCAGTGCTGTATGAGGCCGAAAGAAGCGGACAGAACGAATATTTATATCATCAGTTTGACGAGAATCTTTCGTTTCAAAAACATACGCACAACAGCTATGAGGCGGTTTTCTGCTTAGACGGTGAGCTTTTTTGCGAAAGCGACAATATTCCGTACGTTCTTCACAGAGGGGAGGGGCTTTTAATACTGCCCGGTCATATTCATTCTTATAAAACAAAGATATCAAGCAAAAGCTATTTGTGCGTCTTTTCCCATGATTTTGTGTCCTCTTTTTATGAAAAAACGAAAAATGTCGGTTTTTCAAATGTATTATTTACTTTTGATAATGAGGATAAAATAAATATTCTTACAAGCAATGACAGAAATATATATTTAAAGCAAGCCATACTATATGAATTATGCGGAATAATATTTGAACAGAGTGAAATTACTTCGGTTGAGCCGACTTTTTTTGCTTTGACAAATTCGCTTTCAATGTATATTCAAAATAACTATACAAGGGACATTAAACTAAAAAATATAGCCGCAGAATTCGGGTATGATTACAGTTATATTTCATCCTTTTTTAACAGAAATTTCGGGATGGATTTTTCGTCGTTTGTCAACAGCTATCGAATACGATTTGCCGAATCTCTTTTAATTAAAACGGATTTGACAATAACCGAAATTGCAATGAAAAGCGGTTTTACGACTATCAGAAACTTTAATCTTGTTTTTAAGGAAATGACAGGAATGACTCCCGGTGAATACAGACGAGTTCGGCTAAAACAGTAATTATAATCCGTAACGGCTTAATACGATAATCATTGAAACTTTAAATATTATTAAGAAAAAAATCCTCCCTTGCCGTATAGCAGGGGAGGAAATGTTTTTTATTCAGGTTGGCTTATGCGTCTTATTTGCTTGCTTCTTCAACAGCAACCGCACATGCAACCGTTGCGCCGACCATGGGATTGTTGCCCATGCCGATAAGTCCCATCATCTCAACGTGAGCGGGAACGGAGGACGAGCCTGCGAACTGAGCGTCGGAGTGCATACGTCCCATAGTGTCGGTCATGCCGTAAGAAGAGGGACCTGCCGCCATGTTGTCGGGATGAAGCGTTCTGCCCGTGCCGCCGCCCGAAGCAACGGAGAAGTATTTAACGCCGTTCTCAACGCACCATTTCTTGTAGGTTCCTGCAACGGGGTGCTGGAATCTGGTGGGGTTGGTCGAGTTACCGGTGATGGAAACGCCTACTTTTTCAAGCTTCATGATAGCAACGCCCTCGGGAACGTTGTCTGCGCCGTAGCATTTAACCTTAGCTCTGTCGCCGTTTGAGTAAGCGGTCTCGCTTACAACCTTGACAGTCTCGGTGTAGGGATCGAACTCGGTCTTGCAGTAGGTGAAGCCGTTGATTCTCGAAATAATCATAGCCGCGTCCTTGCCCAGACCGTTAAGAATAACGCGCAGAGGCTTGGTTCTAACCTTGTTAGCGTTAAGAGCGATTTTGATTGCGCCCTCTGCTGCCGCGAATGACTCATGTCCTGCGAGGAAGCAGAAGCACTCGGTCTCCTCGGAAAGGAGCATCTTGCCGAGGTTGCCGTGTCCGAGACCGACCTTACGGTTGTCTGCAACGGAGCCGGGGATGCAGAAGGACTGAAGTCCTTCGCCGATAGCGGCGGCGGCGTCTGCTGCCTTTACGCATCCTTTTTTGACAGCGATAGCGCATCCTACGGTGTATGCCCAAACTGCGTTTTCGAAGCAGATAGGCTGGGTGCCTCTTACGATTTTATCGCAGTCGATATCCTTGGCAAGAGTGATATCTTTACATTCTTCGATAGAATTAATGCCGTATTCCTTGAGAACGCCGAGAATCTTATCGGCTCTTCTCTCATAGTTTTCAAATAATGCCATGTCCGTTTACCTCCTTATCTTATTCCTTACGGGGATCAATGTACTTAGCGGCTTCTGCGAATCTGCCGTAGGTACCTTTTGCCTTGTCGTAAGCGGTCGTGGGATCGTCGCCCTTCTTGATGAAGTCGGTCATCTTTCCGAGAGAAACGAACTCATAGCCGATAACCTCGTCGTTCTCGTCAAGAGCCATTCTGGTAACGTAGCCCTCAGCCATTTCAAGGTAACGAACGCCCTTGAGCTTAGTGCCGTACATAGTGCCGACCTGCGAACGAAGTCCCTTGCCGAGATCCTCAAGTCCTGCGCCGACAGAAAGTCCGTCGTCGGAGAAAGCGGACTGTGAACGTCCGTAAACGATCTGAAGGAAAAGCTCGCGCATAGCGGTGTTGATAGCGTCGCATACGAGGTCGGTGTTAAGAGCCTCAAGGATGGTCTTGCCGGGGAGAATCTCGCTCGCCATTGCGGCGGAGTGAGTCATACCGGAACATCCGATGGTCTCAACGAGAGCTTCCTCGATAACGCCGTTCTTAATATTAAGGGAAAGCTTGCACGCGCCCTGCTGGGGAGCGCACCAGCCGACACCGTGAGTAAATCCGGAAATATCGGTGATTTCTTTTGCTTTTACCCATTTGCCCTCCTCGGGAATGGGAGCGGGACCGTGGTTCGGACCCTGTTTAACAACGCACATTGTTTCTACTTCATGAGAATAGGTCATTGTAAATTTCTCCTTTCGGTTTTTAACATCCGATTTTAAGATGTATTTTTACCACTTAAATATTATAACGGTTAATGCCGTTTTTTTCAATAGTAAATTTATTTATATCCCTGTTTACAAAACAAAATTTTTATGATAATATATATATAAATATATGAATTTCAGCAAAAACCGGGAGGGTGACTTTATGAAAAAGGTTATAAAAGCGATTACGTCCGCAGCTGTGTCAGGCTGTATGCTGATGCCGTTTGTCGCTTTTGCGGACACGGAGCCTATTTCTTTCAGCGACGAGGAGATAAAGCTTGCAGACGCCAACAGGACGAAAGCGGTAAGCTACATAGACAGCGACAGTATGTTTATGGGTGATTTCGACCTTAAGGACGGCGTAACCGTTTCCGACGCGAGAAAGCTTTTGAGATATACCGCAGGACTTGAGCAGAAGCCGTCGGACAGCGAGTTTGACTATCGGTGCGATATGGACGGCGACAGCAGAATTACAGCCGCCGACGCGCGTCTTGTACTTCGTATTGCTTCAAAGCTTGATCAGAGCGATATTACATATCTTAACGCGTTTAATACGATTCTCAATTCAGTAAAGCCTGACAACCCGAAGATGCGTACGTCGTACAGAAGCGTCGTTCAGTCGAAAACATACGATAATAAAGAGGTATCAAAGAGATTTAAATCCGAAATGAAAAAGCTTCTTGATTCAATCGGACCTTTCCTTACGAAAGAGGAAAAAGCGGAGTTTGAAAGCATTGACCTTGATAAGGAATTAACATCAATCGACCATGATTCCGAGGACGACTACATTAATCCCGACTGGAGAGAGAAATACTGCAATACCTGCAACGTTAAGTTCCCGCTCGGAGTTCAGAGCAAAATTGCCAGCGCGATAGATATGTCCGAGGTAAGCAAAATTGAGTATAAAGCCGAAGATACAGGTAAATTCGTATGTCAGAAGCGTTATAAGGATAAAAACACGGGCGACTACGGCGTTTATATGCAGGCAGACGTAAAGTGCGCATCGATAACGGTTTATCTTAAAGACGAAACAATATTTAATATCCCCGAGGACAAGACGACTCTTAATCACGGAAAACTCTTCAATCTTTCGAATCTTGATAATAATAACGAGTTCAGCGGTATGGGCAGTGATTTTAAAGATTTCGGCAACATTACCGGTAAGCTTGACTCTATAAAATACCGCGGTTCCTATGTTAAGCTTTACTTTAACAACGATTCTGCTTCCGAAAATTACGGAAAACCCGTTTATATCGATTATAATTTAAAATACAATATAAACGTTTATTCACATTTCATTATGGATATCGACTTTAACAAGCTTATAACGGATCAAACCAATTCGAAAATTGATATCAACTTGCTTCCTAAGCTTTATCTTAATGATTATTTCACGCTCACAACAGGATTTGCGGACAGAACGCAGTTCTATTTCGAGCAGAATGCAAATTAATCAATTATGTCAAACGTTATAACCCGCCTTTTCTCTTCGAGATCGGATAAAAAGAAGGATTCTGCGCCGAACGAAACGGAATCGTTTGAAAGCTTCGAGCCGAACGTACAGACGAAAAAATCCGTCAGCGTGAACACTTCGTTTATTACGAATCCTCATTCCGATGACGTTCAAAGCGAAAAGGACAAAAAATTCAACTCATTGACCCCGAGGGAGACGGATGTATTTTCATTGCTTGTAAAAGGTATGACGATAAAATCCGCCGCCGAAAAGTTGGGCGTTACGTATGCTACGGTTAATACGCACATGAACGCGGTTTACAGAAAACTCGGCGTTAATTCAAAATCACAGCTGATAGTCGAATATCACGATTACGGTTAAAAACAAAACGAGCCTCCATAAAAACGGAGGTTCGTTTTTATGTTAAAGCATTGAAAACCTATTAAATATATGGTATTATAGTATTTAGGGGATGAATTAACTATGAAAATTTCGACTAAGGGCAGATACGCTTTGAGAATGTTATTAGACCTTGCCGAGCATCAGGGCGACGGATATATTGCGCTCAAAGACATAGCACAGAGACAGGAAATTTCAAAAAAATATCTTGAACAGATAGTTCCTATTTTAAACCGCGCGGAAATTCTGAAAACAAACAGGGGTTTCCAGGGCGGATATCGGCTTGCAAAATCTCCCGAAAAGCTGACTGCGGGCGATATATTGAGAGCGACGGAGGGTAATTTAGCGCCCGTCGCATGCCTTGACGGGGATGAAATCGACTGCCCGAGGAGCGAACACTGTCCGACTCTTCCGCTGTGGCAGGGGCTTAGTAAAGTCATAAACGAATATCTTGACTCCGTCACGCTTCAGGATTTGATTGAAATGCAAATGAGCGCGGACGATTACGTAATTTAAACAAAGAATCAGAAGAAAAAACAGGCTTTCGAAAAACGAATCGAAAGTCTGTTTTTATCGTATTACTTAGTTTGTTTAATAACCTTTAAGCGTGAGAAGTCCTCGCGTTCTTTTTCGTCCAACGCGTTTGATATAAACTTGACGGTCGATTCAAACTGCGGAATCATAATATTTCCGAGCGCGTTCGTTCGCTTCTGCGTTTTCTTTATCGCCTCTGCAAGACGAACGACACTGCTTTCTATCTGCGCAAGTTTAACGGTCAGTTCCTTAACCTCGTTAAACTTCATATACGCGTCGTCAAGCTCTTTGTTTGTTGCGGAGAGTCCGTAGAAAATTCGGCGTTCGTGATTTTCGAGTGTCAGAACCGGCAGTTCCACGCCGTTAACGCTTTGAGTCGTAACTTTCAGCGAATCGTCGATCGGAACACAGCGTGAAACGTCGTCGCAGACTCCGAGCGAAACCGTTGCCAGCTGCAAAGCACGGTAAGCGTCGCTGTATTTTTCGAAAATCTGCGACTGTATAGCCTTTGCGTCGTCCATCATCTGCATGATCTCGCGGACAAGAATATTACGTTTCTTATCCATAAGGTCATAACCGACGCGGGCGAGCCTTAACGACTTTTTCGTATTTATTAAATTGTTTTTTGTCGGAAAAACATTCTGCGCCATAAATTACGACCTCCGGTAAGTTTTATTTTTTCTTATAATGAGCGTCAAGAACATCGTCGCTGACACGGTCGAGAAGCTCTCTGGGAAGCATTGATAACAGCTCCCAGCCGAGATCAAGCGTTTCGTTTATGGTTCTGTTCTGATTGCCTTGATTAATAAATTTCTCTTCAAACGCTTTGCCGAATTTAAGCAAAAGCTTGTCGTTTGCGGAAAGCTCCTCTTCGCCGATAACGGAAGCGAGACTCTTAACATCCTGAACGCTTGCGTATGAAGCGAAGAGCTGGTCGGCGAGAGCCTTATGGTCGTCTCTCGTGTAGCCGGCGCCTATACCGTCCTTCATAAGTCGCGAAAGAGAAGGGAGTACGCTGACGGGAGGATATATGCCCGTAGCGTCAAGGCTTCTGTCGAGAACTATCTGACCCTCTGTTATAAATCCCGTAAGGTCGGGAATCGGGTGTGTTATATCGTCGTTTGGCATTGTGAGAATGGGTATCTGAGTTACGGAACCGTCACTTCCCTCGACTATACCCGCTCTCTCGTAAAGCGAAGCAAGGTCTGAATAAAGATAGCCGGGAAATCCCTTTCTGCCGGGAATCTCACCCTTTGATGAACTGAATTCACGCAGAGCCTCCGCATATGAGGTCATATCCGTTAATATAACGAGTATGTTCATATTGCATTTAAATGCAAGATATTCGGCGGCGGTCAGCGCGCATCTGGGCGTTATAATTCTCTCTATGATCGGGTCATTCGAATGGTTTAAGAACATTACGACCCTGTTCATAACGTTTGCGTTTTCGAATGATTTTTTAAAGTAATCCGCTACGTCGTTCTTAACGCCCATCGCGGCGAAAACGATAGCGAAATTATCATTGTCCGAAATTGTCGCCTGTCTTACTATCTGAACGGCAAGCTCGTTATGCTTCATACCCGAACCGGAGAAAATCGGGAGCTTCTGTCCTCTGATAAGAGTCGCAAGGCAGTCGATTGACGAAATACCCGTATTTATATAGTTTCGCGGATAAACTCTGGAAACGGGGTTGATCGCCGTTCCGTTGATGTTCATTCTGCACTCTGGGAAAATCTCGCCGAGTCCGTCCGCGGGTCTGCCGAGTCCGTCGAAAACTCTGCCGACGATTTCGGGGGAGAGTGCGATTTCCATAGGTTTGCCCTTTAAAACTGTACCGGTGTTGGACATGGAGAGGTTCTTTGTTCCGGCGAAAACCTGAATAACGGCTTTGTCGCCCTCTATCTGAACGATTCTGCCCTGACGCGTTGAGCCGTCGTCAAGCCGTAACTCAACCATTTCCTCATAAAACGCGTCCTCTACTCCGTCGAGAACGACAAGGGAACCGCTAATCTGATTAAGTCCTATATGTTCAACTAACATTTATACGGTTCTCCTTTCATTCAAGAGACTCAAAAACCTTTGTTATCTCATCGTTATACGAATCGAATAATTCGGGTTTATCATTGGGGATATCATACTTCATTTTTATAAGCTTATCAAACATTCCCGTTGCAAGAATGCGCGAAACGGGGATTTGCTTTTCGAGCGCTTTCTGTGAGCAGGAATAAAGATGAAGTATTGTTTTCATCATAAGATAATGTTTTGTAATCGGGGTATACGTGTCGGTCGGGTTCGTTGCGTTCTGCTGTAAGAATCCGACTCTTATAACTCTCGCTATTTCGAGTGTAAGTTTTTGATCGTCGGGGAGCATTTCGGAGCCTATCAGCTTGACAATCTCCATGAGCTTTGTTTCCTCGGCGAGTATATTCATGATTTTTCCGCGAAGCGTCATGAAATCGGAAGCAACGTTTTCCTCATACCATTCGGAGAGGTCGGAAAGGTATTCGCTGTAGCTGTCGTTCCAGTTGATAGCGGGGTAGTGGCGGGCGTACGCGAGCGATTTGTCAAGAGCCCAGAAACAGCGGGTAAATCTCTTTGTGTTCTGGGTTACGGGTTCGGAGAAGTCCGCGCCCTGCGGAGAAACTGCGCCGATAACGGTAATCGAGCCTTCCTCACCGCAGAGAGTTTTGTAATATCCCGCTCTTTCGTAGAATTCGGAAAGTCTCGACGGAAGATATGCGGGGTAGCCCTCGTCCGCGGGCATTTCCTCGAGTCGTCCGGATATCTCTCTCAAAGCCTCTGCCCAACGCGAGGTTGAGTCAGCCATCATTGCAGTCGAATATCCCATGTCTCTGTAATACTCGGCTATTGTGATGCCCGTGTAAATCGAAGCTTCACGGGCAGCGACGGGCATGTTTGACGTGTTTGCAATAAGAACGGTTCTCTGAAGCAGGGGTTTTCCGCTTTTGGGGTCGGTAAGCTCCGAGAACTCTTTAAGAGCCTGGGTCATTTCGTTACCGCGCTCACCGCATCCGACGTAAACGATTATGTCCGCATTCGAATACTTCGCAAGCTGATGCTGTGTAACGGTTTTTCCTGTTCCGAAGCCTCCCGGGATGGCGGCCGCTCCGCCCATTGCGACGGGGAACATTGTATCGAGAATTCTCTGACCCGTTACGAGGGGCTTTGAAATGGGAAGTCTGTCGGCTGTCGGACGGGCGTATCTTATAGGCCACTTCTGACATAAAGTCAGCTCCTGCTTTGTCGAGTCGGGGCGTTCTATTGTAACTATGGTATCGTTTACCTTGTATTTGCCGTCGGGGGCTGCGGAGATTACCTTGCCCGAAACCGTCGGGGGAACGAGAACCTTATGAGTTATAATTTCCGATTCGGGGCATGTCGCTATAACCGAACCGCCCTTAACTTCGTCTCCGGGTTTTACCGTTATTGTAACGTCCCAAAGTTTATCGTAATCGATAGGCGGGGTGTTAACGCCCTTTGTGAGGAAAACTCCGCTTTTTTCCGCAATTGAAGCAAGCGGTTTTTCGATTCCGTCGTAAATGTTGCCTATGATTCCGGGTCCCAATGTTACGCACATGGGTTCGCCCGTTGAAATAACCTCTTCGCCGGGATAAAGTCCGACGGTGTCCTCATAAACCTGTATGGTGGTGAAGTCGTCGGTAATTTTGATAACCTCGCCTATGAGTTTTTCTTTGCCGACATAAACCATTTCCATCATTTTAAGCTCAGTCTTGCCCTTAATCGTTACAACGGGACCGTTTATGCCGTAGATTATATTATTCGTGTTCATTTTCTCACCCGAATACTTATATATTTAAGCCTGAATTTTCGTAAAACCATTCTCTCTGCTCGTCAAGACGTCTGCTTATCGTGTCGTCTATAATAAGATTGAGAGAATCGCATCTGCACTTGATCCCTCCGACCTTAATGGAGTCGTCCGAAACGAATTCACATTCGTTTTTTACGCTCGATTTTAATTCGTCGGAGTATTTCATATCGTCGGGTTTTAAGAAAACGGTAACGCTCTTATCCTTGCATACGCTTAAAACATGGATAAGATTCTTTTTAAGATATTCCTCATAATCTGCGCTTTTAGTGAATTCTTCAAGCTTCTTTTGCGCCGATTCAAATACCGAATCCGTTATGCTGTTTCTTTTTTCAAGAATTTTCAGCCTGTATTCCTTTTCTTTTACGGAAATAACGGTACCGGCTTTTTTGTTTATTTTTGCTTTCTCCGAAGCGACTTTTTCGTTGTAAAGCTTTTTTGCCTGCGCTGTCGCTTCTTCGGTAGCCTGCGCTTTCATGCGGTTCGCTTCGGTGATGATATCGACTCTGTTTTTCATCGATTCTTCGTTGATTGCGTTGAAGAAGGCTTCTGTTTTTGATATTTTCGAGTCCATATAATCCCTCCTTACATTCCTATTGCCTCACGTACGTAGCGCGTGAGGTACTCGTTATCCTGCATACCGTGTCTGTCGGGTATTCGGGTAATGAGAGGAAGCTTATACTTGTTTTTAAGAAAGTTAATGTGTTCCTCGCACTGCGCGTAAATCGTCTGAGTTACGAGGATTACGCCTATGTTCTTATCCTGCATGAGAGCGTCGAGCTTTGTTTGAGCTTCTTCGGTTTCGTGAATCGTAACGCCGTCTATTCCCGCGAGTCTCATACCGATTTGAGTATCGATATTGTCGCTGATAAGATACATTTTCATACGCGGTCTCCGTTAAATTTTATTAAGAACGAGTATCGAGATAACAACGCCGTAAAGAGCGATTGACTCACCCAGAGCAACGAATATAAGCGATTTACCGAACGATTTGGGATCCTCGCTCGTAGCCGCGATAGCCGCGGGTGCGCCTGCCGCAACGGCGATACCGCCGCCTATGCCTGCAAGACCCGTTGCAAGACCTGCGGAGAGAAGTCCGATAGCCTTAGCAAGTCCGCCGTCGGTTTTTTCAGCCGTCTGCGTGGTTTCTGCGGTATCCGAAGCAGTTACGGGTTCCGAAGTGCCGGATGCGGAAGAAGAATCGTTGACAGCCGATACAGAGAACGCCATAGCCGCCGTTACGGCAAGAACGAGAGCGAATGAGAAAAGATTTTTTCTTACAAGCGTTTTGCCGTCCATTCCGTCGGCTCTGTTTTTAACCGATTTGTAAACGATAAATGCGAGACCCGCCGCGGGTACAAGGAAAAGAATTACATAAAGAAAAGTTGACATGATAAAAACCTCCCGGTTAATTTGTTAATTTTTACTTTCTTTGAGGATTGAGGAAACCGATAAGAACGGTTTTCCGTTACCCTCGAAGCATCTTGAGAACATTTCATAAAATTCAAGTCTCAGAGCCTGGATTCCCGTGAGAAGTCCCTCGAGCGCAATAACGAGAACGTTGCCGAGAATTACGACAAGAATATTTTTACCGTCAGAAGCGAGCGCGAATACGACCATCATCATACCTGCGTGAACGAGTACGAACGCGCCGATTCGAAGGAACGATACAGTGTTGCTGAAATATGAGAGGACGTATTCTATAAGCTCAAATACGTTCTGAATCAGAAAATCTCCCATGCTGTCGGGCTTCCAGTTCGGGGCTCTGTCCACAAGACCTATAATAATTTCTTTCATATAAAGGATCACCGCGCAGACAGCTGTCAGAACAATAGCTATATTGTTGGGTATAACCGTTATCTTCGCCATGAATTCAAGAATAAAGTTAACAAGACACGTATAGAATATAATTCCCGTAACGCCGTTCGTGTCAAACAGTGCGGCTCCGAACTTATGCGCCTTAAGATTAACGATTACGTTTATAACCATTGAAGCGATAACGAGCGCGACGCCTATACCGATTGCAAAAATAAGAACGGTCGTAATGTTTTCCATAACCGCCAGCGGTTTATGTTTAAGTCCGACTGCGTGATAAAGCGGGTCAAGTGCTTCTTCATAGCCGAAGAACGAGCCGAATATCAGTCCGAAAATCATTGATGAAATTCCGCAGGGAATAAGTATCTTGCCGAGCTCCATTTTTTTGAGCTTCCACATAAGCGCGCCGATTATCAGAAGCACGAGTCCCTGCCCGAGGTCGCCGAACATCATTCCGAAAATTACCGTATATGTAACCGCGACGAACGACGTAATGTCGACCGAGCCGTATTGAGGCATGCCGTACATTTTTACATAGTATTCATAAGGACGGACGAGCGGATTATTTTTAAGCTTAGTCGGCGGAGCGTGTTTTTTATCCGAAATATTGTACGGCTCGAACGTTATTTCCACGCCGTCAAGGTCTGAGAATACCGTTTTGTCCTTTTTTGCTTCCGACTTCGGAATCCAGCCTACATAGTAGAAGCTCTCGCCGTTTACAGCGGCATACTTTCTTAACTTATATATTTCCTGAAGGTCGAGAAGCAGTGAGTACGTGTTTAATATAGTCTCGCTGTTTTCGTCCCATGTTCTCTTTATGATGCCGTCCTCGACGTCGAGCTGTTCGGACAGTTCCTCGATTTTGTCTGCATTCTTTTTGATGATTTCGGCAACCGTTCCGTCGTCCATATCGATCGTCAGTTTTTCGAAGTAGAGAGAAGCGAAAATTTCGTCGACTTTCTTTTCGTATTTTTTAGGTGTACAGTAAACGCCCCAAATAGTGTGATCGTCCGAAGAACAGGGGGTGAAGATGAACTTTCCGTCCTCTTCTATAATTTTCAGCTGTTTATACGCGTCCTTCGGCAGGGAGCCGAATCTTACCGTAAGGTATGACGCGCTGAGCAGTTCGTCTATGTCGACGTCTAATTTCATAAAATGACTTAAGTTATCCTGTTTTGACTTTAGCGAGTCTATCAAAGCCGCCGTCTTTTTCCTGTTTTCGTTGTGGGCGATAATATCCGTTTTGATGTCGGAGAGCAGATCGTTAACGTTTGTAATCAGCTTGTCTGACATTTTAGTGTACTCGTTGAGCCGAGCCATATAATCTTTATCCGGCGTTCTGTCGGTGCCGAGAACGTTTGACAGACTGTTTTCGTCGAGCGTTGCTCCCGCGACGGACGCGGTATCCTCAATATCGCGCAGCGTAAATTCAAAGGGACTTGCCTCGTTTAACGCAACGTAACCCATCGAGGATGATAGGAAACTCAATGCGTCCTCGGGACAGAAGTCGTCCGCACCGAAAAGTCTGATTATAAAATCATTGAGCCTGTCGGAGCTTCCGCTTGCCCTCAGGAGCATCATTTTTTCAATTGCCAATTCGATTCACCATCCTAAGTGCCTGCATTAATTTATACCGTTTAACATCGGCCGTACGGTATCGGACGGCAGCGAATATCTTATACATTCTATAATATGTATAATGTTGTTTATCTCGTTTGCGGTAAGGTACAGAAACGTATACATTACCACGTTCGGGTCGGTCGAGAATCGTATCTGCTTTGCGAATATTTCGTATTCGAAGCGTTTTGACGCGTCGTCAAAGTCGGCGGTCTGCGCGTAATCGCATATCTTTCTGTATTTCGTACCCGATAGGATTTTCATAAATTCGTCCGTTGTCTGTGCGGAGGCGAGAGCGATTCTTGTCTGACGGCTCAACTGCGAATACTCGGCGGCGGTCAGCTTTAAAATAAACTCTCTCGGAACGTCGGGAAACGTTATCAGACGGTAAACGCCGTTTAAAAATCTCATATCACTTTCGAGCGTGAAGAGCTTTACGATTTCGTTTTCTGCAGTTTCGCTCTTTTTTAACTTAAGAAGCTTTGCGAGTTCCTCGCTTAAAAAGTTTGTGAATTCTATTTCCGCGGGAATTATGAAGTTGTACGCATATTTCCTTGAAAATATTTTCTTAACCGTTTTTTCGTAAGGCGTCGAGTCAAGCGCGGATATAAGCTGTTCGGGCGTTCTGACCGTCGAGAGCTTATACAAATCAAGCTTCGAATGTTCGTCGTAGAAAACGGGGAGAGTGTAAATATAACTCTCCATCGTACCCGAATTCATGTATGTCATGATTTGCAGAAGCTGGGAAATATCGTTTTTCAGAATATAGAATTCATAAAAGTTATTTCCGATAGCCTTGCCGAAACTGCAGAACTTCATATATTTGTCGAATAGATCTTTATGAAGAAGTCCCTCGAGCTGACCTCTGTGGATCATTCCCGATGTAAAGCCCTCGAAGATATGCGCGTAATATGTCTTGCTTTTCAAATAATCGGCGGCTTCGGGAACGGAGTGGAACGACATTAAATCGCTGTAATTCTGCGCAGTGAGCCTTTTGCCCCATACGGCTCTCGCTTTTGCGAGTATATAATTTTGAGAAAAAGCTGTGTTCATTTTTCTTCACCCGCCAGAACGCGTTTGACGACCTGCGAAATCCATTCGTCACTGCTGTTTTTTGATTTAAGTTCGAGCGACGCGATAGTTTCCTCGCAGTTCTTTTTTGACGAAGAAAGAGCTTTTTCCGTGTCGGCTTCGGATTTCTTTTTCAGCTCGTCGATTTTTATTTCGGCCTGCTGTAATTTTTCCTCGGCTAATTTTTTTCGGATGTCGGCTATTTCGTCGATAGTGTTCTGCTTGTACAAAAGTGCTTCCTTTGTTCTTTCCTGCGCTTTCATTTCGACCTCAAGTATTTCCTGAAGCGTGCTTTTCATTTGTAAATCACCTCAAATCCATACTCTCTATAATCTGTTATTATAGCACTTTTTTTTTACTTTTCAACATTAATTGTTGCCAAATAACGGGGTGAAAAAGCATAAAATTCGTGATTTCTCACAATCTATTTGTATTGAATTGACAATTAAAGGTATGATATAATCTCATTAATATAAATAACATATATAAATGATATGATACGGATGTGTAAATATGTCGATTGAAAAAGTTAAAAAGTATCTTTCGAAGTGGGAGCTTGATTCGCGGGTTATCGAATTCGACGTTTCGAGCGCGACGGTCGATTTAGCAGCGGACGCACTCGGAGTCGAATCCGGAATGATTGCAAAATCGCTTTCGTTTAACACGGGGGATAAAACAATTCTTGTAATTGCCGCCGGAGACGCGAGAATCGATAATGCAAAATACAAAGCGACTTTTCACTGCAAGGCGAAAATGCTGTCCCACGACGAGGTTGAGCCTAAGACCGGTCATATGGTCGGGGGAGTCTGCCCGTTTGCGTTAAACGACGGAGTCGATGTTTATCTTGACGAGAGTCTGAAAAAATATGATATGGTTTACCCGGCATGCGGTACGGCTTCAAGTGCGATAGGACTCAGTATTCCCGAACTCGAAGAGTGTTCGCAGAGCGTGGGCTGGGTTGATGTGTGCAAGATACCCGCCGTTTAATACTAAAATATTTAAAACAATAAAAAATCGCAGTCACCGTTTAATGACTGCGGTTTTTGCTTTTTTACGACCAGTATACGTTAAATCCGGGCTGCGGAGTGAAGTTGCATACGTCGCCCTCTTCGCCGATATAATCGCACGAGCTTTCGAGAGTGAAAATCGTGCCCAGTCCAGGAATGTCGACCGCGCACTGATACATCTGATTGTTTGTGATGTACTGACACGCGGCAATTACAGACCCGCCGAGCTGAAATTCCACAGCTTCAACGGTCGGTTTTATATAATGTTTTTTCATAATAAATCACCTTTTCGTAAAGCTGTTATTTTAATATCTTTGAAATTATATTGACTATTTTGATTATAAAATCAAAAATACCTAAAACGAATGCCGTTATTTTTTCGAGAAGCGTTTGCTCGGAGTCCGTCTTGATATTATCGCATTTAATTTCAATACTCTGCGGACTCCATTCTCCGTTTTTGTAAACGAGCGTAAGTCTGACGGTTTTGTTCCGGTTGAGTTTAAGCTCCTTATCTGCCGAGCATGATTTAAACGCATTATTGATAATTTCATCGTTTGTCAAAACATCAAGATATGCCGTCCAGCTTCCGCTGTCATCAGACAAATAAGTGAATTTGTCCGAATTGACCGTTATAACCGAATCAATTTTTTTATTGTCAGACGAGAATGAAACGTTAAACGTATATTCGCCGTCAATCGAGGGAGCCGGGGATGCTTTTATTTTTGAGAGGCTTCTTGAAACGTATGACATCAAAGCAATATCGGATGTAACAGCGGCATAGGAAACGGAGTTTGATTCGGACGAGGGGATTATTTTTATCCTGCCGACTGCAACCAGACCCGAAGAAGAACCGTTTGCAATTACTATCATGGAGTTTTCGGGCGTTACCGTGTAGAACATTTCTGTAGCGGAGCGGAGCGTAAATGTATCGTTTCCGATTTTTGCAACCGCCGTATTGCCGTCCGCAGAACGAAGTCCGATCTGAACTTTTGCGAAGGGGCTGTTAATCTTAAACGCCGCCGCGTCGCCGGGGGCGAGCATTACTTCACAGTTTGCGCTTGAATTATTATAATCGGCAACGGAAGAAACGTTAGCATTTCCCTCAACATAGACGGAACCCGTCTGCGTTTCACCCTTCATTATTAAGTCGTTTGCTTCTGAGGTGAGAAGCATTGATTTGAGATTTGCGAACGTCGGATTAAGTTCGCCCGCGTTTTTATATGTTTCGTAAACGGTGCCGGATGTGAGATTCGTTCCCGCCGGGTCGTAAATTCTGATACTGTCGATAACTCCGATATACTGACCGCTTGCACTGCCCTTGCCCTCGGTCTGTCCCTGCGAGGGAGCGCGGAGTGCGCCGTTTGTCGATGTTAAATAAGTTCTGTCAAACATCGGGTGATATGCGACCGTGACTTTTATCGTATAATGACCGTAGTCAAGTCCCGTTAATGACGCGACGGGGGACTGGTAAAGCGTTCCGTATGCCGAATCGTCATAATAAGTATTGACCGCGATTTTCTTTATCGCAGTTAATTCACCATATCTGTACAGGTCGACTGTCATAAGACCCGCCGTGTTTTTCGCGATAGCGTTAAGGTCAAAGCCCGTTCCCCGGAAACTGAATGTTGCCGACGGCCATTTGTATGAGCTTGACGCTGACTCAAACTGCGTTTTTGTAACCGTTACCGATTTTGCTTTGCCGAGCGAATATGTCGAGTCGTTTGCATATTCGGACGAATAACCGTAGTCGGAATTGTTTCCGCTGCCGGTGTAGGTATTGCCGGAGCCTGTAACGTCCGTCCAGACCGCGTCCGTGCCGTTTTCGAATGTAAACGCCGATTCCTCAAACAGAATGTTATTTGCAGGCACAAAAGTGACGCTCGAATATGAGTAGCACGTATATTTTCCCGAGCAAAGCTTTACTGCGTAGTAATACGTCTGTGCGGATTTAAATTCTGCTGTCGGAGTGAATTTAAGCTTATTACTTTCTATCGAAACCGTACCTGCGGAATTTGCCGTTGAGGAGTTGTATGTCTCCTGAAGTGTATTTCCGTTCTGTACGGCAGGGGATGCCGTTGAGACGCCGATTATACTGCCGTTTGAGCATGCGTCGTTTGATAAGACATCCGAATATCCCGCAGAGGCAAAGTCTACGACGGCAGTATCCGACGTCGTTCCGATTGCCTGCCATACGGCGTAAAGCGTGTCCTTATGTCCAAGTGTGAACGAGTCCGCACCCGACTGCACGGTCTTGCTCAAAGCCCAGCCGTTGAATGCGTAGCCCGAACGGGTCGGAACATACGAGGATAGATTAACGGAAGCATTGGCGTTTTTACCTATAACAAACCAATGGCTTGAGGTTGACGAACCGTTTATCGTTCCGCCGTTTGCGTCGAGAATAACCTTAGTCTGCAACGCGTTGAGCGCGTTTGTAAGGTTCGTCGCAAGCGTGTCGGGATTCGTAACAGTCGAATCGAGAACGGTCAATCCCTTGCACGCGTTTTTGTATGCGGTGACGAAAGCCGTCCATTTGGAATTAGACTCCGAAGTGTAGAAATATGAGCTTGTAAACGACGAACTGTTTATACCCAGCTGTGCAAAATAACTCTGCGCGTTCTGTACGGCGGTACGCAGGTTGGATTTGTTATAAATGTTTGCCGAAACCCTGATTATTGATGAGTTAAAACAGTAGTCGGAGTCGGAGTTTAACATCAGAGTTTTATATGTATATGTTTTTGTTGTTGTAGAATTCGGAATTGAGCTTACAAGTCCTCCGGCATATTTTATGCCTTCGTATTGAAAACCCTTTTGAATGCTGTTATAGCTTCCCTGGCGGGCTATAACGGTTCCGTTGTTTTCCGCGTCTGTCCAGCGTTTTTGTATTTCGGATATACTGTTTCTCTGTTTATCGCGTTCTTCATTTAAATATGTGCTTCCGGTATATTCGGAAACCATCCAGGCTCCGCCCTTGCCGGCATTTTTGTCGGACGTTACAAGCATTCCCAATCCGAGATTCGGTATCTGACTTAAATTTGAATATCTGCTCGAATCTATGTTTACGGTGCCGACTACGGGTGATACGGTATTCATTCTGTTATATCCGTCTCCGTAGTTATATCCGTCGTCCTGCTTTTGATATCTGAATGATTTGACGTTAAACGCTCCGCTTGTGCCGTTTGTAAACCAATCAAGCGGCGAATTGTCGTTGACGCCCGAATTTGTCTGATTTGCGTAAAAATATGCATGAGCTTTTGTTTCAGACGCAAATACGGAATAAAGCGAGGTGGCATATGTACTGACATTAGCCGACGGCTGAGTCCTCGTGCCGGTTATCTTTGTACTTGCGGAATAGCCTGTATTCTGCGTGCTTAAAAATCCCGCCATTCCCTTTGCACTGTCGGACACTGCGTATCTGGGATAGTAATCGGAGGTTCCGGTCATTGAGTGTACGCCGGTAATCCATGAAACAACGTTACAGTAGGAGTTTGTGCCTCGGTTGTTAAGCATTTCGCACGTTGTTCCGTACGGAATTACATACGGTTTATACACATAAGTGTAGGCTATTGCGGTTTTTGTCTGTGAATCCGCAGAATCGGTAAAAGTAAGCACCCACTGTATATAGCATCCTGTTTTACTTGCCGCGAGAGACGGGGATATGCTGTTCTCCGCGCTGATAGTCGTTGTCGCTTTACCCGAAGAAAGAGTGAGCGTTTTCTGTGTTCCGGCGGAAAGCGCCGAACCCATATAAATAGAACCTCCGGATAACTTTGTATCGGACGTTATATCGTCGAGCCAGAAATAGCTTAACTTTGCGCTCGCTGCGTTCGCATATTCAAAATATACGGTACCCGTCAATTCCTGCGTTGACTTCGGTTTGCCTGTCGAAGTGTCATTCTGAATAAAGAACTGGAACGGGGTAGACGTTGCCGAAGTCCATGACTGAACGTTCGGCGCGAGGTATATAACCTCGGGAACGTAAAACTTCACATTCTGCATTGTCGGGTCGACAGCCGACGCCGACAACGGCGCAATAATCGTAAAGCACGAAAAAGTCAAAACAAAAGTTAAAATCAATGAAATAATATTAAATAGTTTTTTTCTTGCATTACGCATTAATATTACCTCCAAATATTGTAAAAATACATACATTTGAATTATATCAAAAATATACGCGACGTTCAATCTGTATTATGTTTATTAATTAATACGGGATATAAATTTATACACCCAATAAAGAAAAATGCTTGTTGATTATATATAATTTTTAAACAAAATGCCGACTAATGTCGGATAACATCTGTCGGCGAATATATTGCTATTTTTTTTTATTCAACCGTATAACCCGCGTCGGTAATTGCCTTTTTGATATCGGATTCGCTTGCATTTTCGAACGTAACGGAGCATGTTCCGTTAGCCGAATCGGCTTTTACTGCCGATACTCCGTCTGTTGCCGAGACTGCCTTTTCGACTCTTTTTTCACAGTGTGAACACATCATTCCCGATACTTTAAATACTTTTTCCATTTTATAACCTCCGTTTTGTTTTATTATTTATATTATACTTCATGCAATATAATTTTTCAACGACATATAAAATATTTTACGACACTGTTTGACAAATACTGCGGTTATGTAGTAGACTATACTTGAATAGATATGTTTTAGGTGTGATCGTATTGTATTATGTTGTCATGGATTTAGAGTGGAACAACGCGTATAATAAAGCCGTGAAAGCTTTTTTCAATGAAATAATTGAAATAGGAGCCGTAATGATTGACGAAAACATGGACGTTGTTGACACTTTTTCCGTTTTGATACGATCTCAGCTTTCAAAAAAATTAAGCGGGCGGGTAAAAGACCTGACGCACATTACAAACGAGGACATGTACGGCGGAGTCGGATTTGACCGTGCGCTGTCGGATTTTACGAAATGGCTCGGCGACAGGGAATGTGTTTTTATGTCGTGGGGTAATACAGATCTGCACGTTCTGCTTGAAAATCTTATATGCTTCTGCGATACGGATTATATCCCGTTTATCGGGTTTTATGCAGACGCGCAGAGATTCTGTCAGAATCATTTAAAACTCGACACAAATCAGCAGATCGGTCTTTCGGCGGCCGCCGCGCTGTTCGGTATCGACGTAAGCGAATTCTCGACCCACCGCGCGCTCGACGACAGCCTGCTTACATGGCGGTGTCTTAAAAAAGCGTATAATGAAGAGGAGGTTTCCTCGTATATTCACGAGTGCGACAGGAATTTCTACAAACGTCTTATGTTTAAAGCAAAGAACATAACGGACATTCACGACGAACGCATAGACAGGAGCAAAATGGTCTGTCCGTGCGCAGAGTGCCGTAATTATATGAAACGCATTACAGAGTGGCGCGTTGTCAATCAGGCGTTCAGAGCGACGTTTTACTGCAGGAACTGCAAAAAGAAATCGACTCTTTCCGTTCGCTACCGTGAGCATTTTGACCATATCGACGTTAAAAAAAGAATTATTGAAATAAATAACAAGCCCGAACAGGAACAGACGGAGGCAGACAATGAGAAGCAAAACTAAAAGAATACTGCTTATAGTTTTTATATGCGCGGTTTCGGTCGTTTGCGCGGGAGTTATAACTGCGGTCGGACTTTCGTTTGATCTGCTTTCGATATTCAAAAAAGCAGATAATACTCTCGTTTTGGGCGAAGCTGATTTTTCTTTTATGAAAACACAGGAAGATAAAACGCTCCTCGATATGCATTTTGTCCGTATTTCTCCGGATTCGGTTTCCGACATTCAGAAGTCCGACGACGAAATAAAAAACACGCTTTTGAACAGTATCGACGTTACGGCGACTCTGTCCGTCAACGGATTGATTATTGATATAAAAAAAGACGGCAAATACGTTACGTCCTCTGGACTTGACGAGATAAAATATCTGTCCGATTATGCAAACTCTAAGGGAATGTACGTTTATATCGGCGCGGATATTTCCGACGTTTTCAAGGGTGAAAGGTTTAAAACGGACGACGGTTATATTTCGCCGTTTAAGGATTATAACGTAAAAGGCGTTATATTAAACGGCGTGTCGGATTTTTATTCAAAGCATGTTACGGATGAAAAGAAGGCGGAGGCTTTTGATTCCGCCCTCGCTTCATTTACAAGGTTTTTAAACGACAGCTTTGGTTTTTCTTCGGGCATTTGCTTTGAGGCGAATACGGAGAATTCTGTCGTTGATAAATGGGTAAGTTCAAACTGCGCGGATATGTATTTCCCCGATATAACTTCGTCTATGAAGTCGTCGATTCCCGCCGGGGATATAATTTCGGCTTATGCTTCGCTTGCAAAAGAATATGACGCGAGAATTTACTGCGTTCTGCATAATGAAAAAACAGCGACGGGCGGAGATTGGACAGAGGACGACGAGATATACTCGCAGATACGCAGTGTTTATAATAACGGCACGCTGTCCGGAATCGTATATAACGACATAAACGCTTTGACTGAAAATAAAAAGAACAGCACCGTCAGCGCGTATTCGTATTTTAAAGGCTATAACGATATAGATATTACGGCTCTGAATATAACAAAGCTTCGTCTGTCGGACGATAAAAAATCGCTCGAATTCGAGGGGGTTACGAGCAGAAAAGAAAATGCTCTTTATATAAGAAACTCGGCGGACAGAGCCTGGTATGTTTTTTCAGCCGATAAGGACGGTATATTCAAAGCGGAAATTCCGCTGTCCGTCGGCAGAAATATTGTAAGAGTACGGCACATGAACGCAGGATATTCGTATGTTTTCGACGTGTGCGAGGATATTATAAAGGATACGAAAGTTACTTTATCCGAAAACAAAAAGAGCGTCACGTTAAGCTGTAACGCGTATAAGGACAGTTCGGTTTTCGCATTTATAAACGGCGAATACATTATGCTGACGGCTTCTTCGGCTGTTTCGGACGATAACAGATGCGAATTTACGGCTCAATACTCTCTCGGATTTAAGGGCGAGGCAGACGAATCCGACGTTTCGTTCTGCGGATATTTAAACGGTATTGCCGACGAGGTCATAAACGGCAAAAGCAGTACCGACGCTTATTCGGACAACGGGCTCGGCAGGCGCGATATGTGCGTAATTACAGCTGACAGAGCGGAGGTAACGCCCGCCGGTGAGAACTCCGATCTTTCCGTTCCGGAGACTACTCCGCAGCTTAAAAATACGTACGGGTATATAAATTCGACGAAGCTGTATGAAAACACATTTATGTACTGTCTTACTTCGGGTATAAAATTTAAAGCCGAAAACTCGGTTTATATTATTAACGGCTTTGTCCTGCCCGAAAATACGGTTTCTCTTACTTCCGCTTCGCTTGACGGTAATACGACTTCGATTACTTTTTCGCAGAATTTCAGAACGAGTACGCTCGTTTCGGTCGCTCCGCAGACATATAAAGAGGGTTACCTCGGACGCAAATATAATGTCGAAACCTGCGAGGGCGAGTATGTCGATATTAAATTCTATGACTCGCCGACTTGCTCGGGAACGTTTGATTTTTCGGCCGACCCGCTGTTTACGTCGTGCGAATGGCTGTCAGACAGTAACGGCGCGGTGATATTACGGCTTTATTTAAGAAAAAAAGGCGGATTTTACGGCTATTCAATGACTCCCGACGGCGACGCGGGAACAAAATTCGTATTCAAGCATAACGTTAAGGATATCTCAGCTTTAACCGTAATGATAGACCCCGGTCACGGCGGATTCGGCGATACGGGCACATATGCGTTCAATCGCAGCGTATATGAGGAGAAAATAACGTATTCTATAGCTTCTAAAGTAAAAAATATACTCGAAAGTAACGGAATCAAAACGGTTTTAACGAGGAATTCGGGTACGGGGCTTACGCTTGTTGACAGAGTTCTTACGGCTCGCAGTATGAATCCCGACGTATTTGTTTCGATTCACTGCGACGGCTCGTCCGACGCGTCGGCATACGGTACGCATACGTTTTATTACAGGAGTTATTCAAAGCTCCTTGCCGACTCAATACACACGCAGCTTGTCGGTATGTACAGAAATAATTATTATACGGACAAAACGAAAAGCGAGTATAACGGACTCGACCTCGGTACGCGGTTTTTCCCGTATGCCGTTACGAGAATAGAGGAGTGTCCGTCGGTTCTTGTAGAGTGCGGATATCTGACAAACGAGGGTAATATGAAAATTCTCGCTGACGAAACGGGGCAGACTCTCTATGCGACGGCGATAGCGCAGGGAATAGTAAACTATTTCTCGCAAAGATAATATAAAAACGCGGCTTCGGCGATGATTTGCGCCGAAGCCGTGAATTATATTTTGATTCATGTTTTTCTTAAATTCGTTTAATCATTACAATTCACCGTTTAAAAACGCGGTTTTGAACCACACGTCGCCGACGGTAAACGATTTGCCGCCCAGATAGGAGAGTATTCCCGAATCGGTTTTAAAATCAAAATCGAGCCTGTACGAATATAAAAATTGCTTTTTGTATCCGCCGTATTTTTTATTAACGGAGTTAGTTCCGTATTTTCCGTCGCCGAGAAGCGGATGACCTATCGAAGCCATGTGTGCGCGTATCTGGTGCGTCCTGCCGGTGAAAAGCTCGACTTCGAGAAGGCTTAATCCGTTTGACTCTGCGAGAACTTTATAGCCGGTTTTTGCGGTTTTTCCGTCCTCAACGGGGTGATCGTAAACAAAAACGCGGTTTTTCTGCTCGTTTTTAACCATATAGCTTTCGAGAATTCCCGATTTTTTCTTTAAATATCCGACGATTACACAGAGATACATTTTTTTTAATTCGCGGTTCTTAATCTTTTCGTTGAGAATTTTTAATGTCTGCGCGTTTTTTGCCGCTATGACAATACCGCCGGTGTTTCTGTCTATCCTGTTTGCAAGAGCGGGGGCGAACGAGTTTTCATTTTTGGGATCGTATTCGCCCTTTTCATAAAGATAACGCTGAACGCGGGTTATGAGAGTGTCGATGTACTCGCCGTTGTCGGGGTGGGAAAGTACACCCGCTTTTTTGTCGAGGAGCATTATATTATCGTCCTCGTAGACAATATTAAGCTGCTTCGGGGCTTTCATAAACGAATACGTATATTCGTTCTTTTCAAAGAATTCGTCGTTTATATACATATCGATAACGTCGTTTTCTTTAAGACGTGCCGAAATCTCGCTTTTTTTGCCGTTTAATTTAATGCGTTTAAGCCGTATGTATTTATACAGAAGATTTTTCGGCAGAAGCGGGGCTGTTTTTGTTATAAACGAATCGAGACGTTTGCCCGCGTCGTTTTTTGTTACGGTAAATGACCTCATAAATTCTAATTGTCTCCGTATATGAATTCTTTTAAAAGCTGTGTGTTTTTGTCAATATCGACCTCGAGAACCATCTGTCCTTTAATCGTCGCGTCGTTCCACGTTCCGTCTGCGGGAATCGACATCTGTTCGATATCGTACGAAAGATAGCTTATTATACTGCTTCTGTTTTTTACATTAACAATTATGTTTTTAAGGTCTGACTTCGTAAATCCGGTCTGAACCTTTTGAAGAACGTTAAGTCCCAACTCGTAAAGCTCTTTTACGTTTTTTGTTTTAAGCTTGTCGAAGAGGAGAGTTACAACCTCTCTCTGACGGCTTGTTCTTTGAAAATCTGAATCGCATTTTCTGATTCTCGCATACCACAGCGTCTGCTCGCCGTCGAGATGCACGTTTTCGCCGGGTTCCACTATGCAGTCGAATTTAGCCATTGCGGCGGCTTCAGCTTCTGAAACGTCTACGTCGATTCCGCCCAATTCGTTTACGATTTCGACGAAGATATCGAAATCGATCATGACGTAATTATCTATATCGACCTTAAAATTCGTTTCTATCGTATCTATAACAAGCTGGGCTCCTCCGTGAGAGCATGCGGCGTTGAGCTTTGCGGTCGTATAATCCGGTATGTCTACCCACATATCTCTTAAAAAAGAAGTCAGCTTGATTTTCTTATGCTTTGAATCGAGACTGACGAGCATCATCGAATCGGAACGTGACTTGCCGGTACCCTCGTCGTCGTCAAGTCCGATTATAAGTATATTGAGAACGTCGTCGGAATGATAAAGCTCGGACTGCGGAATATATTTATTCACATTGTCGTATGCGGTATAATTTATCGAGTCGAGAATATGATTTACATGGTAGGACAGATATCCTCCCGCACCGATTACGCACGCGAGAAAAACGCATAATACGGATAAAAAAACTTTTTTTACCTTGCTTCTGCGCCGTCTTTTCTTTTTCATCTGCGCGTCGCTCGGACGTGTTCTTTTCTGCGGATACGGTTCTCTGTAATAAGGACTTTGCGCGGGCGACGTGACCTTTTTCGGAACCTCGCGGTTTTGCGCGGGGGCGTAGTCGCGTATGAAATTATAGTCGATATCGTCGTCATCCTTTACGAATCTGCCGTCGCCGGGCGTCGTATAGTCGTTTACGGAGTCCGAGTCGTTATAACAGTAATCGTTTTCGTCGGAGTCGTTTGCGTTGTTATTTGAAAACGGATTGTAATTGTCGTCGTTTTGATATTTCATATTTATAAATCACCGTTGAAAAATTGTTTGCATAAAACTGCAATATACAGTATAACGCAAATATCCCGTTAAAACAATATTTTCAAAAAAATTTAAGAAAAACTTATAAATAAATGCGAATTACGGTTGTATTTTTCGGAAACAGATGGTATAATATCAACGATTATGGTATGTAGGTTTCGACTTCATTTCAAACAGGAGAGTAATGCAAATGGAAAATGTAAAGACATTCTCTATCTCTAAAGAAGACTTTTTGCTTGACGGCGAGCCGTTCAGAATTTTGTCCGGCTCAGTTCATTATTTCAGAATACCCAGAGCATACTGGAAAGACAGACTGCTCAAAATGAAAGCCTGCGGTTTTAACACCGTCGATATCCCCGTTGCATGGAACTGCCATCAGAAGGACGAGGAGACTTTCGATTTCTCCGAGCAGAACGATCTTGAGGCTTTTATCGAGCTTACGGCGGAGCTTGGCTTTTACGCTGTCGTAAGACCCGGTCCGTACATGGGACTTGACTGGGAGTTCGGCGGATTCCCGTGGTGGTTCTTAAAATACGACGACCTCGATGTTCGCTGTATGAACGAGCGTTATCTCGGTTTTGTCGACAGATATTTTGACGAGCTTATTCCGAGACTTGCGTCCCATCAGATAACAAAGGGCGGAAACATTATTCTCGTTCAGGTTGAAAACGAATACGGCAGCTACGGCGACGATAATGAGTACATGAAATACATAGCCGACGGCATCAGGAACAGAGGTATCGAGGTTCCTCTCTTTACTGCCGACGGTACGGACGATCATATGCTTTTAAACGGCGGAGTCGACGGAATTTATAAGGCTGTTAAATTCGGTGCGAACGGCGAGAGACATTTTGACGCTCTTAAATATTTCCAGCCCGAGGGACCGCTTTTCTGTTCCGAATTCTGGAACGGATGGTACGACGAGTGGGAGTACAAGCATTATCAGCGTGCGCCCAAGGACGCGGCTGTCGCAATGAGCCGTACACTTAAATGCGGAGCGAGTCTTAATACTTATATGTTCTGCGGCGGAACGAACTTCGGTTTCATGAACGGTGCAAACTGCGATTATGAGTATAAGAGCGTAACATCCAGCTACGATAATGACGCACTTCTTACGGAGAGCGGAGCCTATACTAAGAAATATAAGCTTATGAAAGAGCTTCTTTCCAAATACACGGAGATTCCTGCGGATATAGCAATGGAACCCGAGGTTCAGAAGGTAAGATACGGCAAGGTTCAGTTCACGCATTTTGCAAACCTGTTTGACAATCTCGACGTTCTTTCGATTCCCGTACGTTCGAAGAATCCCATGCCCATGGAGAAGTACGGTCAGGGCTACGGACTCATTCTTTACAGAAAGATGGTAAAGGGTCCCCGCGACTACATGCCTCTTGTTATAAACGAAGTACACGACAGGGCAAAGATTTATCTTTATAATAAATTCTATGCAGACCAGAACAGAAACGATGAACCTTCTGTAGTAGAGGTTCGCGTTCCCGAAGAGGGTCTCGATCTCTCGATACTTGTAGAGAATATGGGACGCGTCAGCTTCGGTCATAAGCTCCGCGACCCCAAGGGTATTACGCAGAATGTAAGACTCGGTCAGACGTTCGTATATAACTGGGACGTTTATCCGCTTCCTCTTGATGATATTTCCGAGATAAACTACACTCCCGCTGATACGTTCGAATATAAAGAACAGCCCCAGTTCCTCAAGGCGCAGTTTATTATTGAAGAGGATCCGTGCGATACGTTTATTAAGCTTCCCGAGCTCAATAAGGGCTTTATATTCATAAACGGCAAGCCTTTGAGCAGATACTGGGAGAAGGGACCGCAGAGATCCGCATATCTTCCCGCATGCAGACTTCAGAAGGGCATTAACGAAATCGCTGTTCTTGAACTCGACGGATATAAGACCAAAAAGCCTTATATACTTCTTGATAAAGAACCCGATTTAGGCTGATCATAAATAACGGCGGACGGTGAGAATTCATCGTCCGTTTTTTACAGTCATAAATAAAAAATCAAGGACTTCGTTTAATTTGAGCGAAGTCCTTATTGCTTGTATTTACGGATTTTCAGCCGCAGACTTTCCATCAGACTCGGAAGAAGCGAGCATGTGTTCGTTTCTTCTCCTCATAAGCTCCTCCTGTATGGGAACAAGCTTTTTCTTTGAGAGAGGATAAATTATTGTAAGTATTAAAATAAGAGAGTAAACGACTGCGGGAACTATCGTGCATATTCTGTAAATGTTGTGTCCGACGGTTCCTTTAGCCGTAGATACGGTGTCCTTGACCTTATCGGAATATCCGGTCTTTTTAAGAAGCTGCATTCCGCCCGAGTCTGCGACAGTCTGTCCGAGTTTTCTCGAGAATGTATAAACGGCGTAAATCGCGCTCTCGTTCTTTGTATGAGTTACATACTCCTGATAGTCGATAACGTCCATAACGATAGCCCAGTTCGTAATACTCATGAACGAGTATCCGAGTCCCGTAAGAGCCTGCATTACGAAGTATACGGGAGCGGAGGGGAGGAATACCGCGTTGAAAATGCTTGCGAGTGAAGCGAGGGTAAGTCCGAATACGCAAAGCTCTTTCTTACCGAATTTTTCGACAAGCTTCGGAACAAACAGAATAAGAGCCGCCATGGGCGCGTATGTGCAAAGCGTGTTTACGACCGAGAGGTCGGAGTTGCCGAAATAGTTTTTGAAAAGATACTGGTTAAACGAGCCGTACTGTAACAGACCGCTGATTAATATTCCGGAAACGGTAACGGTGAGGAACGGAATGCTTTTAAAGAGCGAGCCGTATGTGAGTTTAACGTCGATCTTCTTTTTCTCTGTCGGGGATTTAACGCGTTCTTTCGTCGACTTGTAGCAGACGAGATACATTATCGCCGATACTACGCCGAAAAATACCGCGAGATAAAACGCTTTTGTCCCGTTGAAAGAAGAAGAAACCGTAGCTCCCGACGCGTCCTTTACCTTATCGTAAATAATCATCTGACCGATAAGTGTTACGGGAGCGCCGCCGACTCCGCCGCCGATTGAACGGAAAGTCGACAGGAGAGTTCTGCCCTTGGGATCGTCGGTTATTACGGACGCGAGCGAGCCGTACGGGATGTTCATTCCCGTATAGAGCATGCCGAATGCCGTATACGTTATGTATGCGAATATGAGCAGAACAATGTAGCTGCTTATGAATTTATTGATTTCAAGGAAGCAGAGAATCGTGGAAATTCCGAGCGGGATTGAAACAAATTTAATGTAGGGTCTGAATTTACCCTGCGGTTTCGGTGCGCGAGAATCGACGATAAGTCCCCACAGCGGGTCGTTGATCGCATCCCACAGACGGGTTGCGAGGAAGAGAACCGTAATGTCGTTGTAAACTTTTGCGGCGTCATAGCCGACCATGAGGCTGTCCGTGTAGAAAACTTTCAGATACGTTGAAATGAAAGTCAGCACGAGCAGATTTCCTATGTCTCCGAACATGTAGCCGAGTCCCTCGCGTATGCCTATCGCGTTGGGATGCTTCATGGCGGGAGGCGTTGGAATTTTTTTGCTTTTCATACATATACCTCCGAAGTGTTGAAGAAAAATAAAAGTGCTTTTATATTCTATATTTTTTTTATGCGTATGTCAATTGATTTCGTGTAAATTTACATTTTAAACTTGATATGTATTTTTATATTTGTTAAAATTAAGAAAAAGGAGTTGATATACTGTGAGCAGTAAGCCTATTTTTGCCGTAATGTACGACTTTGACAGAACTTTGTGTCCCAAGGATATGCAGGAATATCAGTTTATTCCGTCGCTCGGAATGAAAGCCGAGGATTTCTGGAGTGTTGCAAACAACTATGCGTATGAGCATAATATGGATAAAATAAACGCTTACATGTATATAATGATAAAAAAATCAAGGGAATTGGGGCTCGGTCTGACGAGAGATAAAATAGTCGGGTGCGGTAAAAATATTGAGCTTTTTCCGGGAGTCGCAGAGTGGTTCAGCCGTCTTAATAAATTCGGAGAAGATCACGGCGTACAGGTCGAGCATTACGTCCTTTCATCGGGACTTAAAGAGATAATCGAGGGTTCTGCTATCGGAAAGTGTTTTAAGCAGATATATGCAAGCGAGTTTTTATATGACGACTCGGGAAACGCGGTTTTTTCAAAATCGGTCGTAAATTACACGTCCAAAACACAGTTCGTTTACAGAATCAACAAGGGCGTTTTTGACGTATCGAACGATTATGATTTAAACCGTTCCACGCTCGAAAGCGACAGGAGAGTACCGTTTCAGAATATGCTCTACATAGGCGACGGACTCTCGGATGTTCCGTGTATGAAGATGGTTAAAGCGTACGGCGGACATTCCATTGCCGTATATAAGGACGACGCGGGAAAGAGACTTGTTGACGATCTTTTGTATCATGACAGGGTCGACTATATTTATCCGACCGATTATACCGAGAATTCGGGAATAGATCTGACCGTTAAAAATATGATACGTATTGCTGCCGTCGAGCATAAATTAAGTACGGAACATTCCCGTCAGTGCACTCTTATAAATAAAATAATATAATTATTAAATATTTGTTGCAGTAATTTTTTGTTTGATGTATAATATTTGCGGAAATTTTAAATTTGGAGGGGCTAATATGGCTTTACCTGTTGCATTGCAGTTTTATTCGGTACGTGACGAGGCTGAAAAGGATTTCTTCGGCACTCTTGAAAAAATAAAGGAAATGGGATATCAGGGCGTTGAATTTGCCGGACTTTTCGGACATTCGCCCGCTCAAATCAAAAAAGAGTGCGAGCGTATCGGAATTACCCCTATTTCGGCTCACGTACCTCTTGACGATATGATCGCGGACATTGAGGGTACTGTTAAGGCGTATAAGGAAATAGGATGCGAATATATCGCCGTTCCGTACGTTACCGAGGAACGCAGACCCGGCGCGGAAAAATTTGACGAAACCGTAGAATACATTAAGAAGATAGGCGAAGAGTGTAATAAAAACGATATGACTCTGCTTTATCACAATCACGATTTCGAATTCAAGAAAATCGACGGTGAATATGGTCTTGACATGCTTTACAGACTTGTAAGCGCTGACCTTTTAAAGACAGAGCTTGACGTTTGCTGGGTAAATGTCGGAGGCGAGGATCCTGCGAATTTCGTTCTAAAATATTCCGGCAGAGCTCCCGTCGTTCATCTTAAAGATTTTGTTATGAAAGGCAAGGACAAGCCTAAGAAACTGTACGACCTTATCGGTATCGACGATGAATCGGGCGAAAAAGAGGACGAGGATGCATTCAGCTTCAAGCCCGTAGGTTACGGCGTACAGGACATGCCCTCGATTCTCGACGCTTCCGTTAAAGCGGGCGCAGAGTGGGTTGTAGTTGAACAGGATCAGCCCGACAAAGGAAACACTCCCATGAACGCGGCGAAAATGAGCAGAGAATATCTTAAAAAAATAGGCTGGTAATAAAAGTTCGGAGGATATTGTAAATTATGAAAAAAGATTCATGCAGAATGGCTGTTATCGGTCTGGGCGGACGCGGTCACAGTATGATGGAGGTTCTCATGAACGTTCCGGGCGTTCATGTCGTTGCCGTGTGCGACGTTATAGAGGAGAGGCTTGACGCGGGACTGAAAACCGCGAAAGCCCGCTGTGCAGAGGGATACGACGTTCACGCGTACACTGACTATCATGAAATGCTCGAAATCGAAGAGCTTGACGGCGTATATGTTGCAACTACATGGATTACACATATTCCTATTTCTGTCGATTGTATGAAAGCGGGAGTAAACGTCGGCGTTGAGGTCGGCGGTGCGGCTTCGATTGAGGAATGTCGGTCGCTTGTCAGAGCCTCACAGGAGACAGGCAGGTTCTGTATGCTCATGGAGAACTGCTGTTATGACCGAAAAGAAATGGCAGTTTATAACATGGTCAAGCAAGGTATTTTCGGTGAGATCGTTCACTGCGAGGGCGGTTACCGTCACGATTTAAGAGACGAAATCGTTTTAGGCAGAGAAAACAAGCACGGCAGACTCGTTAACTTCATGCACAGGAACGGCGAGCTTTACCCCACACATGAGATAGGACCTATCGCAAAGCTTCTTAAAATTAATAAAGGAAACAGATTCGTTTCTCTTGTTTCCGTTGCAAGTAAGCAGAGAGGTCTTAATGAATGGATTAAGAATGTAAAGGGTGAGGACTACGACCTTTACGGATATGATTTTAAGTGCGGAGATGTTGTTACGACCATTCTTAAATGCGCAAACGGCGAAACAGTGACGATCAATCACGACTGCTCACTCCCGAGGCCGTATTCGCGCGAATATACGGTTCAGGGTACAAAAGCCGTGTTTAAAGAAGCTCCCGACGACGGAAACGGCAGTATATATATCGACGGAGTTTCCCCGCAGCACAAGTGGGAGGATTTCAACGAGAAATATGCGGACAAATATCTCCATCCGCTTTGGAAGAAATACGACGCGGAGAAAATTAAAGCGGGTCACGGCGGAATGGATTATCTTATTCTTCTCGCTTTTGCAGACAGTATTATGAATGAAACGAAGCCCCCCATTGATACGATAGACACCGCAACATGGATGGTTATTACCGCGCTTTCCGAGCAGAGCGTTGCTTTAGGCGGTACGGCGGTCGCATTTCCTGACTTTACGAACGGAATGTGGATAAGCAGAGATAACGACTTTGACAGAAACGATATCTGTCTTGACGATATCTGCGAAGAATGCTTTTAATTTCGGAGGATAATAAATGAGTTATTATATAGGCGTCGACGGAGGCGGAACAAAAACCGCATATGCATTGTTTGACGAAAATAAAAATATGCTTTCCGTTGTTAAGACAAAGGGAAGCAATCACGAGAATTTAGAAGGTTCGTTCGAGGAGGCATGTGATATCCTTATGGAGGGTATCACAAATCTTCTTTTGGAAAATAAGCTGAAGCTCAGCGATATAGACGGAATCCTTATGGGGCTTGCGGGTATCGATCATCAGTTTCAGCATGACGCTATGTTCTCGATTCTTTCGAATCAGGGTCTTAAAAATTTTGAAATTTACAACGACGGTTTTATTGTGACAAAGGCGGGTTCGCCCGACGGAACCGGCATAGGCTACAACTGCGGAACGGGTACTTGCTGTAACTCAATTGATTCGAGAGGAAATATGCTCCAGGTCGGCGGCTTCGGCGAGCTTTCCGGCGACAGCGGAAACGGATACTGGATAGCCGAACGCGCGTTCAGAATAGTTTATTTTGACGTTGTATTACAGGCGCAGAAATCGCTTCTTACAAAGCTTTTCTTTGAGAAATTCGGCGTTAACGATAAGGACGGAGTTCTCTCGATTATCCCTAAATTCGAAAACGAGAATACTAAGGACGAGATTTGCAGAGGACTTACCGATATATTCTTCGAGGCTTCGTTTATGGGCGATAAACCCGTATTAAAAGTTATCGACGAAATGGCTCAAACGGGTTCGGATTTTATCTGCGCGCATTTAAAACAGCAGGTGTTTGATACCGATGTCGTAAATGTTATTCTCTCCGGTTCAATGCATGTAAAGCTCCCCAACGATATTTACGTAAACGCCCTGAAGGAGAAGTGCGAGGCAAAGTCGGGCAGAAAGCTTAACTTTATTAAGCTTAACGCCGCGCCCGTTACCGGATGTATCAACTGGCTTCTGGAAAGGGAATAATGCAGGCAAAAATATTCGAAAGGATTGATATATATGAAAGAAATTAATGTAACCGTTATCGGTTCGGGAAGTACGTATTGTCCCGAGCTTGTTGACGGCTTCATTAAAAGACAGGAGTCTCTCAAAATCAAGAGACTTGTATTAATGGACATTGACGACAGAAAGAGAACTATCGTCGGAAGCCTCTGCGAGAGAATGATTAAAAAAGCGGGTATGGATACGGAAGTTATCATGACCGATGATCTCGACGCGTCTCTTGCCGGCGCGGATTTCGTCGTTACTCAGATAAGAGTCGGCAAGCTTCACTGCCGTTATCTCGACGAAACCATACCCATTAAGTACGGTCTTATCGGACAGGAAACTACGGGTATCGGCGGATTCTTTAAGGCGTTGAGAACCATCCCCGTTATCGGAAACATCTGCAAAAAGATGGAGGAGATTTGCCCCGACGCTTGGCTTATTAATTTTACGAATCCCTCGGGTATCGTTACCGACTTCGTTCTTAACAATACAAAAGTTAAGTGCATGGGTCTGTGCAACGTTCCCATCGATATGATAGACGACGCTAAAGAGGCTGTCGGTCAGGACGCAGAGATTACATATCTCGGACTCAACCATTTAAGCTGGATTACCTCCGTAAAAAAGGACGGCAAGGAGTGCCTTTACGATCTGTTCGACGAGGGCTACGCTCCCAAGGTTATGGCTAACATTCACGACGACGGTTTTGACGTTGAGTGCCTTAAAGCTGTCGGCGGTATTCCGTCATCATATTTACAGTATTACTATTGCAGAGACGCTAAGGTTAAGCATCTTAAAGAGGATCTCAAGTGCCGTGCACAGGTTTGTATGGAGATTGAGGAGCAGCTTCTTAAAATGTATCAGGATGAAGAGCTTTGCGTAAAGCCCGCGCTTCTTGATAAGAGAGGCGGACATAAGTATTCGCTTGCGGCTTGCTCGCTTATAGATTCGATAGCAAACGACAAGAACGATGTTCACGTTGTCAATATTCTTAATAACGGTACTCTTCCGTTTATGGATGACGACGATGTAGTCGAGATTGCGGCTGTTATCGGCAAGGACGGAGCAAAGCCCGTACCCGTAAGCCATACGTGGACAAGACATATGGAGGGGCTTATGAAGGTCGTTAAGGAGTATGAGAAGTACACCGTTATCGCGGCTATGAACGGCGACGATGAGGCGGCTCTCAACGCACTGATGATTCACCCTCTTGTCGGAGACTACGACAGAGCGTTTAAGTGCTACTATGAGATGAAACAGGCTCACATGGAGTATCTTCCTCAGTTCTGGAGAAAAGACGATAAAACTAAATATTAAAATACGGGGATTGCGGTAATTCCCGCAGAAAACTGCGATTCCGACGAACTTTCGGGGTCGCGGTTTTTTATAAATAAAATTTAGCAGTAATTAATTATGAGAAAAAATTTCGGAGCTAAGCCGGTACGGCTTTTGCGGACGGTAATAAACTTAAATAAAATGCCCGATTCCGTGCGGTGTGAATTCACTGCCCGGAATACTTGAGAGGAAGATGTACTGTGAATAAATCCCTTAAAACAATTCAGACGTTATCAAAAATCGGAAAGATTTTGAGCAAAATTGCCTTTGTATTTAATATAGTTTTATTTTGTGTTTTTATATTGGGACTGGTTGCAATGCTTTGGGGAATTACATCTTTAACCATAGACGGCACGGATATCGCTTCTTTGCTTGAAAAAGCGGCGGATGTCAGTGTAGCCTCTTTATATTCCGCTGCAATAACAGGCATGATTTCAACTGCGGGCGGTATTTTCATGTCAAAAACCGCTTTGAATTATTTTAAACGCGAACTGAACGACGGAACTCCGTTTACAGTTGACGGCGCAGATCAGATGCTGAAATTCGGAATAATAACTCTTTGTGTTTCTTTCGGAACGCAATTGATTGCAAATATAGCCAATATGATTACCGCAAGCGTTATGTCGGGCGTAAAGACCGAAAATATAAACAATTCCGAATGTATGATAATAGGCGTAATGTTTATATTCATGTCGTTTGTGTGCAAATACGGCGCGGAAGTTCTGAACGAAAAAAATAATGCGTCGGCTTTTGCTGTGAATACGGATTCTGCCGGACTTAATACAAATATCCCCGTCATAAGTTCGAATGTCACCGCCGAAAACTTCAATGTGACCGACGAAACGGTAACTTTCCCCGTTACGGACGTTAACGCCGGAGATAAAAAGACTTCGGACAAAGAAAATGACGGTTGACATTTTACGTTATTTGATATAATATAATAACGTTGTGCGGGTATGGTGGAATTGGCAGACACGCAGGATTTAGGTTCCTGTGCCGACGGCATGCAGGTTCGACCCCTGTTACCCGCACCAAGATACAAAAAAAGACTCAGTCCCTGGCGGATTGAGTCTTTTTTAATAAAAATGTTTAAGGTTTTTCTTCGGCGAAATTTTCGTCGTTTTCTTTTTCGCCCTTTGAAACGTCGAACCAGAAACGAACGCCGTCGGGCATGTTTTCGACTCCGTAGGCGTGACCGTGAAGCTTTTGAATCGCGGCTACGATTGCGAGTCCGAGTCCGAAACGTCCCTGCGAGCGGGAGAGTGATTTATCCGCGCGGTAAAAGCTGTTCCAAATCTTATCTATATCCTTTTGAGCGATATTGTCGCCGGTATTATAAATATAGACTCTGTATTTGTCGCCGAAATCTTCTGCCGAAGCGGAAATTATGTTTTCATTTTTTACGTGTGAAACAGCGTTCGAAAGATAATTGTTAACGACGGTTGATAAAATGAACGAATCACCGCGGGCAATGAAGCTTTCGTTTATTTCGTTGCTTGTCGAAATACCCTTATCTTTAAGAATTTTTGAATTTCTGTCGAACCATTCGCCTATAAGCTGTTTTAAATTGAAGTTTTCGTACATCAGCTGATACGCGCCCGACTCGTATTTTGTTATATCAAGAAGCTTCATCGTCAGATCGTTCATTCTGCCCGTTTCGTCGATGATTGTACGGCAGTATTTTTTAGCCATTTCGGGGTCGTTGTCAAGATAGTATTCGAGTCCCTCGGCGTAACCCTGTATAATCGCAATCGGCGTTTTAAGCTCATGCGATATACCCGAGATAAATACCTCTCTCAACTGATCTATGGTTCTTTCGTTTTCGATGTCTTTCTGGAGTTTTTCGTTCTTGTTCCGAATATCGATAAGCGAATTTTCAAGCGAATCCGACATTTCGTTTATACTTTCGGCAAGCTGTGAAATTTCAAGAACGTTGCTCTGCGGACACTTCTGTGAGAAATCGAGGTTTGCAATTCGTTTCGTAACGTTGTTCATCTTTATCAGAGGTTTTGTGAATTTCCTCAGATAAGTAAACGTTGTAAGCATGATTGCAAAAAGAGAGACCGTGCATAAAACCGATATAAATATAAACGCAAGCTTAGCCGACTGGTCGAATGCGCTCTTTTGTTTATAAACCTTGATGGTATCTCCGCTCGCTGCAGTTTTGACAAAAACAAGATAGTCGATTCCCGTTTCCTCGTCCCTTTGAGTTTCGAAATGATATCCGTTGTTTGTGTTGTATGTATCGATATCCGTTGTCGTATAGTGACGTATGTACTCGTCCGGAATTGCGTCTGCATCGTCGTAAGGCGGGCTGCCCTGTACGCCGTTATACGCTGTGGAGTAAACGAGCTTGCCGTTCTTGTTGAAAATTTCAATCTTGACTTCGTGCGTCTGTTCAATATTGTCGAGATTTTTTGTAAAGTCATCAAGGTTTGTGCTTGAATACAAAGCGTCGACCTCATCCGCACCCTGCCATGAAATAACGCCCGCGTTGAGCATATAAATAATATCTATGCTCTTATATGAAGCGTATATTATTCCGACAAGAAAGATAAGAACGATAATCGAAATACTTCTGTTGAGTTTTCTGTTTATAGTCGGTTTGCGTTTGCGAATTTTTTTTCGGCTCATTATCAGTCGCCCTCGATTTTATATCCTGTGCCGTAAATGGTTTTTATATGTTTTGATCCCCACTCGCCGAGCTTTGTGCGCAGTCTTGCAACATGAGAGTCGACGGTTCGCATATCTCCGTCGAAATCATAGCCCCAAATATCGTCGAGAAGCTGTTCTCTTGAGAATACACGGCTCTGCGCGGTAAGGAATTTTAATAAAATACTGTACTCTTTAAGCGTCAGCGTTACGGGTTTGCCGTCAAGTCTGACCTCGTGAGCCGAAGCGTCGAGTTTTAAGTTATCGAGAGTAAATATATTGGAATTATTAACTGCATTTTCTCTTTTCAGCAGTGCGGCGACGCGTTTCATAAGTACGGACGGACTGCACGGCTTTGTAACATAATCGTCCGCGCCTGCGTCAAATCCGGTTAATTCGTCGAACTCCTGATTTCTTGCGGTGAGCATAATAATGGGAACGGATGACGTTTCCCTTATCTTTCTGCAAACCTCCCAGCCGTCGATGTTCGGCATCATAATGTCGAGAATCAGCAGAACTGTGTCGGGGTTTTCGTTAAAAAGCGAGAGAGCTTCTTCTCCGTCCATTGCGGGGATGGGCTGATAACCCTCTCTCGTAAGATAATCGCATACGAGGTTTCTCAATAATTCCTCGTCGTCGGCAACTATAATTTTTTTCACAGTCGGTCATCCTTTCTCTGAAAATTGTATATTTTAAAAATGATATTTTTCGAATATTTTAGTCCGTTTGATCAGCGGAGGTAAAAGAAGCGCGCCTATTGAACAGACGACAATTTCGCCCGCCGCCACTTCGAGAGCGGAAATAAAAAACAGCTGAGCGGTTCTCGAAGGGTCGAGATACCAGATTTCAAGTCCGACAATAACCGCATTAAACAGCGCGCTGAAAAGCGGAACCGAAATCGGAAATTTTTTTATTTTTAACTTAGGCGTAAAATAGATACATACCGCGGCAAGCAGGGTAGCCAAGCTTCCCGCGATAATGTCGATCCACCCGAGTGTACTCGACAGGTTTGATATAATACAGCCTATCGTAAGTCCCGGTATTGCCGCAGGAGTATACAGCGCGAACACGCACATTATTTCCGACAGTCTGAACTGTACGGCGTTAAATGCGAGTCCGGCCGCGGCGGACAGATACGTCAAAGCCACGTACATCGCGGCGATAACGCCCGCCTGCGTTAAAAACAAAACGGTTTTTTTTGTGTTTTTTTTGCTATTCATTTTTTGTCTCCTTAGTTTTGATTTGAGAGCGGAAATGTATGAATTTATCCGTTCTCGGTCAGGATGGTTACGAACTGACCGAAGAAAAAATCTTCACATTAATGATACCAAATAATCGACATTAAGTCAATCGAAATAAACTTTATTATAAAAAATAGTATTTGAAATATTTAATAGTATGTGTTACAATTATATTGAAAAGTTATATAAGGAGGAATCTGCTGTGGAACGCAGAAGAAAAAAAATATATTTTACAGTCGTTGCAATCCTTGTTCTTACCGTTACCGCCGCCGCAGTATGGTTTCTTGTTTCCAACGTAAAAGCAGGGTCGATAAACGTCGATCTGCCTGATATTACAAAAAATCAGACTACGCAGAGTCAGACTTCGGTTCAGCCCGCTGTTCCCACCGTTACGGTTCCGCCCGTGACTCAGCCTCCCGTTACATCTCCGCCCGTAACTGAGCCGACGAAACCTGCCGTTACGGTAACCAGTCCTTATACTACGGGATTTTTTAATGTCGTTACGGAGAATACCGTGTCGGACGACGATTCGCTCGCGGGGCTTACCGGTGAGTCGCTGAAGCTCGGTAAAATCATTCTCGCCGCCGGATTCAGATACGATAAGAATCAGGGCATTTTCTATTCGGATACTCAGTCGTGGCAGAGAAAGTTCGGCTACACTTCGGTGTATGACGCGATGGCGAGCGTCGGAGGAATGTATTACGATACGATAAGACTTAAATTTACATACGGAGAACACGATTATATGTTCCAGCTGTGGAAGGGCAGATACGGAATTACGACCGGCGCGGAAATGGGACTTTATTATAAGGAAAAAGGCGCGTCGGATAAATTCTATAAATGCGTGCCCGACAGCGAAATGATCGTCATGTCTTTCGCGCTGTACAGAAACGACGAGCTCTACATGACTCGAGGACCCGAAAGGCACTGGTGGCTTACCGGATTTAAGCTTTTTGATGTGGCTTCGCCTGAAGAGCTGACTATGCACTGCACGTATTTTATGGAGAATACCGAAATGGCAGACGAACTCGAAAAATCGATTATTGACTACGGATTTATAAAAAATGTAAACTATCAAAGAGTTCAGAACAGAATAACCGTTGTTTGGAATTAAATGAAATGAACGAGCTGTATTTAATCGGTACAGCTCGTTTTTATAATATTATTTAATTATTTTTTCACCGTCAAATGCGAAAATTCCTCTGCCGAAACCTGTTTGTCTGCCTTTGCTCATCCAGTCGGCGTACGCTTTTCTCATAGAATTGTCGCGTGGAAGCTTTCTCGGCGGGAGGTCTGCGTATTTTCCGAATACGCGCCACGCGTCATAGAATTTATCTCTTTTCTCCGATTCTATAATTACAAAATCGTCGATAAATCTTAATATGTTGCTCTTTTCGGGCAGAAATTTTTTCTGTTCGGGATAAAGAAGCCATGAGCTGCACTCGAAAACAACCTTGCCGTCGGGATAAAGATGCTTGAAATGCTCATATGCTTTTTTGTATGAATCGAAGCGTACTTCGTCGGAAATCGGAACTCCCGAGGACGGAATATGAAAATTGATTGTGATATCGCCCTTTTTTATAGTTTTTCCGTCGGAGAATGTGTATTCCTTGAATCCGAAATCCGAAACCTCATATTCGAATCTGCCCAAAGATATGGTTTCCGCATTTAAAATGCCGTTATACCATGTAAGAACGAATGTGCCGGGGACTTCCTTGCACTCTATACACTCATTGAGCTTGCATCTTATATCGTCCATGGTATCATAAAATATATTCTCGCCGAGACCTTTTTTATCGTAAATTTCCTTTGAATAGGGAAGAGCGAGAATCAGAAAAAAGAGACAGAGCGTATACTTATCCTCATTATACTTTTTTGATATTTCGAATATTTTGTCCTGTGTCGAACCGAGTCCGTTTGACGTGTCGGCAAAGTAATTGTTTATAATAGACTCCATATCGGCTTCGAAATATTTATCTGTCTGTGATTTTTCGAACAGTCTGTCTATTTCATGTACTGCAGATTCGGGATAGTCGTATCTTTTTATAAAGTCGTCAATAAATTCTGTCTTAATCATTAAAATTCTCCGGTATTATTTAAAATATCCAACAATAAAATGTGTCTTGTCGCAGAAGTCCTCAAGATTGTCATATGAGACAGGGTAGTTTCTTCTGTTAGAGCGGTTATAAACAATGATTTTGCCGTCTCTGTTTTCGATGCATACGGTGTGAAGCGACGATGCCATCGGAACGCCGTTCCAAAAGGCGACAATACCGTACTTCTGTCCTTTAAACGTCGATTTGAAAACGTCGAATTTTCTCGTATGCTGAACCGTAACGTTATGGTTTCTGAAAAATTTAATAAGCTTGTTCGGGTCGGTGCCGAAAAAGCCCAGGCATATAGAGCCGTAAGGGTAGATTTCACGTGCGATTCCCGGCAGGGGGATTATTTTTTCCGAGCTTATCATAAGAAAATTATACACTGCGATAATCTCGCATCCGTTCCAGCTCATGGGCATTATGCCGTAGCGCATTTTGCTTATCTCTCCGACGCCCTGACCGTTTACTGTGCCGTCGGGAAGAGTTATGCCGATATTCTTTTTATAATTAAATTTTTCTATCATTTATACCACCGATATAAAGTATATCATGAGTTAATAAAAAACACAAGTTGACAATATTATAATTTGACTATATAATTTAATCATGTAATTTATCGATATTCCGGAGCGCGTTTTATGGCTAAAAGAAAAAAGACAAGAAAAAGAAATAACGGCTTTTCGAAAAATAAAAAAGTTATTCTGACGGTTTTTATACTGTTTGCTGTCATAGTCGGTACATCTGCGGTCATGAGGTATGTTATGCCGACGGAGAGTTCGCACTATATCGTTCCATCGGAGTCGAGCGCGGGCAAGCTTTATCTTACCGCGCACAGGGGACTGTCCGCAGTTGCTCCGGAAAATACGCTCCCTGCGTTTGAAGCTGCGGGGCAGGCGGGATATTTTGCATGCGAGTTTGATATTCATGAGACAAAGGACGGCAAGTGGGCGGTCATGCACAACGAGGATATTTCGGACATGACAGACTCGACGGGAAATATCAGTCTTTATACATATGACGAACTTCTGAAGTTCAATATAGACGCAGGCAATAACATTAAAAATTTTTCATCACTTAAAATCCCCGAATTGTCCGAAGCCCTCGATATCTGCAAAAAATATTCAATGCGTGCATGTATTGAAATAAAGAGCGGACGTGAGGAATCGCTCGACGGAGTTCTTAAAATGATAAAAGACAGCGGAGCTGACGCTGAAATTATATCGTTTAATTTTGATTATCTAACGTACATCCGTCGAAATGACCCGGATATCAGATTGATGTATCTCGTTTCGGGGATGGATAAGGATACGATATCAAAATGCAGGGACGCGGGAAATATCGGAGTCGCTTTCAGATTCAACGCGTTCGGCGACTTGTTTAAGGTTAAGAAGATAAAAGAAGCCGGACTTGAATGCTCCGTTTGGACGGTGGACAGTGTTTTCGAGGCAGATATATGCCGATTGTTTAAAATAGACAGAATAACGACAAATAGAATACTGCCGTAACAAAGTTGTACCGCCGGGAAAGAATCCAGGCGGTTTTTAATAAATATCGAAATCGATTTCTTACAAAAAATACACTATTTTATTGTATTATTACTTGCAATTCTTGTAAATACTGTTTATGGTTATATTGTAACGACAATATATAACGTTTTGCCGTTTTGAGAGGGCAGTGTATTACGGATTGCACTGTTAATATGAAATTTCAGAGGTTGTTTTATGAAAAGGATGGGACGGCGAACAATATCTGTTGTTTTGTCTGTTATTATACTTTTGTCCTGCTTTACGGGGCTGACGTTTTCTGCCAGCGCGGAAACAAGCGGGGATTATGAGTATTCGGTACTTAATGACGGAACTATAAAAATAGCCAATTATAACGGCAATGATACTGATATTATTAAACCGGCTGACCTTGACAGTAAAAGAAGGGTTACCGAGATAGGTATGTTTACATTTGATCGCTGAGCAAGTTTGATGAACGTAAAAATACCGGAAAGCGTTGAAACCATAGACGGAAGTGTGTTTGAATATTGTAAAAATCTTGAATATATTGATGTTGAAGCCGGCATGCATCATATGTATCTGTTGACGGCGTTTTATTCAATAAAGATAAGACTTTGCTTTTTCTCTATCCGCAAGGCAGAGAAGGAGCGTATGCAGTTCCGGAAACAGTGTTGTCAGTAGACGACGAAGCCTTTTTATTTAAGACTACGATTACGGAAATTTATATGCCCGACAGCAGCAGGTTATCGTTAATTTTATTTTTGCTTTTGTTTCGCTTATTCTGTTTATAATTGTTAATAAAAAAGAGTTTTTTGTTTTGTACTGTGTAATGTTAGCAGAAAGTATGAGTGATACTTTAGCTTCAACTGTAGGTTCAAAATATGCAAAACGAGTTTATTCGATAACAAAATTCAAGAGTACTGAATGCGGGATTTCCGGAGGTGTAAGCTTGATAGGAACAGCAGTAGGATTTTTTGCTTCCATTTATATTGCGTTAGCTTTTTTTATTACCAATGTTCTTATTAATAATGAATATAGTATAAATGACACTTGTCTAATTGTTTTTCTTGGGTTCTTGGGAATGTTGATTGATAGTATATTAGGTGATACATTACAAAAAAAATACAGATGTAAAAAGTGTGGTAAAATCGGTGATAAGCCTGTTTGTTGTAATGAACAAGCCGAACGTATAGAAAACAAATTTCTTTCAAACAGTCAAGTTAATTTTTTCTCTGAGCTTATTATTTTCGTTTTAGGCTTTTTTATCCTAATTGTTATGTAATAATTATTTATCAAAATGATTTTCGGCTTTTATTTTAGATTTAAACAGCATAAAAACACCCGCACGGATGAGAAATCTGTGCGGGTGTTTTTATTTTTGAAAATCAGAATGAGTCTATGCGGTGACCGTCGGTGATTTTTATCTTGCCTACGACGGGAGCTTTAATTTCTCCTATAAACGTATTTTCCTCGAAGGTGAACGCACCCTCTAACTTTCTGCCGGGGAGAACAGAAATCGTGCCGTTGCCGGAAATTGTTTTTCCGTCGGGCTCTTCTTTAAGATTCGTAAATGAAATCTTAGCGCTTTTTAATGCTCCGGGAAGATCGGTGGTAATTTTATACTCACCGTTGTCGTCCTCTATTTTAAATTTGACTTCGCCTCTGGCTATTCTGAGCGAGATCTTGCCTGCCCAACAGCCTAAACCTATTTTTGCCATAGTATAAACCTCCGTTTTTTATTTTTTTGCCTGTTTTCCGAGTTCGATTCCTTTGTCGAGTGCTCTTAAATTCATTTCAAGAATTTCAGGCTTTTTGTCCTTGAATTTATCCTCGAGCGAAAGAATAAGCGTATCTTTCGATACAATATCCGTAGCTCCGATAAGAATACCCAAAAGAATAATATTTGCAGTTTTAGGTGAACCGACCTCGAGCGATATATCGTCTACGGGGGCGGAAATTACCGTTACGTCCGTTCTGTCAAGACCGTCCGAAATTCTGTTTGAATTGGCAAGCAGAAGTCCGCCGGACTTAATGTCCTCGCCGAATTTTGCATATGCGAGAGCATTGAGTGCGATGAGATTGTCACAATGCTTGGGAAGCGGTGAGATAATGGGGTCATCACTGATTACGACGGTACATTTTGCGCTGCCTCCGCGCTGTTCGGGACCGTACTCGGGCAGATAAGTGGCGTGCTTACCCATGTCGATTGCGGTGTGCGCGAGCATGATTCCCGCGCTCATAATTCCCTGACCGCCCGAGCCTGAAAATACAAATGAGCTTTTCATTATTTGTCCGCCTCCTTATCCTTATATACTCCGGGTTTAAAGTACGGAATTGTATTTGTATTCATATAATCGAGAGTCTGAAGGGGAGTCATCTTCCAGTTTGTCGGACAGTTTGTAAGAAGCTCAACGAATGTAAAGCCCTCATCCGCCATCTGATATTCGAACGCTTTTCTGATGCCTTTCTTTGCGTCCATGATTCCCTTAGGCGAATTTAATGCGAATCTTGCAACGTATGCGGGAGCCTCCAGCTGTGAAATAAGTTCGCACATTTTAAACGGATATCCCGTTGTCTCGGGGTCTCTGCCGTATACGGACGTGGTTGTTTTCTGTCCGATAAGCGTTGTGGGCGCCATTTGACCTCCCGTCATACCGTATGTCTGATTGTTAGCGAATATTACGGTGAAATGTTCGCCTCTGTTCGCCGCCGAAATAATCTCCGCAAGTCCGATTGCCGCAAGGTCGCCGTCGCCCTGGTAAGCGAAAACGAGACGTTCGGGATTTGAACGTTTAATTCCCGTAGCCGCCGCGGGAGCTCTTCCGTGCGCGACTGAGAGAAAATCTCCGCCCCAGTAGAGAATATTAAGAGCGGAACAGCCTACGGATATAACGTTTAACGAATTATCAGCCTGCCCCATTTCCTCTATAACTTCTGCGATAAGCTTTGTCGCAAGCGAGTGCAGGCATCCGGGGCAGTAACCGCTCGGAGAGTCCGCTATAAGTTTGGGTCTTTTATATTCAGCCATTTTCTCCGCCTCCGCAAACTATATTTTCGATAGCTTCTCTTACGCCGTCGTCGTCAAGCAGGCATCCGCCGCTTCTGCCGTATTCATATACGGGACATCTGCCCATAACCTGAAGCTCAATATCATCGCGCATCTGGGCGGGAATAGTCATTTCAATATCAATTATTCCCTTAACGCGGTTATAATCAAGATTTTTAATGCTCTTTTTCGGGAACGGGAATAAAGTAATCGGTCTTATTAATCCGATTTTTATTCCTTTTTCCCTTAAATTAATAACGGCTTCTTTTGATACTCTCGAAGCGATACCGTACGCGACGATAACGTATTCGGCATCGTCGACCATGAATTCCTCGACCTTAACGTCGTTTTCCTCCCAGTCCTTATATATCTCGCCCGCCATCGCGTTGAGTCCCTCAAGAATAGGCTCCGTGTAAATAGGAGTAATATTGCCCTGATAATCTCTGCCGTTTCGTCTTGAAAGACTCCATTCGGGGACGTCCTCGTATTTGATTTCCTTCATTTCGGGAAGCTCGACTTCCTCCATAATGTTTCCGAGACAGCCGTCCATTAAAACGAGTACCGGGTTTCTGTCGCGTTCCGCATATTCGAATGATTCATAAACTATGTCGCAAGCCTCCTGCACGGAATTAGGTGCAAAAACCATTGCGTGAAAACCGCCGTGTCCGAGAGCTTTTGTTGCCTGTAAATAATCCGACTGCGCGGGCTGAATGGAGCCGAGTCCGGGACCGCCTCTGCTTATATTTACTATCAATGCGGGGAGCATTGCCGCTGCAAGATAAGAGATACCCTCCGCCTTTAAACTGATGCCGGGGCCGGATGAACTGGTCATAGCTCTCGTTCCCATTGCGGACGCGCCGTAAACCATGTTGACCGAAGCTATTTCACTCTCGCCCTGTACGAACAAACCGCCGACCTCGGGCAGCCTCCATGACAGATATTCGGGAATTTCGTTCTGCGGAGTTATGGGGTAGCCTGCAAAAAATCTGCATCCGCCTCTGACTGCCGCTTCCGCTATGGCTTCATTGCCTTTCATGAAACGTTTTTCGCCCATTTTACTCATCCTCCCCGTTAAGCTCTATTGCACCCTCGGGACATACCGACGCGCATATCGCGCACGACAGACATTTATCACTGTCGGTAAGCGAGGGGTAAAAGAATCCGCGTTTGTTTCGTTCGGAACCCATATTGAGGATTTGCTTCGGACAGAATTTTATGCAGTAACCGCAGCTCTTGCATAAAATCGGGTTAATCCTTAACATGTTAAGAACATCTCCTTTATTTTCTGTTTAAAATTTTATTTGTATATAGGATCTCCCGGCTTCATCTGACTTAACTTCATGAAATCGACTTTCATAAGCGGAGTCTGCGGAAGCTCGTTTAGAAATACTATTTCCCTGGGAATATAGAATTTAGAGAAATTATCTTCGCAAAGTTTTTTGATTTCGTTTTCGCACTGTGTTTTGTCAACGTTCTTTTTAAGAGAAACGTAAAGTCTTACGATAGAACGGTCGTTCTGCCAGCCCTGAACGGCGCATACGTCCTTTATATAATCGAGTTCGCCGACTTTTTTCTCAATATCGTTCGGGTAAACGTTATAACCCGAAATGATTATAACTCTTTTCTTTCTGCCGGAGAAGAACAGGTAGCCCTCTTCGTCTTTGTATGCAAGATCGCCCGAAAGAACCCATTTTACGCCGTCCTTATCTTTATAAAGTCCGAGGTCTTCGGGTCCGTCCTTTGTATAATATCCGCTCATTACGGTAGGACCTGAAACTGCAATCTCGCCGATTTCGCCTGCGGGAAGCTCATTATGGTCGTCGTCCCATATCTCGACTCTGATTCCGTTCAGCGGTTTACCGATGGAACCGCGTTTATAGTCCGTATTTGTCGTAGTACAGCATACGGAGCCTATTTCCGTAAGTCCGTATCCCTGTCTCAGGCGACCCGGAGCGCCCCATTTTTCAAAGTATGAATTGTATTTATCGAGAAAATCGTCGCTTATATCGTCGCCTCCGCAGAACATCATTCTGACATTTTTAAGCCACGGACCGTCGAAATGCTTTTCTCTCATAAGCTTTTCAAACATAAGCGGAATTCCGCCGAAGCCGACAATCAGATTTTTTCTCATTAATTTATTGAAAAGCTTTGCGTCAAACTGCATCATCGGAATTATTCTTGCCGAGTTGCACAGCGCCATGTGAATTGCAATTATGAGTCCGAAGCAGTGGAACATCGGGAGTACGATTATTTCCGCTTCCTCGCCCGGAATATGGATTTCGTCAATCTCCGAAACTCTTGAAGTCAGCTCGTTTATTGCGCGGGAGGTAAGCTTTATCGTCTTGCTTTTACCCGTCGTTCCGCCTCCGTTGAGATAAACGGCGGGAGTGTCGCAGTTGTTTTTAAGCGGTTCGGGGGTGAGATTTGCGTTAAGGGCGTCTTTGTAGTACACTGCATTTTTAAATTTCGGAAAAACGGCTTTTACTATGTTCTCGCCTATGCTTGTCCCGAATTTTTTTATTCCCTCGGAATAATCCGACGAACGGCATATAAGGCAGGGAAGTCCGCTGTCGTTAATCGTCTTTACATGGTCTTTCGAAAGGATATCGAGTACCATAACGCCCTTAGCGTTTACGTCGTCGAGAGTTTCTTTCAAAAACTCCGTAGACATAAGGGGATGAACGAAATTTACTATAACGCCTATGCTGTTAAGTGCGTAAAAAGCGATGATGCCCTGAATCGTAGTCGGCATAAAAATTGTATAAACATCGCCCTCTTTAAGTCCGAGCTTTTTTTGAAAATATCCGCTTAATGCGTCGATATCCCTGAATATTTCGCTTCTTTTATATCTGACGGAGAAATGCTGCATCATATCTACGTCCTTGTATATACTCGTGCAGAGTTTTAAAAATTCATAACAGTTATTTTCACCTGCGGGAGGTAACATAATTATCACACCCATTTTAATTTTTATTTAATTATAACGGGTGAATGTATGCAAAGTGGTTAATTAAATGTGAACAAAAAGTTAATTGATTAAAAACAATGTCAAATACAGTTTAAAAATTTGTTAAAACTAAACAATTAGATGGTGAAGTGTTTCATATTCGATAAACCGAATCGAATATGAAAAAAATCAGACAGTTTATGTTCTGTCTGATTGATTTTTCACCTTTACATGGGCATATTACCGCCCTGACCGCCGCCCATGAGCATACTCATAAGACCGCCGGACTTTTTCTTTTTCTTAGGTTTATATTTAGGCGGATTTTCGAGCCTCATTCTCGCGCTCTTCGACTTTGAAAGATACTTATTTACAAGCATAACGGGTTCGAGCATGGTTTCGCCGAGGTAGGGGAGAATACGGTGCATAAGTTCGGTATCATTGTTAAGCTTGCCGAGAATCGTAACCGCTATTACGTCCTGAACCTCGTTGGAGCCGTCGTTGTATATCTCGTTTAAAACAGAGAATATCTTTTTCATTTTCTGCTGATCGTTCTGCTTTATCGTGTTGATAATAAGCGGAGCGGCTTTGTCATTGAAGAATTCTTCGCATAAAAACTCTCCGTATTCGGCAATGTTTTCTTTGTAATAATCCTTTAGTTCGGGATAGATTGCCGAAAGTCTGACTGCAAGAGTCGCGCTGTCATAGAGAAGCGAACCGCTTTTGACCTGCGATTTCGTAACTGTTGCCTGTGCTTTTATGTCGGAAGCCTGTTTTTTCGCCATGGCTTTCTTGCTGTACGTTTCGTAAAGATTCTCCGCGATCTCGTTTACGATTGAGCGTACATCCTTTTCGTCGTACTCGTCAGGGATGAACAGATAGCTTGAAGCGAGTTTAAAATCGCTGTCGTCGGTGCTTGAAGCGTCGGCGTCTCCCGAAAGAAAACGGAATTTATTTTCATTAAACAGAATACGAACAGTTCCCTTATCGCCCTTATATTCAAGATAACTTGATTTGTCGCGGGTAAAAAGAGGAGTTTCGCCTTTTTGAAGCGCGTCGGGAGCGGAAGCGGTAAAACCGTATTTGTTCATTTCGGGATCGATACCCTTATATAAAATTGAAAAAGCGTTTGAAATATCTATCATTTAATCGGTTCCTTTCGAATTCAGCCGTTGAGAGCCGCAAAATTTTTCTTGTTTGAGTTGTAAAGCTCTTTGTATACATTGAAATAATTATTGTATTTTTCGTGATTTGCTTTGTTGGGGTAGAAAACGTCCGTTGCGGGGATGAGCTTTTTAGCTTCGGTTATATCCTTTATAAGTCCGAGTCCGCACGCTACGACAACCGCCGCGCCGACTGCGCCGACGTTCTGCGGGTTATCGACAGTTTCGATTTTTCTGCCGAGAATATCCGAAAGAATCTGACATGTTACCTTAGACAGCGCGCCGCCGCCTACGAAACGGATAGCGTCGGATGTTTTTGTCTTTTTCTCTTCTGTTTCGAGGAACCATCTCAAATGATAGCAAACACCCTCGACTACCGAACGGATAAGCTCGGATTTGCCTGTTTCCAGACTTAAATTAAAGAACATTCCGCGCGCGTTGGGATCCTCGAACGGACAGCGGTTACCGTGAAGCCAAGGGGTAAATATTACGCCGTTGCTTCCTGCGGGAACTTGATTTATTATATATGACATATAGTCGTAGAGGCTTGTGTATTGTGCTTCGTATCCCTCTGCGACATGCTCTTTTTTAAGATAAATGCCGATTTCGTCGAGAGCAAGATGATCCTTGACCCATTCAAGGCATTTGCCCGCCGTTTCAAGTTCTGCAAAGTAATTGAACGAATTGCTGTCCGCGCCGACGATGGCCGCTATCATTGCCGACGTATCGACCATGCTTTTTTCGACAACTGTCGAAACCCAGCCGGAAGTTCCCTGATAAATATGTGTGTCGTGAAGACCGACCGCACCTGCGCCGACTCCGATAAGAGAAGCGTCTCCGCCCCCTCCGAATACTGCGGTGCCGGGTTCGAGTCCGAGTTCTTTTGCCGCTGTTTCGGACAGTACGCCGGCTTTGTCGGTCGATTTAATAATGCGTGCAAGATGTTCGTGCTTAACGCCTATCATGTCGACGATAGGCATAGCCCAGTCATGCCTGCCGTCCCTTATATCGTAAAGAAGAGTGCCGAAAGCAGAGTCCGAGGTCATAATGAAATTACCGGTCATTCTGGCGATAAGAGCTTCTTTAACGTCAAGCCATTTGTGAGTTTTTGCGAAAACTTCGGGTTCATGAGCCTCGACCCATTTGTATTTCCAAACGGGGTCTTTTACGGAGGATGAAACTGCACCGGTGTAGTAAAGGGATTTTAAAAGCTTGGGAACGCTCGCTCCCGCTATCTGAACGCCGTGAGCCATGCCCTTTTTAAGCTCGTCCTTCGCGCGCTGATCCATATAGCTCATCGCTCTGCGTACGGGTTTACCCTCTTTGTCAACGAGTACAAGTCCCTGCATCTGTGAGCAGAACGAAATACCTTCTATATCCTTAGCTTTTATCTTTGCTTTTTTAAGAGCCGTTTTTGTTGTCTCGCACATAGCATTCCACCACTCGTCGGGATCCTGTTCGGCTCCGCCGTCGGGAAGTATGTAAAGCTTGTAACCGGCAGAGGCTGCTCCGAGAAGCGTTACCTTGTCGGAAAGCTCAAAAACGCATGTCTTGACTCCGGTTGTTCCGATGTCGTATGTTATAGCGTATTTGTTATCCATGTTTATTCCTCCTGTAAAAATTAATATCAGAGAGATTGCCTGCCCTCCAAAGCTTTTGAAAGCGTCACTCCGTCGGCATATTGCAAGTCGGAGCCTACGGGAATACCGAACGCGAGACGCGTTGTTTTTACATTAAACGGTTTTAAGAGTTTTGCAATGTACATTGCCGTAGCTTCGCCCTCTATGTCCGAATTTGTCGCAAGGATCACTTCTTTGACGTTGTCGCCTGCGACGCGGGCAATAAGTTCGCGTACGGTGAGCTGATCGGGACCGATTCCGTCGAGCGGAGATATCGCGCCGTGCAGAACGTGATAAACGCCCTTGTACGTTCCCGTTTTTTCAATCGCCAAAAGATCCTGCGAGTCCTCGACTACGCAGATCGTTGTTTTATCCCTTAAATCGCTTGAGCATATAGGACACAATTCGTCCTCGGTAAGATTACAGCACAGAGCGCATCTGTGTATTTTTTCGACCGCTTCGTTTATTGCTTCGGAAAACTTCTTCGCTTCCTCTTTCGGCAGTGAAAGGATATAAAAGGAAAGTCTTTGCGCTGTTTTTCTGCCTATTCCGGGCATACGTTCGAACTGCTCCGTTAGTTTCTGAAGCGGAATAACATTATAATTCATATTTTATCAGAAAAGTCCGCCGGGCATGCCGGGAATGTTGAATCCGCCCGTGACCTTACCCATTTCGTTATCCATAGCGTCGCTTGCTTTTCTTATTGCCTCGTTGAGCGAAGCTATAAGCAGATCCTCGAGCATTTCGATATCCTCGGGGTCGACGACCTCGGGTTTGATGTTAACGGCCTTGACCTCATGCTTACCCGTAACGGTGACTTCAACGGCTCCGCCGCCCGCGCTTGCGGTAAATTCGGTTTCTTCGACCTGGGTCTGTATGCGAGCCATGTCCTCCTGCATTTTCTGTATTTTCTGCATCATGTTTCCCTGGTTCTGGTTGGGGATTCTTGCTTTCATTGTAAACCTCCGAAATATATAAATGTATTTTTTATTCTTTTATCTATTATCCGCCAGTCTGACGCTAAAGTCAATACCCGTTACGGTTTTTGCCGCTTTTTCTATCGCGTCGGAAAAAACTTTCTGCGTTAAAAGCGACGGCAGAAGATGATTGTAGTTGTCTACGGTGATAACGTTTCCGTTTATGACGGCTGTTGTGTTTAACAGCATGCCTATAAGCGGTTTGCATGTCCGTTCACATTCCATTATAATATTTGTCCAGATTTTAATGTCGTCGCCTGACGGTTTCGCCGGAGGGGGAGACTGTTCGGGAGCTTGAGAATCAAACGGCAGTGCTTCATCGTTTTCGTCGGAAAATACGGTTTCGTCCTCGTATTCGTCCGAATCGTCGTCAAACGGCAGAGAATTCAAATCGAATTTTTCCTCTGTCTGCGGTGAATCAAACGGAAGTCCGCTGTTCGAGTCCGCGGGCGGAATGTCAGCGTCGGAGAACGGAGCGTCTGCGTCGAACGGCAGGGATTCTTCCTCGGGAACCGGAATATCATCAAACGGAAGCGGAGTATTGCCGTCCTGTTCGGTATCGTCGAACGGAAGAGGAGTATTGCCGTCCTGCTTAATATCGTCAAACGGAAGAGGAGTAGTCTCTGTCGGCGTATTGTCAAGCGGTAAAGTTTCGCCGGACGGCTCAACTTTTAAAACCGCTCCCGCGTCGGATTTTGAAACCGGTTTAATATAAGCTTGTTCTCTTACCGCAGGGCGGATGTCCTGTTGTTTTGAAGTAATTGTGACGGGATTTGCTTTCAGCTGTGCTAACTGTTTTTCAAGCGTTTCGATTCTCGAAAGAAGCGCGGACGAGTCGGAATTCATCCCGGGCGCGCAGATTTTGATAACCGCCATTTCGGCTTCGATTCGTTTGTTCTGTGTTCTCTTTGCGGCGGATGAAGCTTCATTTAATATATTCAGTATATTAAATATTTCTGCAGGAGAAAATTCTGCCGAAATATTTTTTAATTCCGAAATTTCCTCGTCGGTTGCGATTATAATATCCTGCGGTTTTTTCGACGTTTTTATAATAAGTATGTTTCTGAAATAGTTTGTAAGCTCGGAACACAGTCTCTCCGCGTCGCACGACGACTTGTGAAGCTCGTCGATAAGCGAGAGAGCCTTTGACGAATCGTGTTCTTTAAACGCGCACGCCATGTTGAGAAGATAGCTTTTGCTCATTATTCCCGCCGCGTCGGTTACGACGGAAGCGTCGACGTTCCTCGTAATGCTTAAACATCTGTCGAGAAGCGAGAGCGCGTCTCTCATTCCGCCGTCGGAAATTCTTGCTATAAGCATTGCCGCGTCGCGGGTGATTTCCGCGTCCTCATGAGAACAGACGTAGATAAGCCTGTCCGCGATGTCTTCCGATTCGATTCTTCTGAAATCAAAACGCTGACAGCGCGAAAGTATGGTGGATGGAAGCTTCTGAACCTCTGTTGTCGCAAGAATAAACTTGACATGTACGGGCGGTTCTTCGAGCGTTTTTAACAGCGCGTTGAACGCCTCTATCGTAAGCATGTGAACCTCGTCTATAATATAAACGCGGTATGTCGCCTGCGCGGGCGAAAAAGCCGATTCGTCCCTCAACGCTCTGATATCCTCAATACCTCTGTTGCTCGCCGCGTCTATTTCGACCACGTCCATGACGGAGCCGTTGTCGATTCCTTTACAGATTTCACATTCATTGCAGGGATTACCGTTTACGGGGTGAAGACAGTTTATAGCCTTTGAGAGAATTTTGGCGCACGAAGTTTTACCGGTTCCTCGCGTACCCGTAAACAGATACGCGTGAGCGAGACGGTTTTCCTTAACCTCATTCATAAGCGTCTCTGTAATATGGGACTGACCTACGACATCCGAAAAAGTCTGCGGTCTCCATTTTCTGTAAAGTACCTTATACATGCCGGTCTCCCCGAAAAAGAAAAATTGAAATATTAGGATAAAATAAATTATTTATAAAAAAAGTTCAACCTCTGTCACACGGCGTGCAGGCGAACTGTAACGCACGGGCATACCGCTTAATGCTGCTCGGTTCCCCGCCTGACATGGTTCACGGCGCTCCGCCGCACAGGACCAACACGCCGCATGACAGAAATTGAACTTTATTTAACGGTATATATTATAATATATATTTCCCGAGTTTGCAATAGGGAAAATCAATTTTTTATCGTATATACATATATAATTTATGAACAATTCAAAAAAATGTACAAAAGTCTAAAAAAATGTTGAAATTATCTGCCGCGGTGTGCTATTATATATCCATAAATAACGAAAGGATGACGTGAATGAATAAATTTCTTCACAAGCTTTTCGGCACAACGCCCGGAAAGGGCGTTCAGCCTAAAGAAGCTATCGCTTATTCAGTAACCGGATTCGGTCAGAATCTTATCTGTACGATTATCGGTTCGTATCTTACCGTTTTCATGACAGACGCGCTGTTGTTCGGATGCAATGTAACAATCGGCGCCGTTTCCGGCACTATGGCGGTTGCATATCTTATGCTCGGTACGAGAATTTACGACGCGATGAACGACCCGATTATGGGCAGTATCGTCGACAAAACCCGTACAAAATGGGGTAAGTGCAGACCTTATCTCAAATGGATGGCAATACCTATCGCAGTCGTAACGATCGCGTGCTTTGCTCCGTTCCTCCCCGCACAGAAAGCTTCTACGTTTGTTATCATTTCCGTAATATACGTTATCTGGAGTATGGTGTACACAGTAGCAGACGTTCCCTACTGGGGACTTTCCACATGTATGACAAATGATACTGTTGTCCGCGGCAATATTCTTACCGTTGCCCGTCTCGTATGCACGCTCGGCGCAGGTATCGTTACCGTATTTGTACCTATTATCACGTCGGCCGTTACCGCAAAGTATAAAACCGACGGTGTAGTTGATCCGCAGTATATTTATCAGAATGCAAACACACTTAAATGGACGTACTTTATTTGCGCACTTGTATGCGTAGTTCTTGCCGTTCCCATGTTCTACTACGGATTCAAGAATACCAAGGAGCGTTACACCACGACTGCAACTCCGCCTTCGCTCGGTCACAACCTTAAACTGTTATTCAAGAATAAACAGCTTCTTCTTATCGTCCTTTCGGGTATACTCGGCGGTGCGAGAATGGTTTACACTTATACGGGCGGACTTTATTTCGCAAAATACGTTCTTAACAACGAGGGGCTTTACAGTCTTATCACTCTTTTGGTTGTTCCCGGCGGACTTGTAGCTTCCGTACTTGTTCCCTGGATGTCTAAGAAGTTTACGAAGAAATGGACATATATCGCAGTTCATCTTTTCGGCGGAGTCGTAATGACCGTTATGTATTTCGTAGGCTATGACGCTACGTGGAAGCTTATCGTCGCGGCAATCGGACTTGTTCTGCTCGGAATTCCCCAGGGCGTTAATAATATTATCACCTATGCTATGATAGGCGATACCGTTGATTATCTTGAATGGAAAACAGGCGAGAGAGGCGAGGGAATCTGCTTTGCAATGCAGACTCTTATCAACAAAATCGGTATGGCTCTCGGCGCGTTTATCGGCGTTTTCTCATACTCATGGGCAGGAATCAACCCCGAAGCCGCAAGCGGCGTTTACATTACTGCGGACGGCAAGGATCTTCTGTGGAACCTCCTTGTTCTCTCGGGTGTAATAAGCATGTTTGCATGCGCCGTTCCTATGTTCTTCTATAAAATAACAGAGAAGAAGCAGGCGGAAATGGTAGCCGAAGTCGAGGCGAGGAAACTTGCAGAGGGTATAGTTTCAGATTCAACCGGCGAAACCATCGAGGTTGATGAAAAGCTTGTAGAAGAGGCTGAAGCCGATATCGGAGATATCCCCGGCGAAAATTCAGAAAAGAAATAGAAATAACGATTTTAATTTAATATGAATATTTCACCCGACATAACATCTATATGCCGGGTGATTTTTTAATATTTATATGTTTATATTGACTAACGAAATAAAATAGTATATAATGAACGCGATTAAATCTGACCGGAGGCGAAAAAATTGCCCCTAAGAAAAAAATTCGGACACGCTGTCAAGGCGTTGTTTTCCGTTCTTATATTGGCATTACAGACCGGTGCGTTCGCATACGTACTGTTCGGTACGTATAACAGAGTTTTTAAAGCTCCGCTTGCAACGGGCGGCGACCTGCTTGTCGCAATTTATTTGGTAATACTTATCGTAACGTTTAACATTCTCGACGCGCTGAAAATCGGGTATCATACACGTTCTAATATTATTCTGTCGCAGAGTATATCCGTACTTATCGTTAATTTCGTCGCATATTTGCAGATAAGTCTTATACACAGAGCTTTTGTCTCGGTTCTGCCGATGCTGATACTGACGCTTTTTAATGTCTGTATTTCCGTATTGTGGACTTTCTCGGCTTCTGCCGTTATTAATAAAATATTTCCGCCTAAGAAAGTTATACTTGTCTACGGCGATCATCAGGCGCAGGATCTTATTTATAAGCTTGTAAGCCGTACGGATCAGTATTTAATATGCGAATCGGTATTGTTAAAACCCGATACGGAGCTGTTCGACGGAAATCTTGAAGAGGTTTACGAGGCGATCAAACGCTATGAAGCCGTCGTAATCAGCAGAGTTCCGAGCAAGGAAAGAAACGATATTCTTAAATTCTGTTACGTAAACAATATCGACGTTTATCTGCCTCCGCGTATTTCGGATATATTTATAAGAGGGGCCGAGGAGATTCATCAGTTTGATTCTCCGCTGTTGTTCTGCCGTAATACCGGACTGACGGAAGAACAGAGAATTATTAAACGTGCATGCGATATTTTTCTTTCAATTATCGGAATAATAGTTTTTTCACCGTTTCTTGCAATTATATCTCTCTCTATAAAGCTTGAGGACCGCGGACCTGTTTTGTTTAAACAGAAACGCATTACGATTAACGAAAAGGTCTTTGAAATTTACAAATTCAGAAGCATGATTGTCGACGCGGAGAAAAACGGAGAGGTTATTCCGACTACCGACAGAGATCCGAGAATTACAAAAGTCGGCAGGGTAATCCGAAAATTAAGACTCGACGAACTGCCTCAGCTTTTCAATATATTAAAAGGCGATATGTCCGTCGTAGGACCGAGACCCGAGCGCGTCGAGCATCATGAAATGTATACGAAGCAGGTGCCCGAATTTAAATACAGAACTAAGGTTAAAGCAGGACTTACGGGATTTGCTCAGATAATGGGCAAGTATAATACGACTCCGTATGACAAGCTTGTACTTGATTTAATGTACATAAATAATTTTACGTTTTTCCTTGACTTTAAGCTCATTCTTCAGACGATTAAAGTTATGTTTATGAAGGAGAGTACGGAGGGCTTTGAGGAAAAGAATAAAAAGGAGACTGAAACAAATGACTAAGAGAATTATTGCGTTATTATCAGCCGTTATTTTGATTTTTGCTTTTGCGTCCTGTTCGAAGTCAGATTCGGACGATAAATCAAAAGAACCCGAATCAGGCGAAAATACGTTTGACATTTATTCGACCATCGACGTGCCGAAAGGTTCGCTGTCGGAACCCGAAACAAAAATCGCCGTTAAGGAGAATCCGACGGCAACCATCAAAATGGAAGACGGCGGAAAAATTGTCGTAGAACTCTATTATGACAAGGCTCCGAATACTGTCGAGAATTTTATATTCCTTGCAAATTCGGGATTCTATGACGGACTTATATTCCACCGCGTTATCAAAAACTTCATGATACAGGGCGGAGATCCCAAGGGAGTAGGCACGGGAGGACCCGGATATACGATAAAGGGCGAGTTCGCTTATAACGGAACCGCAAACAATTTAAGCCATACGAGGGGAACCATATCCATGGCGAGAGGCTCGGGCTATGATACCGCAGGCAGTCAGTTCTTTATCTGCCAGGCCGATTCTACATATCTTGACGGACAGTACGCGGCGTTCGGCAGAGTAATGAGCGGTATGGATGTTGTTGATAAGATAGCAGATGCTCAAAAAGATGCAAACGATAAGCCTATAAAAGACATTGTTATAAAGAGCATCACGGTTGACACTCACGGAATTGAGTTTGCCGAGCCTGTCACCAAACTCTCTAAATAAGTCATATTATTTTAAAAAGCTGATTCAGTTTTTCGGTAAAAGGTATTGATTTATTAAATACATGTGTGTATAATAGATATATAAACAAAAAATTAAAAGGAGTTTTGTACAATGGGTGGAATATTCTGGATTTTAAAAATGGTACTTAAGGTAGTTAAAATGCTTGTTAAAATCGGTATTTTCGATAAAGCTATCGGTGAGGCATTCTCCAAGGCTATGGATAAGTACGCAGGTTGATTTTATCCTTTTGACACGTGAGTCCGTCATTATTATGGCGGACTTTGTCTTTTTAGAATAAGCAAATAAGCGTCAGGCATATCATTATATGAGGTGATATGCTTGAAACTTAAAAATCTTATAGCTTTAACGGTTATGCTGACGGCAGTTTTTTCCTTTTTATCCGCGGTTATGTACATAAACCGGAATGCCGTTCTCGGTGTAAACGGACGAGGAGCGGATGTAACGGTTGTCATCGACGCAGGACACGGCGGGGTTGACCCGGGTTCCGTATCGGCGGACGGTCTGCTCGAAAAGGATGTAAATCTGGATATTGCACTTAGATTAAACGAAATTCTGAATAAAAACGGAGTTAAAACTTTATTGGTTCGTAATACCGATACGGATATTTCAGACCCGGGATGTTCGAGCATCAGAGAAAAGAAAGTATCTGATATACATAACAGATTTGCCCTTGTAAACGAGACTCCCGGTTCAATACTTGTCAGCATTCATCAGAATTTTTATGAGGAGACGAAATACAGCGGAACGCAGGTTTTTTACTCGGCGAACAATGACGAGAGCATGATTCTTGCACATTGTATACAGTCCGCGGTTGTTTCGGGGCTACAGCCGGATAATACGAGACAAATCAAGGCTTCCGGCGATTCGATTTATCTTTTATACAAAGCCGAACGTCCGTCTGTTATGGTCGAATGCGGATTTCTTTCCAATCCGGAGGAATCAAAAAAGCTTGCAGACGGCGAATACAGACAGAGCCTTGCGCAGTTTGTTTCGGACGGAATTATGAACTATCTTGGAGGAGACAATGATGGTGCAGAAGAATAAAACAGTCTATATATGCTCCGAATGCGGATATGAAAGTGCAAAATGGTACGGTCAGTGTCCGCATTGCTCAGAATGGAATTGTATGGAGGAGGAGATTAAAGCCGATTCGTCGTCGAAGCACGCGTATTCTCCCGTCGGCAGAGCAAATGTCGTTACTCTTAACGAGATAACTGGGTCGGATGAAATACGGTATGACACGGGCATTAAGGAATTTAACCGCGTACTCGGCGGGGGACTCGTTAAAGGCTCGCTCGTACTGATCGGCGGAGACCCAGGTATAGGCAAATCCACGATCCTTTTACAGTCATGCTATAATCTTTCGAAAACAAAAAAAGTTCTCTATGTTTCGGGCGAGGAATCGTCCGGACAGATTAAGTTAAGAGCGGACAGGCTTAAAGTCAACGGCGACAATCTTTTCGTTCTGTGCGATACCGACGCGCAGTATGTTTGCGAGGTTATCAGAAACGAAAAGCCCGACGTCGTTATTATAGATTCAATTCAGACGATGAGTATTTCCGAAGTTGCGTCCTCCGCGGGCAGCATTACGCAGGTCAGAGAGTGTACGAATTTATTTATGCGTACGGCAAAGGGACTCGATATCCCTATGTTTATTGTCGGTCATGTCAATAAGGACGGAAATATTGCCGGACCTAAGGTTATGGAGCATATCGTTGATACCGTTCTTTATTTCGAGGGCGACAAGAATCTGACATGCAGAATATTAAGGGCGGTTAAGAACAGATTCGGCTCTACAAACGAAGTCGGCGTCTTTATAATGGGAACAAACGGCTTGTCAGAGGTTGAAAATCCGTCGAAAATGATGCTCGAGGGCAGACCGAAAAATACGTCGGGTACATGCGTTGCGTGCGTTATGGAGGGCAGCCGTCCTATCTTAGCGGAGGTTCAGGGGCTTGTTACTCCGACAGGCTTCGGAAATCCGAGGAGAATGTCGACAGGCTTTGATTATAACAGAATGTCAATGCTTATTGCGGTACTTGAAAAGCGGTGCGGTTATTTCTTTTCCAATGCCGATTGTTACATAAATGTCGCGGGCGGAATGAAAATTGACGAACCTGCTTCCGATTTGTCCGTTGCGCTCGCTCTTGTTTCGTCGCTTAAAGATATGGTTATCAGAGAGGACGTAATAGCGTTCGGTGAAATCGGTCTTGCAGGTGAAATCCGTTCGGTTAGTTCGGCAGAACAGAGAGTCAGCGAGGCTGTCAGAATGGGCTTTAAGAGAATCGTCATACCCTATCATAATTATAAATCTCTGTCCGAGAGCATAAAGCAGTCGGCGCAGGTAGTAGGCGTCAGAACCATCAGAAAAGCGTTCGAGGCAATTGTTACATGAATTACATAGAAAACGCGAATCTGCCCGAAAAAAAAGTAAAAACGGTCATCGCGGGCGGATTGTCCGAGGAGACGCAGAGAAGTTTAAATAAATACGGCGTTGAAGTTATAAAAATCCGGACGGCAAATACCGTTGACAGCCGAATTTCAAGTCATGCAGACCTTGTTTTTCTTTCTCTTGGGGGAGATAATTCGGCAATAGCTAAAGAAGCGGATTATTTAGCCGAAACGGCGCCGATAAACGGTATGAATATAATTAAAAGCGATATTTTACTGGCGGATAAATACCCGTATGACTGTCCGCTTAACTGCGTTATAATCGGAAAATATATGATATGCAATGTTGACACCGTACGAAAAGATGTGTTAGAATATTGCATGAGGAATTCTTTTATAATTTTAAACGTTAATCAGGGGTATACGAAATGTTCCGTTGTGCCTGTCAGCGAAAATGCGGTTATAACGGACGATATTTCGATTTATAACGGATGTAAAGACAAGCTTGACGTTTTGCTTGTTGACAAAGGGTTTGTCAGACTCGGCGGATTTGAATACGGATTTATCGGCGGGTCGGCGGGAAAACTCGGACGGAATATACTCGCTTTTACCGGGCGTATATATGATGATTTAATCAGAAAAAAAATCGAGAATTTCTGCTTATTGCATAATGTAAAATGCGTTTACCTTTCGGATGAAAAAATATATGACATCGGAAGTATAATTCCGATTACGGAGGAATGAAAATGAGAAAGAAACAGAGAAATACCGCGGCAAATATCGGCGCGGCGGTTACTCTTATTGTACTGTCCATTGCTATCAGAGTTATGGTTAAATCTCATATGGACAAAAACATGTATTAATAAATAAAAAATATAAAAAATATGCTTGACAATTGCATCATAAAACGATATAATATACAAGCATTGTGAAACGGACCATTAGCTCAGTTGGTTAGAGCAACCGGCTCATAACCGGTTGGTCCGGGGTTCGAGTCCCTGATGGTCCACCATATCACACAGGTACGAACACATAACAGCTTTTGCTGTATGGCGAAATGTATTTATCATTGATATACCTGTAGAATAAGAGAAATACCCTTGAAGTTTTACAATTTCAAGGGTATTTCTCTTGCATTCTCACGCACACACGCGTAACACACGTAAACAAGCGGGTTTGGGAGTAATACTATGCTCAAACTCCCTGTTTTGCGGTTAATACAGAAAAAAATATAAGATTGTAAAATCATTGAAGTTTCCTATTTTGTGCGGTTTTTCGGTCTTACATTTTCTCTTACAATGAAAAAACCGTTTGTAATATTGTAACTTACAATTCTACACAATTTTTAATTTGTAAGACCTAATTGTAAGTAAAATAAATAACAATGCAAAAAAACCGACGCAGAAACTTTTAAAATTTCTGTAGCGGTTTGTGTTCTTTTATTTTCTATTATTTCTTGAGCTGTTTTACAATCTGATTGCCGTATGCAACAGTGCCGGTAATCAGTATGCCCTGTATAGCGTAGTTGAAAGTCTAGCCGCCTAATGCCATTGCTCCGAGAGCCCCAAACGGCAGAAGAATAAGGGAACCTATTTATCGGGAATTACCTTGATATTTTTAATAATCTGACCGATAATCAGCAATGCTGGGATAAGGATATACGCAGTCTCGGTTATGTAAGTAAATACATCTATGTTATTTCACCCCTCGTATTTATTTCCTAAATTATCAAGTCTGTGGTGCCTGTTTTTCCAAAGCTTTAACTACGGTAAGCCGTAAATCGACCTGTACATGCCGTTCATCCTCCTTTTCTTGCTTGCGCTTGATGTCGTCAAGGCTCGATTTGATATAGCCGATTTCGGTTAGCAAAACGCCATCTTTTTAGCCCTCTGCGGTGTTATCGCTCTTATTGTTTCGTTTTAAAGCGATATATCTGAATACGATAGCACACGGAGTACCAACCACGCCAAGGACGGTTGTAAAGATTTGAAGTCCGCTCATAGTGAAAATCCTTTCTTGTTCGAGTCGTGCTGACTTACGAAGAATTGTCCTCGCATCGTCAGCCGTTACTTTTCCGCTCCGTTAATATCGGCGGCGGATTTTTCTTTCGCATTTAGATTTTCGATCCGGGCTGAAGCTCGGAGGGCTTTTCTTGTGCCGTCATCGGTAATCTTACCGTCACTGTTTACATCGCCCTTTATGACGGGTTCTATGTAAACCACACCGCAAATGGGCATTGCACTAACAACGATAACCTTTGCTATATCGTCAATGTGAGTATCAAAGGTATAATTGTCTTTGTTCACTTCTAAAAGGCAAGAGTGCATTTGTCGGCTGTATAATGATGAAAAAAATAATTAAAAAAACCGGTATTACGAAAAGAGACCGCTCCCTTTGCTATACAAAATGCGAAAGATTAGAATATTGAGAATTTTTTTCGGACGCAGTGTTTTTGTACTCTCCGACGGTAAAAAAAAATTGCCCGTGCTATGAAACGGGACAGCATATACCGCCGTTTTTTCAGCGTTCGCGAACAGGCTGTCGGCCGGAAACTGAAATCCTAATTAATACACAAGTCATTTGCATATTTTTGCAGAGTACTTTATTTTTTTTAGTTCGTTACGGCAATTATCATTTTGCCAAGTATATGATATTATGACATTGAAAAGGAATAAAAAATGCTAAGGATTGATAAAAGTGAATATGACGGTGTTTATAATAAAATAGCTTTTTCTCTTCCGGCAAACCGGAAAGCCGTTTCGATTCGTCTTATCGGAAATATGAACGAACGCAGTCCGTCGGACATTCATAACAGGTATATTGTCATACCTTTAAAATGCGGAAAGTATCTTGCCGACTTCGGTATATATAATCCGAAATATGTATTTGAAGTTTAAATAGATGAAAATTCGGTTTTAATAAAATACAGAGATGAAAGTTATTTGTTGCATGAGGGAGAAAACGAATTTTTTACTCTTAAAGAATATCAATCGTCTTATGACGGTCCTCAATTTACGGCATATGATTCTTTCTCGGCTTATCTGATAAAATAAAGGATGTTAATATTATGAAGCCCGAGCTTGTTTTTAATCTGAAAAACGGCATAATCCCGAGGATAAACTGAATGTATGGCTTAATGAATACGCAAGAGCTTCCGCTCGTTTTCCGTTGCTTTATGATAAAATTCAAATGTTTTCGCTTCGTGTAAAGAAAGCTTATGAATTATATGTATTTCGTAATATAAAACAGATGGCGGAATCACACGACGATGCTTATTATATTGAATATACTCGGAGATTATTCCGAATATTGTTCCGACATTTTAATAAAGAAAGGTTTTATTGCCGAAATGCGCGGAAATTTTGACGAGGCGGTGAAATGTGCTATTCCGGCGTTTCGTCAAGTAAAACGGTTCAGGACAGGGAATATAAATGCCGTGAAACGATAAAAAGAAACACAGAGAAAACTGACGAAAAATATTGTTTGTTGCAAATACAATATAATGACACGTGAGGACGTTTTTTAATATGAAGCTTATAATTACGGAGACTGCATGGGGTATAAACCGTGTTACGGGTGTATACAAACAACGCATAACAGAAAAAAGAGAATTTGGATGTAAAGTCGGATTGCTTGACGGATTTTTGAATTCAAACCGTCGTTTTTCAATTGACGAGATAAATTCCGACACCGTTAAACTTTCGGTTCAATGCGTAAACTCCGATTATAATAAGTCATGGGTAATAAAAGCAGGGGAGGAAATCAGGTACCGTCCGAGATCTTTTGACGGCGGGTATTTTTATGATATCGAATTAAAGAAAGAGGGCAGAAAATGAGCGCAATATCAATTGAAATAAAAAAAGCCGACGAAAAACATGATCTCGGTGCAAGTAAGTTTTTCGGTTCGCCTGTGATTCCGTGCGAATGGGTTGATATGTTTTCGGACGATGTTATTTTCTTTTGTCAGATAAGACTTTCGGATATCGCCGACTTTGATACGGACAACAAACTGCCTCACAGCGGATATCTGTATTTATTTATCGATATTGAAATGTATCCGTATCAGGCTATGGCTTACTATTATGACGGTGAACCGGATACGGTAATTGATGATTTTAACGAAACAGAACCGCGTTTTTCTCATCTGAATAAAGATTGGCTTATGTCTTTTAAATCTGCCGACGATACGTGCGACGGAATTAAGCTTTTCGGCACACCTTCGTCGGAGGTCGAACATGACGGTGATTTATTAATGCAGTTTGATCCGTTGCAGGAAGATACTCAATTTCTTGATAATATAGACGGATATGCGTATTTCTTTTTCGGAGAAAATATAAAAGATATCGATTCAATTAGTTTTAAAATTGATCGTTCTTAAAAATGCAGAACAGGTTTGACGTATAATCAAACCTGTTCTGGTTTTTACTTGTTAGCGTTTATAACGATATCGCACAGATCGCTTGTTATATAATCAAATACAACGCATCCGAAGTACTTAGGATTCGTTTTTGAATACTCTTTGAAAAATTTGTTCATTTCCGCCGACGTCTCGGGAATATTTCCCGCGGATGTGACCGCATTTAAAAAGTTTATGCAAAGTGCCGGTATGTCCTCTGCGGGTTTATTATTATTCTTAAAGAATGATAATGCCGCTTCTTTTTTCTCTTCTATCGTTGACGGAGAATAAACGTCCTGAACGTTTATAAAAAATATATTATATGTATTGAAAATGTTATATAATGAAAATGTGCAGTTATTTCCCCAGTCGTGAGCGGCGTTAATTCCGAGATTTGAATATCTGTTAAATCTGTTTATGAGGACTATTTTGCCTCGAACCTCGTTTAAAGCCGGGATTCTGTTTTCAGTGTACCAAAGACGTGCATTCGAATTAATTTCTTTAGAAGCAAGCTGCTCGAATTTCTCTGTTTTCTCAAGCTCTCCGTCCTCGTTTCTAAGACTGAGAATAATAGCTTCACTTGGATTTTTTTCTAAAAAACTATAGCAGTCGTTTAAAAGAGAGTTAAGCGTACTGCCTTGTCTTATGGCTCCGTGCGCTATTTTCAGCTTGCCTGCGGAAATGCTTGCTCTGACATCGAGGAATCTGACGCCCATATTAAGCTGGTCGTTTATCGTGTATCTTTGACATTTTACCGTTCCGTATACAGGCTCGTACAATGCGCCGGAATTATGAGTGCCCGGAATTGACAGTGTTGAAATCAAAGCAGAGCCGTCTGCATCCTTCATCCAGTTGTTTTTGTCAAAGCCTCCGACATCCTTAACCCCGCCAATGCCGAGCAATGCCTGAATCAGCATTAAAAAGCCATAATTGATGCTAAAATTGTATTCATTAAATCGCCTCCTTGTTTTAATTGTATATTATCTTTTTTAATAATGCAACATATTTTATGCAAAAAAGAAAACCGACCCGGGGGAGGGGTCGATTTTCTTCAAACTGTTAAGTTTGAAAAAGAGAGGTATATGTACATGAAATGTTCGTTGGAACATGGGGGCAAGCATTTTTGCTATGGATTAAGATGCTTTTGTCTTAACCTGTGAGTACAATATAACCTCTGCGACTTAAATAAACCTTGAAACGAAAAATAGATTATAAAGAAAATTTTAATATGTTTATTAATTATCTTTCGACTTGAAAAGGTTTTTATTTTCTTTTCAGCCATGTTGACGGTGTTGCCGTTATTATTAAGGGATATATTTCGAGTCTGCCCAAAAGCATTGCCGCAGAAAGGACAATCTTTGCGAACGGTGAAAACTGCGAAAAATTTCCTGCGGGGCCTACGAGTCCGAATCCGGGGCCTACATTGTTAAAACAGGTTGCGACCGCCGTAAAATTCGTTATGATGTCAAACGGCTCGAAGTTTATTATTAAAAACAACACTCCGATACAGCACATGTATGTCGCAAAGTAAATGCTTACGCCGTTCAATGTTGCAGAATCAACCGTTTTTCCCTCGAATCTGATTGCTTTAACCGATCTGGGGTGTAACATACGTCTGATCTCGCGTTTCATAATTTTAAACAGCATGACGACTCTCGACACTTTCAGTCCGCCTGCCGTCGAGCCTGCGCATCCTCCTATAAAAATAAGCATCAGAAGTATTCCGCGTGAAAATTCCGGCCATGCGTTAAAATCGGCCGTCGCGTATCCCGTTGTCGTCATTACGGACGAAACCTGGAATGCCGCAAAACGGGCGCAGTCCACCGCGTTTTTGTAAATCGGATAAACATTTACGGCTATTGCAATTGTCGACAATACGCTTATCGCGGTATAAGTCCAAAGCTCCTCGCTTTTTAGCAGTGCTTTGAATTTTTTTGTTATGACAAGATAGAATAAGTTGAAATTGATTCCGAATAAAAACATAAAAACGGCGATAACCCACTGCGAAAAAACAGAGTAGGATGCTATGCTGTCCGCTTTAATGCCGAAACCGCCCGTACCCGCGGAGCCGAACGACAGTACGATACTGTCAAACAACGGCATCCCGCCGAGATACAGAATAATTATCTGTATTATTGTCATTACGATATAAATAAGATATAGAATTTTTGCGGTGTCCTTAGCCTTCGGAACAAGCTTTCCGACTGTCGGACCCGGCATTTCAGCTCTTAAGAGATGCATTGTTCTGTCTGAAGCAGAGGGAATTATTGCCATGATGAATACGAGAACTCCCATACCGCCGATCCAGTGCGTAAAACTGCGCCAGAATAAAATGCTTCTGCTTAATGCTTCAATATCCGTTAAAATAGATGAACCCGTTGTTGTAAAACCGCTTACTGTTTCAAAAAATGCGTCTATATACGACGGAATTTCTCTTGATAAAAAGAACGGGATCGCACCGACCGCGGAGAGAAGAACCCATGACAGAGCGACTGTCGCAAAGCCCTCGCGCGCGTAAATCGTTCTTGACGAGGGTTTGAAAACAATATTCAGTCCGAATCCGAGAAAAAGAGCGATCGCTATCGACGCGGGATAAACCCAAAAGCAATCTTCGTTATAATATAACGATACAAACATCGGCAGAGTCAGAAGTCCGGCTTCAAGCTTCAGCATTTGCCCCGCCATATAAAAACACATTCTGCGATTCATAATACTACCTTTATTTTTTCAGAATATCGTCAAGATCGTTAAGTCTTTGTCCGGAGGCTATAACTATAACTCTGTCATCCGCTTCTATGTGATCGGCACCGGAAGGTATTACGGTCTGTCGGTTTCTCATAATTCCCGTTATAAGTATATTTCTTTTTAATTTCATATCTTTAAGCGGAATATTAAGCGTTCTTGATCCGTCTTTTGCTATAAATTCGAGTACCTCCGCTCTGCCGTCCATGAGCTTATATAAAGTTTCAACATTGCTTCCGAATGAATTTTCGAGGGCGCGCGCGTATCGTACGATTATATCCGAAGTTATTTTTTGCGGTGAGACGATACATTCAACGCCTATTTTTTCTGCAAGCGAAACGAGTTCGGGTCTGTTGATTTTAGATATGACGGTCGGAACTTTCTGCATTGATGCAAAAACCGACATTAATATGTTTTCCTCATCTATTCCCGTTAACGCTACAAACGCGTCGGAATTGAGCAGTCCTTCCTCTATAAGCAGATCCTGATTGATACCGTTTCCGTTTATGATATATGTTTTTCTGAGTTCTTCGCTGAGTTGTTTTGCTCTTGCGGGATTTTTTTCGAGGATCGTTACGTTTCCTCTTGACTGTTCAAGATGTTTTGCAAGATAAAAAGAAATCCTGCTTCCGCCGAATATTATTACGTTTTTCGCTTCCCGTTTCATAAGGCCGAGAAGCTTCAAAAGCTTTTCAATTTCGTCGGGGGAAGCGGTTATTCCGAGCTTGTCGCCGTGTCTCAGTTCAAAATTGCCGTCGGGAATGAAGATTTCCCCCTCTCGTTCGACAGAATTTATAAGATAATTTGCTTTGAATTTTTCTCTCATTTTTATAAGAGTCAAACCGTCAAGCTTTGTATCTGACGACAGTTTTATCTGTATCATTTCAAGGTTTCGTTTTGAAAAGTTTTCGACCTTTGTCGCGGAGGGAAGTTTAAGAATATTGCGAAGCTCTTTTGCTGTGAGCAGTTCAGGATTCAGAGCCATGTCAAGTTCAAACTGATTTCTCATAAAATTCAGTCCGGAATCGTTATATTCGGGATTTCTGATTCTTGCAACGGTATGCTCCGCTCCCATTTTTTTTGCAAGGAAACATGCTATCATATTAAGTTCGTCGCTTCCCGTAACGGCGATAAAAAGATTTGAGTCCTCCGAGCCGGCTTCCGAAAGTATATCGCTGTCCGCACCGTTTCCGCAGATACTCATTATGTCGTAAATGTTGTTTATATGATCAAGAACCTCAGCGTTGTTGTCTATCGCTACAACGTCGTGTCCTTCAAGTACAAGATTTTCGATAACGGACACGCCGATTTTCCCGCATCCGACGACAATGACTTTCATATTTTTTACCTCATAAAGAAGAAAATTCTTAAAATGATTTTATCATTATGTTCGATTTTTTTCAATACATTTTTAAATATTTTAAGGTTTAATATAATTGTTAAAAAATAATATACAATGTTGAGATAATGTCTGTCAAAATTTATATCGCTGTAATATAATTACTTTTTAATTTGTTTGACAAAACGATATAAATATTGTATATTATTTATGGTCGCTTTTTGTCGGCTCAGCATTTTTCAAAGGTGAGAATTCATGAAAAAGTCCGTTATTAAAAGAGTTCTTTGTTTTATTTTTGCTTTAACCCTGCTGTGCGGTTTTGCTTTTTCGGCTTCTGCCGAGACGATTCAGGACAGAATCCAGGCATGGGAAGCTGAGAGAAACAAAAATAACAACAGTAATTCAGGCGATAATTCGCAGGGCTCCGGCGGGAGCATAATTGATGAAGGTCAGTTCAGCAAACAGGTAAAGGAACTTTGGAATCAGATATCGGGTACGGATATCGGTTCGGTAATATCCGAGTTCGATCTTCAAAAGCTTTTTGATATGGGCTCCGAAGCCTGGAACAGTGCAGTTGATATGATAAAAGACGCGATAGGCGGAGGCTCTGGTACTTCGTCGTCGGATAGTACCGGTACAAAGCAGTCTACAACCGCCCGTGCGGCGTCCACGACGTATGTTATTACATACGATACGGTTCCTGCCGTTACAAATTCGAATACAACCTCGGCAGTTCCCGAGACGACGACGTCTCCTTCGACATACGCTGTTACTGCTCCGCAGGTTACACAAAAGTCGGAGAGTGTTACATCTGCAGCAGCGGACGAAAAAAGTCTCTCGACAGCTTCTATTGTTGTAATTGTCATTCTTTCGATTGCTACCATAGGCGTTATAGTCGCTCTCGTGGTATACTTCTCCGTTAAACGAAGATAAAAGCATATTTCATAAAGCAGTCCTTTAGAGGGCTGTTTTTTTTGCATTTATAAATCATAATGGTTATATATATGATAAAATATTTTAATATAACTAAACAATATAATATTTTTATTATATACCTATTATATAATTCAGCTTGTTATTTAAGCGTTTTTGCGGCGTCGTTCGTCAGTATTTCCTGCAAATATTCTTTTATCCGGCTTATTAGATTCTTAATACTGTCTTAAATAAATATTAAAAATACTTAAAAACAGTCGTTAAATTATGCACAAAGATATAGGCAAAAAGAACAGGATAATTTATATATATATAACAATCAAAATGATAGATTCTTTCAACAGACCGAATAATATTTTCTGCTAAAGAATAAAAATGTTACAATTTGTAATAATTTCCCCTTAATAAAAATCACGTTTGTAACATGCTACGAATTAAATTACAAAATATGACAATTAATATTTAAAAATGTCATTTAATTTTCTGTTAAAAACGTATATAAAACAAATGTTCGAAAGTCAATTGTGTATATTAACTAAAAAATCTCTTTTTTGATACCTTGACATATGCGGATTGCTTGAATATAATACGTCGTGTCTTTCACCTGAAGATGTATGAACTCAGAAAAAGTACGTTTGATCATCAAAATTTCGGAGCAAACAACATTAAAAGGAGATCGCAACGATGAAAAAAAAGAAACTGAAGAATCTTCAGCCTCTGCCAAAGACTAAAATGTCTAAGCGTACGCTTTCCGCATTATCGGTAATCGGACTTTCGTTTGTAACAGTAATAAGCTGTTGTCCGATAGAGTCGCATGCGACAGTGAGCGAGATTGACCTCGCTTCGGCGGCTCAGAACTCTTTAATCTTGCAGGATAATATAGTTACCGTTAATTATTCGACGGATTACGATTCAAAAAGAGTTGTTTACTATAACTTCACTCAGCAGGAAGAGCAGGAAGCAGTCAGCGAGAAGTCGTCGGATTTTGAATATTTCTTTGACGACAGTGAGGAGAGTACGGCGGCATCCGTAAAAAATCAAAAATCTGAGCTTGACGCGGATTCTATAATCAAAGAGGCTGAAAAGAAAAAATCAAAAATTTCATACAGCGCAGGCAGAACTTATATCAGTCTTAACTCGGACGCTGTTCCGATGTCCGATATGGATGTTCCCGATTATATAACGTTTGATGAAAACGGGCTGCCTGAAAATTACTCGTATATCGTAGAGGGCAGAGCGAGCGCGTACTGCACAGGCTCGATAACCGCTACGGGAACCAGACCTCATCAGGGCTCGGTAGCAATTGATCCGAACGTAATTCCTTACGGAAAGATGATGTACATTGTTTCTCTTGACGGAAGTGTGGTTTACGGTTATTGCAGAGCCGAAGATACGGGAGGATTTGTTTGGAACGGAAGCGGCAGAGTTGCCGACCTCTATATGAATTCATATGCCGACTGTATGTCATGGGGAGTCAGAGGCGTAAGAATTTACGTATTCTGATTTACCGGTAAAATGAAGAAAAAGGCGGAAACGATTTGTTTTCGTCTTTTTTTGTCGTCTGTGAATCAAATCATTCGAACCGAAATATAATTATATCGGTGATCAATATGTATTTAACTCTGAAATTCAGGAGAAAGCTTCTGATTGTTTTAACGGCGTTTTTGATTCTTGTTCTGTCGGCGGGAATAACTTTTGTGTATCCCGCGGATGTATCTTCAAGAAAGATTCCCGTTTATAAGGTCGATACTGCGGAAAAGAAAGTTGCTTTGACATTTAATTGTGCAGACGGAGACGAGGATGTAGTTTCAATTTTGTCTACGCTTGAAAAATATAATATAAAGGCGACTTTCTTTCCGCTCGGTGTTTGGGTTAAGGCTCATCCGGATTCATTGAAACGAATTTACGAAAACGGACATGAAATAGGCAATCATTCGTTTTCTCATGCAGACTGTGCAGCTTTGACGTACAATGAAATTTATGACGAGATAGTTAAATGCAATGACGCGGTAAAATCCGTTACGGGAGAATGTCCCGTTTTATTCAGAGCCCCGTCGGGAAGCTATGATAATAAGACGATTGAGTCTGCCGAATCGGCAGGAATGACCGTGATTCAATGGAGCGTGGACAGTGTCGACTGGAGAAACAATTCGGCGGATGAGATATATGACAGGGTAGTTAATAAAGCCGGTGAGGGTGATATAATTCAGTTTCATACCGGAACCGCAAGTACGGCGATTGTTCTTCAAAGAATAATAACAGAATTTCTTAACCGTGGATTTACCTTTGTTACCGTCGGAGAGTTAATATATCCTCAGCCGTATACGATTGATCACGCGGGAGTTCAGCGTCAATTACAGGAATCACTGCCGGGTAATTAAATTATAGCAAAAGGGAGTCGAACTCATAAGGTTTATATCCACCCTCTTTCCGCT